>DATLEB010000030.1:0-26999 GCA_035525615.1 Kofleriaceae bacterium | reverse complement strand
GTCTCCGGCGTTTCCCGTCGACGTCGTCGACACGACCGCCTGCGGCGACACGTTCCACGCGGCGGCGATCTGCGCGCTGCTCGACGGCAAATCGATCGGCGAGACGCTCCGGTTCGCGAACGCGGCGGCGGCGCTCAAATGCCGCGGGCTCGGGCGATCCGGGTGTCCGCGCAAATCGGAAGTCGACGAATTGCTCGCCCGCGTCTAGTTGCGGTGGCGGGGACAAGCCCCCGCCCCACGTGTCACGAAACGCAACCCTGCTTAAAAGGCTTGTTGATTCAGGCGGTTGCGACCCCAGAGAGTGACCCCTATTCGGGGCGACGTTGCCAGGCGGAGCGTTCGGTGGAGGCGACGGGAGAGGTCGTGGCGGGGG
Source organism: Kofleriaceae bacterium (assembly GCA_035525615.1). GTDB lineage: Bacteria > Myxococcota_A > Polyangia > Haliangiales > Haliangiaceae > UBA2376. The sequence continues at coordinate 26,626 of DATLEB010000030.1, read as the reverse complement.
CGTCGGTCGATGTGCTGGTGGCGTGGATGACGGCGGCGGTGAGGATGGCGTCGAGCGCTTCGTCGGATTCTTCGAGCGTGAGCGGGCGGAGGAGCTCGGCTTTGTGGCCCTCGATGAACGAGGTGTCGTATTTGCCGCGGCGGAAGTCTTCGTTGCGCATGACGCGGCGGTGGAACGCGAGGTTGGTCTTGATGCCGCCGACGCGGTACTCGGACAGCGCGCGGGCCATGCGGTCGATGGCTTCGGCGCGGGTCGCGCCCCAGGTGATCAGCTTCGAGATCATCGGGTCGTAGTAGACGCTGATCTCCGCGCCCTCGTAGACGCCGGAGTCGTCGCGCACGTAGGGGCCCGACGGGGTGCGCAGCTGAAGGATCTTGCCGGGCGACGGAAGGAAGCGGATCGGATCCTCGGCGTAGATGCGGCACTCGACGGCGGCGCCGTGGACCTTGAGATCCTCCTGCGCGAAGGAGAGCGGCTCGCCGTTGGCGACGTCGATCTGCATGTGCACGAGATCGCGCTGGGTGATCATCTCGGTCACCGGGTGCTCGACCTGGAGGCGCGTGTTCATCTCGAGGACGTAGAACTCGCCGTCGGAGCCGAGCAGGAACTCGCAGGTGCCGGCGCCGAGGTAGTTGACGGCACCCGCGGCCGCGACCGCCGCGGTGCCCATGCGCGCGCGCAGCTCGGCCGACACCGCCGGGCTCGGCGCTTCCTCGATCACCTTCTGGTGACGGCGCTGGATCGAGCAGTCGCGCTCGCCGAGGTGCACCAGGTTGCCGTGGCTGTCACCGAACACCTGGATCTCGATGTGGCGCGGCCGGATGATCGCCTTCTCGAGGTAGACGGTGTCGTCGCCGAACCCGCCCATCGCCTCGCGGCGCGCGCCGTCGAACGCGCTCGTGAACTCGCCCTCGCTCGCGACCAGGCGCATGCCCTTGCCGCCGCCGCCCGCGGCCGCCTTGATGAGCACCGGGAAGCCGATGTTCTTCGCGCTGGCGAGCGCCGACGCCGCGTCGGGGAAGCCGTTACCGCCGGGACCGTTGTCGCCGGGAACGACCGGCGTGCCCGCGGCGCTCACCGTCTTGCGCGCCTCGGTCTTCGAGCCCATCTTGCGCATGGAATCGGCGCGCGGGCCGATGAAGATGATGCCGGCCGCTTCGCACGCATCGGCGAAGTCCTCGTTCTCCGAGAGGAAGCCGTAGCCGGGGTGGACCGCGTCGGCGCCGCTCCGCTTGCACGCGTCGAGGATCTTCTCGATGACGAGGTAGCTCTCGCGCGCCGGCGCCGGTCCGATCGCGACGGCGCGATCGGCGGTGAGCACGTGCGGCATGGCGCGATCGACGTCGGAGTAGACGGCGACGGTCTCGATGCCGCGCTCCTTGCACGTGCGCATCACGCGCACGGCGATCTCGCCGCGGTTGGCGACCAGGACCCTGCGGATCGGACGGATTTCGGGGCGCGACGAGGACATCAGCGCGGCCGCCTTGCGGCCCCGGACGCGGAGCGGACGGACGCGGCGCAGCCGCGGGCGATGGACCTGAGCGCTAGCGAAGACATCGCGCCGGAATCTACATCATCCGGACGCGGGCCCGCTGCGACGAGGTGTCCTCAGCGGTGCCCTCGGTCTCCGGAGCTGCCGGGGCGGCGTACTGCAGATACGACAGGAGCTTCACCTCGCGGCGCACGTGGGCGACCAGATCGAGGATGAGGCCGGTCGCCGCGCTGATGACGCCGACGATGCCGAGGCCGGTGCACAGAATCGCCGTCGGGAAGCGCGGCACCAGGCCGGTGCGCTCGTACTCGATGACGAGCGGGATGCCGAGCGCCATGGCGAGCAGGCACAGGAAGACGCCGATCCACCCGAAGAAGAGCAGCGGGCGCTCGTTGCGCATCAGGTTCACGATCGTCACGAGGATGCGCCAGCCGTCGCGGAACGTGCGCAGCTTCGACGTCGAGCCGGGCGGACGCTCCTTGTACTTGGTGTCGACCTCGGCGATCGCCATGCGCATCTGGCCCGCGTGCACGGTGAGCTCGGTCTCGATCTCGAACTCGCGCGCCGACGACGGGAAGCTCTTGGCGAAGCGCCGCGAGAACACGCGGTAGCCCGAGAGCATGTCCTCGATCTGCGAGCCGAAGAGCTTGCGCACCAGGCCGGTGAGGAACGCGTTCCCGAAGCGGTGACCGATGCGGTACGCCGCCTGGTGCGTCTCGATGCGCTTGCCCACGACCATGTCGAGCTGCTCCTCGTGGAGCTTCTTCACGAGCGCGGGCGCGGCGGCGGCCTCGTACGTGTCGTCGCCGTCGACCATCACGTAGACGTCGGCCTCGATGTCCTTGAACATCCGGCGCACGACGTTGCCCTTGCCGGGGCGCTTCTCACGACGCACGACGGCGCCGGCGGCGGCCGCGACCTCACCGGTCTTGTCGGTCGAGTTGTTGTCGTAGACGTAGACCGTCGCCGTCGGGAGCGCGGCCCGGAAGTCGGCGACGACCTTTCCGATCGCGGCCTCTTCGTTGAGGCAGGGCACGAGGACGGCGATGTTCATGAGCGTCCGCGTGTGTGCCTCCGCCCCGGGGCGAAGTCAAGCTAAGGCGCGGCTGGGACACCCCCCTTGCGGGGGTCGCTGGCGGCCTCGATCACGCCATCGGGTAAAACCTTGATGAGTTGCACCGCGGTCGGAGCGGTCAGATCGACCAGCACGTGACCCCGCTTCGTGAGCTCGGCGCGCATGGCGGGCGTCATCGCGGGGTCGACGCGCAGGGTGTCGGGCGACCACTGGTGGTGCACGCGCTGCGACGCGACGGCGGTGTACGCATCGAGCTCGAACAGCCACGCGTTGATGATCGCGGCCATCGTGAAGCTGATGATGCGCGGCCCGCCCGAGCCACCGGCGCAGCCGATCACGTGCTCGCCGCTCGCGTCGAAGACGAGCGTCGGCGACATCGACGAGAGCGGGCGCTTGCCGGGGCCGACGAGGTTGGCCTCGCTCTGCGTGAGCCCGAAGGCGTTCACCACCGTCGGATCGATCATGAAGTCGTCGATCTGATCGTTCAGGACCACGCCGCCGTCGGTGACGAGGAACGAGCCGAAGTAGCCGTTCACGGTGGTGGTGAGCGAGACCGCGTTGCCCTGGGCGTCGATGACGCAGACATGCGACGTGCCTCCGCGCGGATCGGGCTTCGGCATCTCGCCGTACGCCTCGGGCTCGTGCGTACGATCGAGCTCGATCGTCCTTGCGAGCCGTCGCAGGCGCGCGTCGTCGAGGAGCGCCGCGGCGGCGTCGCGGCCCGCGTCGCTGTCGCCGAGGAGCTTCGCGCGATCGGCGAACGCGTGCTTCAGCGCCTCGGCGATCACGTGGAACGTGGGCGCGGTGCCGGCGCCGAGCGTGCGCAGGTCGTACGGCGTGCGCTCGAGGATGCCGAGCGCCTCGAGGATGATGACGCCGCCCGACGACGGGATCGGCATCGTCGCCAGCCGATGCCCGCGCCACGTGCCCCACAGCGCCGCGCGCTCGACGATCTGGTACGCGGCGAGATCCTGCGCGGTCATCACGCCGCCGGCGGCGCGGATGGTCGCGATCGTATCGTCGGCGATCGGTCCGCGATAGAACGCCTCGGGGTCGCGCGCGATCGCGAGCAACGTGCGCGCGAGAGAGCCGCGCACGACGATCTCACCGGGCGCGATGGGCGCATCGCCGCCCAGGAGCGCGCGCATCGGCGCCCACGTGGGCCCGGGCGGAAGGTCGGGCATCGTGTCCGCCGACACGTACGCGAAGAATCCCGAGGCCGCGGCGCCGTCGCGCGCCAGTCGCGCCGCTGGCGCCACCAGGCGCCGCCAGCTCAACCGGCCGTGGCGCCGGGTCATCGCGGCCAGCCCGCGGACCTCACCGGGCACGCCCACCGCCAGCCCGCCTTCCTGGGCCAGCTTGGGCTCGGGCTTCCCGCCGACGACGAAATCGCCGGGATCGAGGGCGGCCGGCGCCACCTCGCGGAAGTCGTACACGTGCAGCGTGTGGGTGTCGGCGTCCCACACCAGGGCGAAGCCGCCTCCGCCGATCCCCGAGGAGCCCGGGCTCACCACGCCCAGGGCGAGGGCGGTGGCGACCGCGGCGTCGACGGCGTTCCCACCGTCGGCGAGCGCCTCGGCGCCGACCTTGCTGGCCACCTCGTTGTCCGCGGCGACGGCGCCACGCGTGCTCCGCAACGGTTGCGCGGCGGGTTCGGCGGTGGCAGGTGCAGCTCTGGCGGCGATCGCCAGCGCGGTGACCATCCTCAGCAACCGAGCCAACCGCGTTGCATTCACCAGCCTTGTGCTCCTATCATGAAACATATCGAAGCGTTGCGATCAGCGGCGACCGAGATGATGCGACCTCCTGACGGGAGATCGTTCGTCCGACGGTTTATCGGTTGCCGGCACCCGAGGCGGCACCGTGCATCGGTCTGCCTTCATCGTACGCTCCGAGGGCTAGCAAGCCGCCAGGGAGAACGCTAGGTGGACACCACGACCCGACAAGCCAAGCGCGCGCCGGTCACGCTGAAGATCAAGTTCAAGAGCGCGACGCTCGATCAGTTCATCGAGCGATACGCCGTCGACGTGAGCCCCGGCGGCATCTTCATCCGGACGAAGGAGCCGCTCGCGGTTGGCACGCAGATGCGTTTCGAGTTCCAGCTGCGCGACGCCACGCCGCTCATCACCGGTGAGGGCACGGTGGTGTGGACGCGCGAGAACGATCCGACCCGCCCCGCGGCCGCGCCCGGCATGGGCGTGCGCTTCGATCGTCTGGGAGACGGCAGCCAGACCGTCCTCGACAAGATCCTCGCGGAGAAGGCCAAGCAGCCGGCGTCACCGCCGGTCGGTGGCGATACCGGGCCCAAGGGGTTCCTCGAGGTACCGACCAAGGTCGCACCGTCGCCGCTCGTCGGCGCGCTGGCCAGCGAGACCAAGCCCAAGCTGGGCGGGCTCGCGCCCAAGGCCGGCGGGTTCATCGACGAGCGCACCGACAACACGCCGCTGCCGCGGCCCATGCCGTTCCACTCCGACGCGGAGGAGTTCCCCGAGGAGGCGTTCGAGGAGGCGACCAAGGTTCGCTCGCTCGACGCGCTCGCGGCGGCGACCGCGATGGACCCCGACGATCTAGCGAAGAAGGCGACCGCGACCGCGAGCAATCGCATGGCGGCGGCCGGCGAGAGGCTGGCGTCGGTGACGGTCTCGAACGAGAAGCCGGCGCTCGCGGCGGCGGCCCCCGAGAAGCCTCCGTTGCCGCCTCCGCCTCCGTCGGAGAAGTCCGCGCCGGTGGTCGAGAAGCTCGCGCCCATCGCGGCGAGCGCACCTCCGGTGGCTCCGGTGACGGAGAAGCCGGCGCCCGCGCGCGTGGAACGTTCCGAGGCGCCGCGCCTCGTGCCGGCCAGCGAGAAGCCGGCGACGGTCTCGAAGCCCACGGCGACGGCGACGGCGAGAGAGCCGGTGGTGAGCACGCAATCGCTCGTGCAGCCGACGCCGTCGAAGGCGCCGACGGCCGTGATCGTCGGCCTCCTGCTCGCGGCGCTGGTCGCGGCGGGTGTGTGGTTCTTCGTGCTCCGCGGCAAGGAGACCGCCGACGCGACGGGCGCGGGCACCGGCAGCCCGGTGGCGACCGGCAGCGTCGATCCCGGATCCGCGAGCGCGACCGCGAGCGGCATCGCGACCGGTTCGCTGACGGCGACGGGGATCGCGACCGGCAGCGATGTCGCCAGCAGCGGCGTGACCGCGGTCGATGCCGCGGCGGCGCCGATGGTGGAGACCGGCACGGTCGAGATCAAGGCCTCGGTGCCGAACGCGACCGTCGAGGTCGTGGGCGGCGGGTCGGGACCGTCGCCGTTCACCGCAACGCTCGAGAAGGGCAAGACGTACAAGGCCACGGTGAAGGCCGATGGCTTCAAGCCGGTCGAGATCGACGTCGTGGTCGGCACGCGCGTGCCGGTCGTGAAGCTCGAGCCGATGGCGCGCGTCGTGCGCGTGACGTCGACGCCGGCGGGCGCCAACATCCTCGTCGACGGTGCGCCGACCGGGAAGAAGACGCCGGCGGACATCACGCTCACCAAGGCGCAGGCCGCGGCGGGCAGCGTGAAGATCGGTCTGCGACGCGCCGGCTACGCGGCGTTCAATGACAGCATCGCGAAGGGCGAGTTCGTCAACGAGGGCGAGAGCCTCGCGGCGACCGTCGATGCCACGCTCGTCGCTGTTCGTGGCGGTGGCGGTGGTGGCGGTGGCGGTGGCGGATCCGCGAGCGGAGGTGGCGGCGGCTCGTCCGTCGGAAGCGGCGCGACCAGCGGCTCCGGCGCCGGCACGGCGAGCGGCACCGGCGGTGGATCCGGCGCGGGCTCGACCACCGGCAGCGGCGCTGCCAGCGGCTCGGGCAAGGCGACCGGCGCCGGCACGGCATCCGGCTCGGGCGCGGGCTCGACGACCGGCAGCGGCGCGGGCTCGAGCACCGGCAGCGGCGCGGCGTCGGGATCGTCCTCCGGCTCGGGCAAGGCGACCGGCACCGGCGCGTCGTCCGGATCGTCGTCCGGCTCGTCGTCGGGCTCCGGCAAGGCGACCGGCGCGGGCACGTCGTCGGGATCCGGCGCGGGCTCGGCGTCGGGCAGCGGCTCGGGTTCCGCGAAGCCGGCCGGCAGCGGCTCGGCGTCGGGATCGTCGGCCGGCAGCGGCTCGGCGAAGGCATCGGGCTCCGGCACCGCGTCGGGCTCCGGCACCGGAGAACCGACGCCCGACTGGATGAAGTAGTCGCGCGGCGCGCCCCCTGCATTGCAGGGAGGCATGGCCCGGATCGCGCGTGACGACCTCGCTCGCCGGTACGCGCCTCAGCTGGCGCAGCTCGTCTCGCACCCGCCGGAGGGATCCGGCTGGGTGCACGAGCTCAAGCTCGACGGGTATCGCGCCGGCGCGGTGAAGCAAGGCGGCGCGGTGCGAATCATCTCGCGGCGAGGCCGCGATCTCACCGCCGAGTTCCCGGAGCTCGTGCTTGCGCTGCGCTCGATGGCCGCGCGCGACGCGCTGGTCGACGGCGAGATCGTGATGCTCGACGCGCGCGGCCGCACCGACTTCCAGGCGCTGCAGAACCGCGCCACGTCGCGCGCCGGCCTCGCCTACTTCGTCTTCGATCTGCTCTGGCTCGACGGACGCGACGTGACCCCGCTGCCACTCGAGGAACGCAAAGCGCTCCTCCAGCGCGCGATCGACGGAGCCGGTCCCGAGGTGCGCTTCTCGGAGCACTTCGACGTCGACGGCCGCGAGATCTACGCGCGCGCCTGCCAGCTCGGCGCCGAGGGCATCATCAGCAAGCGCCGGAGCGCGCGCTACTACACCGGCCTGCGCAGCGAGGCATGGCGCAAGTCGAAGTGCAGCCTGCGCGAGGACTTCCTCGTCGGTGGCTTCACCGATCCAACGCATGCGACGCGCGGCGTGGGCTCGCTGCTCCTCGGCCAGCGCCACGAGGGCCGGCTCGTGTTCGCCGGCAAGGTGTCGCGCGGGCGCGGATTTGGCGAGCGGTTCATGCAGCAGCTGCGTGCCCGTCTCGAGCCGCTCGCGCGCGACGACTCGCCGTTCGATCCGCGGCCGCCGGGATGGCTGGGCACGCACGCGCACTGGGTCGAACCCGTGCTCGTCGCGGAGGTCTCGTTCGCCGAACGCACGCGCGCCGGCCACGTGCGACACGCGACGATCGAAACGCTGCGCGAGCCCGCACCTGCGCGCGAGAAGATGATCTTCCCGTCGATCGGGGTCACGCGCAGCGACCTCGTGCGCTTCTACGAGGAGATCGGCGCGTGGGCGATGCCGCACATCGAGCGCCGGCCGCTGACACTCGTGCGCTGCCACCAGCCCATCACGCGCGAGGACGCGCTGCGTTCGGCGTGCAAGTTCCTCCGCCACACCGCCACGTCGCAGCCGGGATTCGCCGGTGTCCCGCGCATCAGGATCCCGGAGCAGAAGAAGATCGGCGAGTACCTCTACGTCGATTCGCCGGGATCACTCGCGACGATCATCGCGAGTGGCGTGCTCGAGCTGCACGTGTGGAACGCGCGCGTCGACGACGTGGAGCATCCCGATCGCGTCGTCTTCGATCTCGACCCGGGCGAGGGCGCGACCTGGGCGCAGGTGATCGCCGCTGCGCGGACGCTGCGCGAGCACCTCGCGTCCCTCGAGCTCGCGTCGTGGCCGCGCACCACCGGCGGCAAGGGCCTGCACGTGGTCGTCCCGTTCCGTCGAGGACCGACGTGGGACGAGGTCTACGCCTGGACGCGCGACGTCGCCGACGCTCTGGCCGCGCGCGACGCCCGGCTGACGACGGCGTTCGAGAAGCACCATCGAACCGGCAAGGTGCTCATCGACTACAAGCGCAACTACCGCGGCGCGATCGCGGTGGCAGGTTTCTCGATCCGCGCGCGACCGCATGCGCCGGTGGCGGTGCCGATCGCGTGGCGCGAGGTGACGTCGAAGCTTCGTTCCGATCAGTGGACCGTTCGCGATCTTCGTCGACGACTCGCACGGCTGCGTGTCGATCCGTGGGCCGACTACTGGTCGTGTACGCAGGAGCTGACGACTGTGCTGGCCCGGAGACTGCAACGTTGATGTGTCACACGGGCAAACAACCACCGGCATCGAACGATGCCAAGGAGTAGTCACAATGCCGAACGAGAACGAAAAGAACAAGAATCCGCAGCGTCAGGGACAGGGCGGACAGGGACAGGGCCAGGGCAACCAGGGTCAAGGCGGCCAGGGTGGTCAGGGCGGTCAGCAGCGCACCGGTCAGGGTGGACAGCAGGGCGGGACGCAGCGCGAGGACGAGCAGCAGGATCGTGATCGCACCGGACAGGGCGGTCAGGGCGGTCAGGGCGGCATGGGCGGCATGGAAGAGACCGAGCGCTCGGGGCAGCGCGGTGATCGCACGCCCGACGGCGGCAGCGGCGGCGGCCAGCGCAAGCCGTAACGGACACGCCACTTCGCATTGACGGTGACGGCGGGCTCGCGTGAGTCCGCCGTCGTCGTCTGCGGCGACTCACGCCGTGGCGAACGTCGAGCTCACGCGCGCGAGCAAGCGATCGAGATCGCCGGACCCGCTCATGCTCTCGAACACGCGCTTGGGCGAGCCCCAGTCCGACCATCCCGAGCCCGCCATCGACACCAGCGCGAGCTGCGCCGGTGGCGTGCGCGCGAGGACGTCGACGCTCCAGTTGGCCGGCGGCAGCTGTTCGTAGAGCGACCGCAGACGCGACGCGCTCTCCGCCTGATCGGCGCTGTTGGCCCACATCTCGAAGCTGAGGACGTGGCGCGGCAGATGCTTCCGGGCGAGATCCCAGAACGCGGCGACCGGTCCGGTCGCGATGAAGGTGTTCCACACCGCGCCTCGGAGACGCAGCCGCCGCGCCATGTCCTCGCTGGGTTTCTCGACGAAGCGACGCACGGACCAGACCGCGTCGCGACCATCGCCTCCGAGCCGCGGCCCGGGGACGATCCATCCGTATTCGGTCTCGGGCCGATCGGCCTCGACCCCGACCAGCGACACGCGATCGTGGCTGCCGCTGATGTCGTGGGTGCGCTCGAGGGCGCGCGCCAGCGGCCCGACATCGGCGATGTGATGATCGGCGGGGAGCACGACCACACGGCCGGCCGGCGATCGTGCGCGCACGTACGCCAGCGGGAAGAGCAGCCCGGGACCGGTGTCGCGACCAAACGGCTGCACGAGCAGACGTACCGCCGGATACGGCGCGAGCTGCTCGCGCGCGATCTCCTCGTGGTTCGCCGACACGACGACGATCGTGCGGGCCAGATCGCCGAGGAGCGCGGCACGCTCGACGGTCTCCTGCAGGAGCGAGCGCGCTCCCGAGAGGACCGCAAATTGCTTGGGTAGGTCGCAGCCGTAGAGGGCGCGCGTGAGCGGCGCCAGCCGCTTGCCCTCTCCGCCTGCCAGGATCACGAACCAGGTATCGCGGCTGCGCATCGGGCGCGAGCCTGTGCACCCAGTGTGCCGCGCGTTCGACTGACGACGATTCGCCGAACCGCGCACAAACAATCGACATCGTCGCGTCGCCCGCGTGTGCCCCCGTGCGCGCGCGCGCAGCGCTCCACTCCCGCAGTGTGCGCCGAGCGCTTCTGCTACGCGCCGAGCTCGGCGGCGATCGCGAGCGTGCGTGCGTTCTCCGGCACGCGACCGAGGAACGACGCGCGCAGCGCCGGATCGGAGATGGCGTCGGAGCGCGCGAGCAGGCGATCGCGTGCGCGGCCCGCGGCGGCGGCGGCGGCGGCGCGATCGCCGGTGGCGAGGAGCGCCTCGGCCAGCGTGAGACGGATGATGGCCTCGCCGTCGTCGATGCCGCCCAGCGCGTCGAGCTCGCCCTGGGCCTCGCGCGCGAGGACGAGCGACTCGGCGGCCCGACCACCGGCGAGGAGCGCGCGCGCGAGGATCGCGTTCGACTCGGCGCGATTGAGCGGGAGCGCCGGCTCGGCCGACGCGACGGCCAGGGCCTCGCGGGCGGCGCGTTCGGCGGCGGCGATGTCGCCGGCCTCGAGCCGGATGAGGGCGAGGTACTCGTGCGACGCCCCCTCCATTCGGCGATTTCCCGAGGTGCGAAAGGCGACCATGGCCTGCTGCTCGGTGGCCTCGGCCTCGTCGAAGCGATGGAGCCGGGCCAGCGTGAGGCCGAGGTTGTGCCGCGCGGTCGAGACCACGTGATGGAGACCGAGGCGCGTGGCGACGGCGATGGCCTCCGAGAGGAGACGCTCGGCCGCCTCGTGATCGCCGATCTCGAGGAGCGCGTAGCCGAGCCGCTCCCGGCGCGCGCAGGCGTTGCGCTGGTCGCCGGCTTGCTCGAAGCAGTAGACCGCCGTGCGAACGGCGACCAGGTTACCGGCGACGTCGCCGCCGAAGCGCGCGCGCAGCGCCATGGCGGAATGGACGCGGCCGGCGAGCACCGGTCCGAGCGTCCGGGGTCCGGACAGTCCGCGCGCGAGCCGAGCCAGCAGCTCGTCGGCCGCGGCGGCCTTGCCGTGGATGATGAGCTGCTCGACCAGGCGCGTGGCCGCGATGATCTCCTGCGCGTCGCCGCCCGACGGCGTCGCGACCGGGCGCTCGTCGTCGACCGTCGCGAGCTCGCGATCGAGGCGGGCGGCGAGCTCGTCGAGGACGTCGCGCTTGCCCTGCACGCCGGCGGCGGTGGCGAGGATGCCCGCGGCCGCGAACCAGCCGTTCTCGCCGCGGCCGCCGGAGGTGGGCTCGAGCCAGGCCAGGGCCTCGGTGGCGGCGGCCTCGGCGCGCGCGAACTCGCCGCGCCAGTCGTGCGCCTCGGCGGCGATGAGACGCACTGCGCCGAGCGTGGCCGCGCCGGCGCCGGCCGCCACCGCGCGCTCGCAGTGGGCGAGCGCGGCGTCGAGGTCGGAGCCGGCGAGCGCCTGCTCGGCGGCGCGGCGCCACCAGCCCACGGCGCGCGCGGCCGCACCACCCTTCTCGTGGTGCTCGGCGAGGCGCACCGGATCGCGCTCGCCGACGCCCTCGAGCCACTGCGCCGCGAGGCGGTGGCCGAGCTCGCGATCCTCGTTCGTGAGCATGGCGTACGCCGCGTCGCGGATCAGCGCGTGACGGAACGCCCACTCGGTCTGGCCGCGGATCGTCGAGTCGGTACGCGACTGGACGACCTCCTTGGCGCGCAACGCCTCGAGCCACTGCCCGAGCTCGCCCTTGCCGGCGCCGCACAGCGCCTCGACGCCGCCGACCCAGAAGCGCTCGCCGAACACGCTGGCGGCGCGGAGGACGCGGCGCAGCTCGGGCTCCATGCCGTCGAGGCGCGCCTGCACCATGGCGAGCACGGTGGGGCTCTGCGCCTCGGGCTGCCCCGACGCGGCGGCGCGGATCAGCTCCTCGAGGAAGAGCGGGTGACCGCCGGCGCGCTCGACCAGGCGCGCGGTCACGACGGGATCGGCGCTTCCACCGAGCGCGGCGGCGACGATACGCTCGCACGCCTTCTTGCCCAGCTCGCCGAGGCGGAGCTCGGTGGCGCCGCGATCGGCCCACAGGCGCGGGAAGCGATCGTGGATGTCGGGTCGCGCGGTCGCGATGACGAAGAGCGGCGCCTCGCGCAGGTTGCGCAGCGCGCGGTCGACGAACTCGATCGACGGGAGGTCGCCCCAGTGCAGATCCTCGAGGACGAGCATGACCGGCTGCGCGCGCGTCTCGGCGGCGAGCCAGTCCTCCCATGCGCGCCGCATCTGATCGGCGAGGAGGCGCGGATCGCGCCGGGCGGCGGCGAGCTCGATGCGATCGGCGTCGTCGAAGGCGACCCCGCACAGCTCGCCCAGGAACTCGGCGATGCGCTGCGCGTCCGCGACCGGTGCGTGGCGGCTGATGCGCGCGCGCAGCTTCTGCTGCTGCGTGTCCTGCGCCTCGCCGGCCTTGAGGCCCGCGACGCGGCGAACGACGTGCGCGACCACGCCGAGCGGCGTACCGGCGCTCGTGGGATCGCCGCGCCCGACCAGCAGCTGCGGCGCACCGGGGCGTGGCTCCAGGCGCGCCCACAGCTCCTGCGCGAGCCGCGTCTTGCCGAGGCCGGCAGGCGCGGTGACGACGACGACGCGGGGCGCCGGCTCGTCGACGGCGGCGGCGTACGCGCCCTCGAGCGCGGCCAGCTCGGCGTCGCGCGCGACGAACGGCGTGGCGCGGCCGGCGACGGTGCGCGCCTGCACCGCCGTCTCGTGCTCGCCGCGCAGCGCGAGCCCGCCCGCGAAGCCGCCGACCTCGAAGCGCGCGTCGAGGAGGCCGGCCGTGACCTCGTCGAGGAGGATCGGCACCGGGCCCGAGTCCTCGTCGATGCGCACCGGCTCGGCGTGGAGCGCCGGGCGGTCGAGCGGCGTCGACGGCGTGAACATGCGCGTGGCGGTCGACACCGTCTCCTCCGAGAACGGCGACGTCTGTTCGGGGATGGGCGTGCGCTGCGCGCGCAGGAGCGCGACCGCGCGATCGATGACGTCGCCGACCGGCGCGCGGCCGGCGACGAGCGCGCGCCCCGTGACCAGCGCGATGGGCGCGAAGGGAGCAGCGGCCCGCAGCGCGAGCGCGGCGCGTGCGCCCTGCGACGTCAGGTCCGACGCCACGCCGGCGCCGGCGAGCAGCACGGCGACCGCGCCATCGGCCATCGGCGTCGAGCGCGCGCCGAGCGCAGCGGCGACGCGCTCGATCTCACCGCGCGCCGCGTGCCCCACGCCGCGCGCGAGCACGAGACACGCGAGCCGGTTCTCGTGCGCGCCGAGCGCCGACGCCGGGCCGGACTCGCCGGCCGCGCCGACCGACGCGCGCACCGTCGCGATCGCGCTGGCCAGCGTGGTGCCGTCGGTGAAGCGCTCGTCCGGCTCCTTCGAGAGCATGCGCATGACCAGCGCGTCGACCTCGGACGGCACGGCCGGCGCGAGCTCGCGCACCGGCACCGGATCGTCGAGGAGGATGCGCGCGATGAGCGCCATGAGATCCTCGCCCAGGAACGGCTTGCGCCCGGTGAGGCACTGGTACAGCACGACGCCGAGCCCGAACACGTCCGCGGGCGGCCCGAGCTGGCGATCACCACGCGCCTGCTCGGGCGACATGTACGCCGGCGTGCCGATGCGCGTCTGCGTCTGCGTCAGGTCGGCGCCGAACGCGGCGCGCGCCACGCCGAAGTCGAGCACCTTCACCTGCTCGACGCGGCCGCCGGGCAAGAACAGGTTGGTCGGCTTCACGTCGCGGTGGACGACGCCCTTCTTGTGCGCGGCGCCGAGCGCGAGCGCGACCCGCTCCGCGAGGAGCAGCGCGTGATCGATCGAGACCGGCTGGCGACGCAGGCGCTCGCCGAGATCCTCGCCGTCGAGCCACTCCATCACGAGGAACGGCGCGCCGGCGGCGGCCTGGCCGTGCGACACGTAGCGCACGATCGCCGGGTGCTCGAGCTCGCCGAGCACGTGGATCTCGCGCTCGAAGCGCCCCATCGACGCGCGATCGCCCGACATCAGCTTGATCGCGACGCGCTCGCCCGAGTTGAGATCGATGGCGCTATAGACCAGGCTCATGCCGCCGGCGCCGACCGCCGCCTCGACCTTGAAGCGGTCCGCCAGCACGACACCCGGTTCGAGCCGCACCAGCCCAGGATAAACCAGGACCTCGCCTAGCGCGCGACGACCTTTGCGCGGGGCAGGCCCGGGCGGGCGGTGGCCGCCTTGCGAAGGCGCCCGCGCTTCCACACCCACACCAGCGGCAGCACCAGCCACGCGGCGGTGAGCGCGACCGCCCAGGACGTCGACTGGGTGCCATAGCCCGCCATCACCGAGCGCGCGAAGAACCAGTAGCCGAGGAAGCCGCCGCCCATGAAGCCCATGAGCAGGCCGATGCCCTCGAACTCGGCGTTCGCGTTGTCGGGCTTGCCCTGGCTCCGCCCGTAGAGCGCCGCGACGCCCCACACGAGGAGGAACCAGGCGAGGAACATGGCGAACGCCCTGCCTCCGAGGGCGACGCGCGCCCAGAAGCGCCCCGACGTCGTGAAGACCTTCACGTCGAGGTGGATGACGTCGCTGCGCGAGTCGTTCTCGAAGGTGCGGCCGTCGCCGCTGCTCATCGCGACCACGTAGTCGACGTAGAGCGTGAGCGGCATGGTCTCGCCGGCGGAGACCGCGTCGGGGACGCGGAAGCGCACCGTCTCCGTCGACTCGCCGCGCGACTTGCCGCTGCGCACCACCATGCCCCAGGTCGCGCCCTTGCCGGCGATGTAGGCGAGCATCTCGTCGGGAGCCGCCGTGCTCTTCACCTGGATCCGCTCGACGCCCGCGCGATCCCCGCCGCGCGCCGACACGTCGATCACGACGGTGTCGCCCTCGAGCGGGAACGGTGTGCGCAGAAAGACGTCGACGCCGGGCCCCGTGATGTTCTCCGTGCGTGCGTCGGCCATGAGGCTGCCCATCACGCTCATGCCGACGAGCATGAGCAGCGCGCACGCGGTCCCGATCACACCGATCGCGATGGAGAGGCCCCGCCGTGACACCCGAGGTCTGTACCACGACGAATGCGCACGGCGCGGCGAATCATGAGAACCTTCAGGAGATGAAGCGAGTCGACGCGGATCCTGTGGACCGTTGGACTCACGAGGGAGGCGACCTGGAGGGCGCCGTGCGCGCGTTGGCCGCGTCGGGACGGTTGGGGGCGTATGTCGAGCTCCGCATCGAGCCGCTCGGCACGTTCGTCGCCGGCGATCTCGCCGCCGACGTGAAGGCGGCGTGGGAAGCGCTCGTCCCCCGGCTTCCGTCGGGGTCAGTGGCGCGCCGCGAAGGCTGGTTCTCGCTCGGCGCGGTCGTCCCGGGCGATCCCATGACGCTCGTCGACATCGCGCGCGACGTCATGCGGGTGATGCGCGTGCGCAAGCGCACGCCGCCGTATCGCGCCGCGGCCGTGCTGTGCGAGGTGCTGCGCGACGACCCCGAGGCCGCGCTGCTCGTCGACGTCTCGAGCGCGCTCGAGGACGTCGAGGGTGACGCCGTCGGCTGGGGGATTCCGCGCCGCGTGCATGCCGGAATGGCGGCCGTCGACTGCGACGTCGACTGGATCGGCCTCGACGGCTGAGCGAGCCGCGCAGCGGCGAGCGTCGAGTGGTTCTTGGAGCCACCCTCGGCGTTGAAGCCGCCGGGACAGTGACCTTCGGATCGAAGGCGAGCTCGCCGAGGCCGCGGATCGCGGGGATGGAGAACGGGTACGTCTCGAAGGACCGCACGCGGTCGCGCTCGAGCCGGACGCTGCGGAGGAAACGCGCGCTGGCGAATGTGCCCGCGACGAATGTGCCCGCGACGAATGTGCCCGCGACGAATGACACGCGCGACGAATGACACGCGCGACGATTGTGCTTGACGCATCGCAGACGTGCATCGTCGCCATGGCCTCGACCGTCCCGAAGATCGCGCGCCAGGCGCGACGTGCTCGGGCCTGGCGAACGCTTCGCGTCTCGACGAGAACATCCGCGGAGAGGTGCCTCCTCGTCGCGCTGTGGGCGATCCAGGAGGTCGTATTTCTCCGTGGTAGAGAGGAACACGCATGCGATGGGCGCGTGCGAGCGACGGCGGAGGGACGAGGATGTTCGACGAAGAGATGGACGGGGCGGGACTGAACGGAGCGGGTGACGTGACGGGGGCGAGCGGCGGGGACGACGGCGGGTGGCGCGACATCGATCGCAGGATGCGGCGACTGGCGGCGCGGCGGTCGGCGCTCGATGCCGAGGAAGCGCGACTTCTCGTCGAGGCGAAGCGCGCCGAGCTTCACAAACATCTCGGGCTGGGGACGTTCGACGAGTACCTGGAGCGCGTCCTGGGGTACGCCCCGACGACCGGGCGCGACAAGCTGCGCGTTGCCGAGGCGTTGCAAACGCTGCCGGCGGTCGAGCAAGCCCTGCGCACGGGCATGCTCTCGTACTCCGCGGTTCGCGTGATCACGCGCGTCGCGACGCCCGGAACCGAGGAGGAATGGGTCGAGTACGTGGGCGGGATGACGGTGCGCGAGATCGAGCAGTGTGTGCGCTGCCGCGAGCCGGGCGACGGCCCGAACGAGCGACCAAGGCCGGACGTCGAGCCGCGCGTGGTCCGCATGGAGCTGCCGACGCAGACATACGCGTTGTTCCTCGAGGCTCGCCGGCATCTCGAGCGCGAGCATGGGCGCATGATGACCGACGCGGAGTTCATGTCCGTGGTCTGCCGCGCCGCGCTCGGCGGAGGCCGTGATGGCGGTGACAATAGCGGTGGCGGTGACGGCAGGGCGGATTCCAACGTCCCGCCGCACCAGATCGCGATCACGGTGTGCGCCGACTGCCAGCGCGGCTGGCACGACACCCCCGGCAAATCCGTCGAGCTGACGCCTGCCGCGATCGAGCGGGCGCGGTGCGATGCCATCGAGCTCGGCCACGTCGAGGCCGGCGCGACGCTCGAGCCGCGTGGATCGCGGACCGTTCCGCCGAACATCAGGCGCGCCGTGCTCGCGCGCGACAGGCGCCGCTGTGTCGTGCCCGGCTGCACCTCGTCGCGCTACGTCGATGTCCATCACATCAGGCACTGGCTGCACGGCGGCACGCACGACCCGCTGAACCTCGTCACGCTGTGCGGACTCCATCACGACCATCATCACGACGGCGTCATCGTCATCGCTGGCACCGCCGCGGCGTTGACGGTCACGCACGCCGATGGCCGACCGTACGGTGCGCCGCCCCGCCCAGCTGCGCACGCCGGTCAGCGCGTCGATCAGCGCGCGATCCAGGTAACGACCGAGCGCAGCGCCACCAGGACCACGCGCGTCGAAGCAAAGGCAGCGCTCGTGAAGCTCGGCTTCAAGTCCGGCGAGGCCACGGGGGCGATCGAACGGGCACTCGCCCACGTGGGCGAAGACGCGCCCCTGCCCGACCTGGTTCGCGCCGCGGTGAAGGAGACCGGCCGACCACGCTGCGGCTGAGTTGGTCGGTTCGCCCACCTGGACGGCCACGCGCCGAGATCGCGGGGGAAGACGCGCCCACGCTCGTGCGGCGGCCCGGCGCCCGCGCTCGCCGGCGAACACCCGCGCGCGCTCGCGGCCGAACACACGCCCCTGCCCGAGCTCCGTCGCGCCGCGGTGAAGGAGACCGAGCGACCATGCGCCGGTTGGCCGGCTCGGTCACGTGAGCGAACGCGGCCGCGCTCCGGCCGAACACGCGCCAGGTCACGTGGGCGAACACGCGGCCGCCCACGTCAGCGGGCGATCAGACGGACGTCACGGCGAGGAGCTCGACGACCGCGCCCGATGCCGCGAGCTCGGGCTGGAGCGCGCCACGGCGGGGGTCGGCGCGATAGCGGTCGAGCGCGGCGCTGTCCGGGAAGCGGACAACATGGATCTCCGCCGTGCTGTCGGCGGTGCGCAGACGGCGCTCGAGCACGCCGCCGTGCTCCCCCAGGAGCGGCAGCACACCGGCCTCGTAGCGCGCGAACGCTTCGACACCGGCGGCAGGGACGCGCGCGATCATGCAGTACAGATCTTCTGATTGGGATTGGGATTGGGGCTGGGACTGGGATTGGGATTGGGATTGGGACTGGGTTTCGGTTTCGGTTTCGGTTTCGGTTTCGGCTGCGGCTGCGGCTCCGGCTGCGGCTGCGGCTCCGGCTGCGGCTGCGGCTGCGGCTGCGGCTGCGGTTCCGGCTCCGGCTGCGGGTCCGGCTCCGGCTGCGGCCGCGCCCGCCGCGGCGTGTCCGACCAGCGTGCGAACCACGAGTCCCGCCGCGTTCCACTGGAACGTCTCCGTCACGCGCTGGCCGCGATGGTTGCGATAGAGGAGCGTCGCGCCGGAGATCGACGCGAACACGTCCTCCAGCGTGAAGTGCAGCGTCGGGACCTGGCCCAGCGCCTTGGTCCAGTACGCGCGCAGCGCCGCCTTGCCGCGGATCACGCCACCGCTCTCGGGCACGACTCGCGCGGCGGTCGGCGACACCAGCTCCACGTCGTCGGCGTAGTGGGACAAGACCCGTTCGAGGTCGTGTGCGTTCCAGGCCTCGACCCATTCGTTTGCGAAGGCGTGCACATCGACGGCAGTCATGTGCGCATCTTAGCGGCGCTCCCGACGAGCAGCGCAACTGCGAAGTCTGTAACGCCGTCATCCCGCCCGCGCGCGTGAAGGCGCTGCCCGGAACCTGGCTCTGCATCGAATGCAGCCAGGAGGTCGGCGGCGACTTCATCTACACGGCCGTGCAGGAGAACCTCGGCAAGGCCGGCAGCCTCGAGCTGAACTACGGCGGCGTCAGCATCAAGAAGAAGCGGCGCACGCTCAAGCCGAAGACCGAGGAGCGCGCCGCTCGCCGCCCCACGCTCCGCGACGGCGCGCCGTCCACCAGACGTTCCAGTAGACGATCTGGAACACGCCGAAGGCGCCGGTCAGGCCGAGCTGCACGATCACCACGCCGCGCGCGCCGCCGTACCACCACCACGCGCCGAAGGCGGCGAGCACGACGGGATGGAGGATGAACAGCATCGCGTGCAGCCAGTGCTCGCCGGGCCCGCACAGCTCGGCGTGTTTCCACTCGTCCTTGGTCACGACGAGACACGACACGATCGCGAGCGCGGCATACACGCCGACGGCGACCGCCGTGGGCGACGACCACACGATCAGCAGCCACGCGTAACAGGACGCGACGGTCGCGGTGTCCACGGGGTGCCCCACCCGCTCCCACCGCGGCAGTCCGCGCCGCCGGTGGAACCAGCCCTCGTCGACCGCCATCGCGAGGGCCTGGAGCACGGCGGGGACGAGCACGAGCGCCAGCATCGCGCGGTCACACCTTCTCGAAGAGCGCGCCGCACATCGTCAGCCCGGGGCCAAACGCCAGGCTGCCCACCAGGCTCCCGCGCGGAACGCCGTCGTCCGCGATCACGCGCATCCAGACGTGCGGCAACGTCGCCGACGACATGTTCCCGAAGTCCCGCAGCACGCCGCGGCTGGCGGCGACCTGCGGCTCGCGCAGCTCCAGCACGGCGCAGATCTGATCGATGATCCTCGGTCCGCCGGGATGGATGGCGAGCACGCTCCGCGCGACGTCGGCGGCGCCACGACCGGCTCGGCCATACAGCTCGTCGACGAACCCTCGCAGCGCGCCGCCGATGCGCTCGGGGACGTCGCGCGCGAGCGTCATCACCATCCCGTGATCGCCGACGATCCAGCTCATCGACGCCTCGGAGCCGGGCACGATCACCTCGTGCATGGCCAGCAGCCGTAGCCCACGCGCCTCCGTCGCCGACGTCAGCGAGTAGCGGATCATGCCGTCGGCGAAGAGGCTCTGGATCACCAGCTGCTCCAGCCGGTGATCGGTCGGATCGAGGTGCAGCGAGCACAGCTCCGTGTGCACGATGTCGACGCGCGACGGCGCCCTCGCGCACGCCTGGACCAGCCCGTCGGCGATCCGCAGCGCCGGCATCGAGGCGTAGCAACCCATGTGGTAGGCGTGAGTCACGCGCGTGGGCCAGCGCCGGCGCGCCACGAGTCGCTGCGCCGCACTCGGCGACGCGTACCCGGTGCACGTGACGTGGATCAGATCCTCCGGTGCGTCCTCCACGGCCGCATACGTCTCCTCGAGGTGCGCGCCGGCGAGCTCGGCGAACACACGCGTGCGCGCACCGATACCGGCACCCTGCGCGCGGCGCCGGAGGTCGAAGAGCGCGCCGTCATCCCAGCGCGGCCGCACCATCTCGTCGAGCGAACATCCGCGGCTCGCGATGCGATCCGGCCCCGGCGCGCACCGGCCGAGCACGGCTCGCAGACGCGCCGCGAGCTCGTCGCGCTCGACCGCGTCCAGGCCGTGCGTCGTCGCCTCGGCCTCGGCGTGCGCGCTCGCGATCCAGCTCAGCGTCTCGAGCTGGGGCACCTCGTGACGAGGGCGTGTGAGCTCGAAGTCCGTGAGTGTCGCGGCTCGCACGATCGCATGCGCTGCACGAACCGCGCCGCGCGCGCCGCCCTCACCGCCCCACCAGGCACGCAGGTCGTCAGGGCAGGAGCACGCGGCGCATCGCGCAGCGCGCGTATTGCTTCTCGAGCCCGCGCGTCGCCTCGGCCTTGCGCACCGCCGCGAGCTGCGGGCCGAGCGTCGCGTCGGCGACCTCCTCGAACCCCATGCGCCGGTAGAACGGCCCGTTCCACGGGACGTCGCGCCACGTCGTCAGCGTGATCGCGCGATAGCCGTGGGCCAGGGCCCAGTCGCAGCTCGCCTTCACCAGCCCGGCGCCGATGCCCTGCCGCCCGTGCGCGGGGTGGACGTCGACCTCGTCGATGTAGACGTCGCCGTCGACGATCTCGAGCACCGAGAAGCCAACCGGCGCGTCGACCTCGTCCACGGCGAGCAGCAACCGCTGCTCCATGCACGCCTCCTCGAACGCCCACGCCTCGGTCACGCTGTCCGCCGGCAGGTCGATGCCGAAGTCGACGAACAGCTGCTCGGCGGCCGTCTCGATCGCCGCGAGCAGCGAGAGATCGTCGGGACGGGCAAGACGGATACGTGCACGCGCCAAGACGAAAGCCTACCCGATGCCCATCTTCATCCAGTTGGTCGGGTTCTGGACGGTCGGGCGCTCGCCGCCGCGGACCAGGAAGCGCACCGCGTTGGCCAGCCCCTCGAGGGTGAGCTGCCACATCGGGAACACCGACGCGATCACCTCGACCGTGGTGCCGCTCCAGTAGCGATCGGGCTCGGGGTTCAGCCACACCGAGCGACGGAAGTGCGCGCTCAGCCGCCGCAGCCACTCGAGGCCCGACGTGCGGTTGTTCTGGTAGTAGTAGATCGCGCCGCCCGGATCGAGCAGCTCGGCCGGGTGCATGAGCGCGTCGCCGAGGACGACGAGCTTCTCGTCCTTGTCGCTGTGCGAGATGAGCTCGCTCACGGGCACGCGATTGCGGAACGCCGCGTCCTCGTAGACGTGCTCGTACACGCAGTTGTGGAAGTAGTAGCTGCGGAACTTCGCGAAGCGCCCGGAGCGCGACGCCGCCGTGAACAGGCGCGACGCGAGCTCGGCGTGCGGATCCATCGAGCCGCCCACGTCCATCAGCAGGATGACCTTCACGCGGTTCCGGCGCGGCGGCCGGTACACCAGCTCGAGATCGCCCGCGTTCTTGCACGTCTCGTCGACGGTCTCGTCGAGATCGAGCTCTTCCTCGGCGCCTTCGCGACCGAGCCGGCGCAGGCCGCGCAACGCCACGTCGATCTGGCGAACGTCGAGGATGACGTCCTTCCGGTATTCCTTCCAGCGCCGCTCCTCGGCGACCTGCATCGCCGAACGACCGCCGCCTCCCCCCACGCGCACGCCGCTCGGGTTCACGCCCGAGTTACCGAACGGCGACGTGCCGCCGGTGCCGATCCAGCGATTGCCGCCGTCGTGTCGGCCCTTCTGCTCTTTCAGCCGCTGCTCGAACAGCTCGCGGAGCTTGTCGAGGTCCAGGGCCTGGAGCGCCGCGCGCTGCTCGTCGGTGAGCAGCTTCATCAGCTTGGGATCCAGCAGCCACTGCTGCATCTGCGCCGTGAGCTCGAGCGCGTCGACCTTCACGTCCTTGAAGTACGCGAGGAACGCCTGATCGAACGCGTCGTACTCGCTGATGTCCTTCACGCAGATGAGGCGCGCCAGCTGATAGAAGCCGTCGAGGGAGCTGTCGTGCAGGCCGAGCGCGAGGCCCTCCATGAGCGCCTGCCACTCGTGCGTCGACACCTTCAGCTTGTGCCGGCGCAGCTCGAAGAGGAAGTCGACCAGCATCGCCGGTACCGGCCTTACGCCTTCGCTCGCTTGCCGACGAGCTCGACGTCCTGCTCCGTCTTGATGAGCGTGCCCAGGAACGGGATGCCGCCGCCGACGCGCGACAGATCCACGCCCGCCTTGCGCAGCGCGCAGATCCAGTCGATGAGCTCCGACGTGGTCGGACGCTTGCGCAGCTTGGGCGTCGCGCGCAGGCCGTAGAACACCTCGAGGCACTGATCGAGGACCTTGTCCTCGAGGTCGGGGTGATGGACGCGCACGATCTTCTGCATCAGCTCGCGGCCCGGGAACT
This sequence comes from Kofleriaceae bacterium, assembly GCA_035525615.1. Taxonomy (GTDB): domain Bacteria; phylum Myxococcota_A; class Polyangia; order Haliangiales; family Haliangiaceae; genus UBA2376. Next base: position 4,060 of record DATLEB010000030.1, on the reverse strand, counting down.
CGATGTAGTGGAACACGCAGCGACGCAGGAACGCGTCGGGCAGCTCCTTCTCGTTGTTCGACGTGATGATGACGATCGGGCGCTCCTTGGCGACCACCTCCCGCCCGGTCTCGTCGATGCGGAAGCGCATCGCGTCGATCTCGAGGAGCAGGTCGTTGGGGAACTCGAGGTCGGCCTTGTCGATCTCGTCGATGAGCAGGACCACGCGGTGATCCGAGGCGAGCGCCTCGCCCAGCGGCCCGAGCTTGATGTAGCTCGCGATGTCCTTCACGTTGCCGTCACCGAAGCGGCTGTCGTGCAGGCGCGCGACGGTGTCGTAGACGTAGAGGCCTTCCTTGGCCTTGGTCGTCGACTTCACGTGCCAGCGCAGGAGCGGCAGGCCGAGCGCGCGCGCCACGTTCTCGGCGAGCAGCGTCTTGCCGGTGCCGGGCTCGCCACGCACGAGCAGCGGGCGCGCGAGCGCCACGGAGACGTTGACCGCGTGCTTCAGATCGTCGGACGCGATGTACGACGCGGTGCCAGTGAACTGGTCGAAAGACGACATCGGGAGGCAGCCTAGCACCCCCGCCCCGCCTGTCGCCTTGCCGCGGCTTACTGCGCCACCTGCTGCGCCAGCTACTGCGGAAGTCGGTCGGAGAAGTCCTTGACCGCCTTCGCCGTCTCGCCCGGCTTGATGTCCACGGCGAACGATTCCTTGATGCCGAACTCGTTGTTGAGCAGCGTGATCTTGTGCTTGCCCGCGGGCAGCTTGATCTCGCGCTGGGGCGTCTTCAGGCCGGTGTTGCGGCCGTCGATGAAGATCTCGCACGGCGGCTTCGAGCCGAGCAGCAGCGTGCCTTCGCCTTTCGCGGCGCCGCCACCACCACCGCCGCCACCGCCACCGCCACCACCGGTCACCGCGCTACCCCCACCGCCGCCGGTCGTGCCGCCACCACCACCGCCGGACGTGTCGCCACCACCACCGGTCGCGGCACTACCACCGCCACCGCCACCGGTCGCGGCACTACCACCACCACCGCCACCGGTCGCGGCACTACCGCCGCCACCACCGCGGCTGCGATCACCGCCGGTGCGATCACCACCGCCGCTGCGGTCGCTACCGCCCGACCGGATCGACGCGACCTGCGCGCGCTCGAGGTTGGCGGCAACCTTCTCTTCCGGCGAGCCCGAGAGGACCAGCGGCCGCGTCTGAGACACGTAGCCGTCCTTCTCGAACACGACGTCGTACCGCTCGCGCGGATCGATCTTGTACTGGGTTGGCGTCGGACCGACCTCGATGCGCTTGCCGCTCACGAGCAAGCTCACCTTCGCGCCCGGAGGCGTGCTGTCGAACGAGGCGACGATGTCGATCGCCTGCAGCTCGATGGTGACTTCCATCGTGGAGCCGGCCTTCACCTCGACATCCTGCGTGACGCTCATGAAGCCGGGCGGCGCATCGATCGCCACCTGGTGCTTGCCCGGCGTCGTCTTCACGAGCACCGGCGTGCGCAAGGTCGTCGTCTGCGGCTGACCGTCGAAGCGCCAGCCCGTCGAGCCGGCCGGCTTGACCGTCAGCTTGACCTCGCCCTGCCCGGTCACCGTCGTGGTCGAGCCACCGCTCGCGCCGCTGCCACCGGCCGTAGCACTCGAACCACCGGTACCACTGGTATCCGGCGTGCCCGCGGTGCCGGCGGTGCCGCCGCTCGCGGTCGTGCGCTCGGCCGTGCCCGTCTTCTTCGAGTCCGTCGATCCCGACGTCATCACGACGACGGCGACCGCCGCGCCGATCAGGACGACGCCGCCGAGCGCGGCCCAGATCAGCGCCTTCGACTTCCGGGGCGGCGTCAGGCCGGAGCCGAACGACGCCATGGGATCGAACGCAGGGTCGAACGACGAGTCGCGCGCCGCGAGGGACGCGACCGCCGACGACTCGCGCGCGTGATCACCGTAGGCCGGGAACGGCGACGGCACCTTGTTGGATCCCGTCGCCAGCCCGTGACCGTTGCTGCCGTTGGTCGGCCCGCCGTGGCCAGGCATGGTCTGCCCGAGCATCGTCGGAGCGTTGTGGGGCGCCCCCGTGGGCCCGGGCCCCATCGGCCCGACGCCGGGTAGCGGACCGCTGCCGCCACCGCTCGGCTGCACCGCCGCGCCCCAACCCTTGGACGTGCGCACCAGCGACGAGAGATCCTCGTCGGCGGGCGCCGCAGCGGCCGCGGCCGCCATCGCGACCGGACCACCGGGATACATCGTCGCGGCCCCGGGGCCCGACGTCATGGGCATGGGCGCCGGACCGAGCCCCGCCGCCGCCATCGGCGCCGCAGCGCCGTCGTTCGGCTTCTGGCGAGCGCGCGCCGCCGCCTCTTCCTCGGGGTTGTCGTAGATCTGGGTCTCGAGCTCGTCGTCGTCCCAGTTGAGATCCGCCTTGGGCGGACCGGCGGACGGCGACACCGCCGCGGCCGCCATACCCGGACCGAACAGCGGAGCGGGCGTGTTGCTCGGCGGCGGTACCACCGGCATGCCCTGGGTCACGCGACCCGGCGGCGGCGGCGGACGCGGCGCCATCATCGGCGGACCACCGGCGCCAGCCATCGGAGGCGGCACCGCGGACATCGACTGCGTGCGGCGCGCGCCCGGCGGAACCGCGGGCGGACGCGTCGGACCCGGACGCCCCATCTCGGGCGCCGGCGTCTTCTGGCCCTGGCCCGACCCACCCGCCTGAAGCTCGGGCGGCGGCTTGAGCTGGCGATAGCTCTCGAGCTTCGCCGTCTCTTCCTCGATCTCCTTCGTGAAGGTGCGCTTCATCCACGCCGCGAGATCCTTGCGCGAGTAGAACTCGCCGGCGGTGTAGACGAAGGCCTGCAGCTCGTCGTGGAGATCGATCGAGTTCTGGTAGCGGTCCTCGACGTCCTTGGCCAGCGCCTTGAGGACGATGCGCTCCAGCTCGTCGGGGATCTTGCGGTTGTACGTCGACGGCGGAAGGATCTCGACGTTGCGGACCTTCTCGAGCGTCGAGAAGTCGCTCTCGCCGACGAACAGGCGCTCGCCGGTGAGCAGCTCGTAGAGCACGATGCCGCACGAGAACACGTCGCTGCGGCGATCGACCGGCAGTCCGCGCACCTGCTCGGGCGACATGTATCCGAACTTGCCCTTCAGGATGCCTGCCTGGGTCTTGCTGCCCTTGCCTGCTGCCTTCGCGATACCGAAGTCGATGATCTTGACCTCGCCCTCGAACGAGATCAGGACGTTCTGCGGGCTGACGTCGCGGTGGACGAGCTGCAGCTCGCGACCCGACTGGTCGCGCTTGTTGTGCGCGTAGTCGAGGCCCTCGCAGCCCTTCATGACGATGAAGCATGCCTGGGCGATCGGCATCGCCTCGCCGAGCTGGCGGCAGCGGTCGAAGATGCCGCGGAGGTCGCGGCCGTGAACGTGCTCGAGCGCGATGTAGTAGCTGCCGTCGACCACGCCGAGGTCGAAGATCTGCGCGATGTTCGCGTGGTTCAGCTGGACCGAGAGCTTGGCCTCCTCGATGAACATGCGGATGAACTCTTTGTCCTCCGCGATATTCGGCAGGATGCGCTTGACCGCGACAAGCCGCTCGAACCCCTCGACACCAAAGGCCTTCGCTCGAAACACCTCCGCCATGCCGCCGACGTTGATGCGCTCGAGCAGGAAGTATTTGCCGAAGGGCGCCGGCTTCTTCACGGTCGTTCCAGAGCGTCCGTAGATCGACGAAACGCTGTGAGGTGGGACCCTAACCGAAATCGATTCCTTGGGCCACATGGACTTTGCCCTCCCCTATACGACATGTCCTCCACCGGTCCAGGTGTTAGTTCTGTGCGAGGGCTTGCGCTGGCTCCATCTTGGCCGCGCGGCGCGCCGGCAAGAAGCCGCCGAGGATGCAGAACAGGGTCGAGAACCCGAGGGCGCTCGCCCAGATCCACGTCTTCCACTCGAACCAGGACTCGGGCTTGAAGGGGAACCTGGGGATGCTGGCGGCCGAGTACGCGTTCCAGGCCGTCCCGATCCCGAGCGCGAGCCCGATGCCCAATAGGCCGCCGACCACGCCGATCACGGCTGCCTC
>DATLEB010000022.1:0-35670 GCA_035525615.1 Kofleriaceae bacterium | reverse complement strand
GGGCTACACCAAGCACAACCCGATCGACTTCGTGAAGAACTGGAAGACGCCGACGCTGGTCATCCACGGCGGCAACGACTTCCGCGTCGTCGACACCCAGGGCATGTCGACGTTCACGGCGCTCCAGCGCAAGGGCGTGGCGAGTCGCTTCCTGCACTTTCCCGACGAGAACCACTGGGTGCTGAAGCCGCTCAACTCGAAGCGCTGGCACGAGGAGGTGCTCGCGTGGCTCGACAAGTACACGAAGTAGCGATCGCGACGGCGGCGCTCATCGCGGCGCTCGCGGCCGCCCTCGCGAGCGACGCGTCCGCGCAGGCCAGATGCGGCACGCGCACCGACGCGCCGGCGACGTCGTCGGACGGCGGTGTCGCCGCGCTCGGAAAGTACCTCTACTGGATCGCGGGCACCGACGGCGCGCCCGGCACGTTTGCACGGCGCTTCGACGTGAAGGCGAAGCAGTGGGAGACGATCCCGGAGCCGAGCGGCGGTCGCATGCAGACCACGCTCGTCGCGTTCGGCGGCGCGCTCTACCTGATCGGCGGCGTCGCGCGCGGCATCACGGCGCTCGACGACGTCCAGCGCTTCGACGAGAAGAAGTGCGCCTGGACCTCGGCCGGCAAGCTGCCGTGGGCCGCCGGGTCCGTGATGGCGGCGGCGGCCGGCGACCGGATCGTCATCGCCGGTGGTCGCGTCGACAACGGGGCGCGGTCGCTCCGGTCGCTGGAGATCTGGACGCACGAGCAGGCGGTCATGCTCGACGCCAAGGGCAAGGTCACGGCGCTTCCGCCGATCGAGCAGGCGCGCGCCGACGGCGCCGCCGTGACGGTCGGCAAGGACGTGTGGGTGATCGGCGGACGCAACGTGCCCAAGGGCGTCGACACGCTCGGTGATCGCTCGAGGGACGTCGAGATCCTCGCGCCCGGTGCGAAGGAGTGGACGGCCGGCCCGTGGATGCCGTCCTCGGCGGAGGTCTACGCGGTCGCGTTGCCAGACAAGACCATCGTCGCGTTCGGCCGCGACGTGATGTCGTCGGACCGGTCGATGATCTACGAGCCGGCGAAGCAGGCGTGGCGCGAGGGCAAGGACCGCCCCGAGTCGCTCGAGTTCCTCGAGGGCGCCGCCGTGATCGACGGCGTGATCTACGTGCTCGGCATGGAGATCGTCGGCGGCTTCGGCGGCACGAAGACCTATCGGGTGGCCACCTATGATCCGCGTAAGGACAGGTGGGTGATCGTGAACGAAGTCGCGCGCAAGCGGCCGTAGGTCGTAGGAATCCGCGACAGGCTGTGACCTGCCGCAACGATCTCGCGAGGATGGCGTGGCATCCTGGATGGCACCATGGGTGCAATCTGGTGTCGGCAATGAGCTTCGTACGCCTTGGTGTCGCGGTTCTCGCCACTGCCTTGTTCGTCGGGTGTGACGGCGGCGGTGACGACGACGGGACCGGCCCGGATCCGTCGGACGCCCTCTACGATCCGGCGCACATCCTCGAGGTCGACATCGAGGTCGCGCAGGCCGACTGGGACACGATGCGGTTCCAGACCCGCGGCCTGTCGGCGCTGATCGGCAACTGCCTCGCGCAGCCCTTCGCCGATCCGTTCACGTACTTCACGGGCACGGTGCGGGTCGACGGCCAGGTCGTGACCAACGTCGGCGTGCGCAAGAAGGGCTTCATCGGCTCGCTCGACACGACCAAGCCCAGCTTGAAGCTCAAGTTCGACGAGTACGTGGTCGACCAGGCGTTCGCGGGCCTCAAGACGCTCACGCTCAACAACGCCAAGCAGGACCCGTCGTACATCAAGCAGTGCATCGCGTACCAGACCTTCACCGCGGCGGGCGTGCCGTCGTCGCGCTGCAACTTCGCGCGCGTGCGCGTGAACGGCAACGACCTCGGCCTGTACGTGAACGTCGAGGCCATCAACAAGCCGATGCTGCGCCGTCACTTCGACGACGACGAGGGCAACCTGTACGAGGGTACGCTCAGCGACTTCCGCGACGGGTGGACCGGCACCTTCGAGCTGAAGACCAACGAGACCGAGAACGATCGCACCGACCTCGATACGCTGACCACGGCGCTCGAGGCCAGCGACGCACAGCTGGTGGCGTCGCTCGAGGCGGTGGTCGACGTCGACGCGTTCCTCACCTTCTGGGCGACCGAGACGCTGGTCGGTCACTGGGACGGCTACACCGGCAACGCCAACAACTTCTACGCGTATCACGACCCGATCTCGGGGAAGTTCCAGTTCCTCCCGTGGGGTGTCGACGGCGTGCTCGAGGCGCGCGACAACCCGTTCGGCGGCGGCGGCAGCATCGCGGTGCAGGTGACGTCGCTCATGCCGCGCCGCCTGTACCAGCTGCCGGAGACGCGCGACCGCTACATCGCGCGGCTGCGCGCCGTGATGGACGACGTGTGGGACGTGCAGGCGATGACCGCGGAGATCGATCGCATGGAGCAGCTGGTGCGCCCGGTCGTGCTGGTCGCGGATCGCGAGACGTTCGCGACCGCGGTGAACGACGTGCGCGCGTTCGTGTCGGGGCGGCGCGCGGCGATCGACGCCGATCTCGCGGGCGGCCCGCCGACGGTGACGGCGCCGCTGCGCGACGCGCCGTGCTTCGAGGAGATCGGCAACCTGAACGGCTCGTTCTCCACGACGTGGGGCACGACGGGCGCGCCCGACGCGTTCGCGACCGGCAGCGGGTCGGTGAGCGGAACGGTGAACGGCGCGCCGCTGAACGTGACGCGCGTGGGCGGCACGGCGGGCATGGATCCCAACGCGATGCCGCCCAAGGCGCAGATCGCGGTGGTCGCGGCGCTGGCCGACGGAACCGCGGGGATCCTCGCGTTCCAGATCGAGCCGTCGGTGATGGCGGCCAACACCGACCTGCCCATCGATCTCGGAAACGTCGTCGGCGCCGTCTACCACTACACGCCGGCGACCGGCGCGTTCGTCCTGGTCGGCCTCGTCGGCGACGGGACGCTCCACATCGGCAACTACAGCGCCACGACTGGAGCGCCCGTCACCGGCACGTTCACGGGGACGATCATCCGCTCGCCGTTCTGAGCGCTCGCGATCGGCGACGCCTCTACCAGGTCGCCGACTCGTACGCGTGGTCGTGCTCGGCGTCGATGCCGACCAGCACGATCTCGGCGTCCGCGCGGTCGAGGAGATCGGGGCTGCCGTCGGTGGTCCAGGTGGCGCGGGTGCGGGGGCGGCGCTCGAAGAGGACGACATAGCTCGCCTCGGCCGGGACGCGGACCTCCTCGGGAAGGTCGTCGAGCGGCTCGGCGTGCTCGACGGTGTACTCGAGGTGCGTGTGGTCGTCGTGGCGCACGAACGCGTACGTGCCTTGCGCGACGGCGCGCGCGCCGGGCTGGTAACGCTCGCCGCGTGTCTTCGTCGTGTAGCGCTCGTCCTCGAGCTGGTCGGCGAGCACGCGCTGGAACGACCCGACGCGCTCGACCTGCACCCAGAAGCGCTGACCGCGGGCCGATGGCATGCGCTTGCGGCCGATCCTCAGACGGCGCGCCGGTCCGCCGCCGGCGGGGGAGAGCACCACGAAGAAGCTCTGGACGCCGGGAATCTCGACGAGCGCGTCGGCCGGCTGCACCTTGGGCCGGTAGAAGAAGGCGATGTCGCCTTGCTCGAGCACCTCGCGTCCGTCGAGGACGTCCATCCCGAAACCGTAGCGCGACCTCAGTCCGCGTCGAGCTGATCGCAGAAGCGGCGCAGCGGCTCGCGGCGCTCGGGAGGCACGTACTGCAAGTTGAGCTGACGGTCGGTGACCTCGAAGAACACGCGCGGCGACTCGAGGAGCTCGGTCGCGGCGAGGCGGATCTCGACGGCGTCGACGTCGTCGAGGTTGGCGCGCACCTTGGCCGCCTCGGCCTCGTGTCCGGTCTCGAGGAAGAAGCCGCCGAGGATGAGCTTGGCCTTCACGGCGAGCGTGTGGACATCGTTACCGTGCCGGTGCGGCAGATGGAGCGTGACCTCGAGCAGCTCGGCCGCGGCCGGCGACTTCGACTCGTACGCGCGTCGCACGATGTAGCCCAGGTCGAACACGGCCAGCTGGGGCGCGAACACCATGCCGTAGGCGTGCGCCATGTTCGCGTAGTAGACGAAGTGGCGCGCGATCTCCTTGATCAGGTCGACGCGGTCGGTCAGGTCCTTGGCCAGCAGCCGGTACTGATGGAACACGTCGTAGACGGCGTGGACGCTGCGCGCCTTGATGGCCTCGCGCGTGTAGTTGTTGAAGAAGCGGATGGCGAGGCGCAGCGCCTCGTCGTCGCCGCGACCGGCGGCGCGGAGCGCGATGACGCGATTCGCGTCCGAGATCGACGAGACGGTGTCGGATGCCTTCGACAGCGCCTGCTGGTACCCGAGCGCGAGCTGGAGCCCGCACTTCATCTCGAACCACGTGCTGGCCTCGGTGACCATGTCGAGCGCCTCGGCGGAGAACCCGACGAAGTCGGCGCGGTCGACGCGGAACCACGCCGGCGGCATCCGGGCCTTCACCGCAGCGTGGTGGTCGAGCAGCCCCTTGATGGCCCACACGCTCTCGCGCGCGACGCCGCGGTCGGCGCGGTCGAGCGACTTCAGGATGATCGTGCCGAGCTGGTCGATGCGCTGCGCGACCTCCTCCTGCGACTTCACGGCGTCGCCCTTGCCGGCGGCGACGTGGCGCACGATCACGACGGTCTCCTCGCACAGCCGGTTGACGACGCGCGACGGATCGAGGAAGCGCACCACGTAGAAGAAGTACGGGATGAGGAGCGCCCAGCCCGCGAGCGACGCGAACACCGCGAGGCGCACCGCCCAGATCGGCGCGAACTTGGGGCCGATGATGTAGGCGACGAACAGGACGTGCGCCGCGCCGAACGCCATGAACGACAGCACGAACCGGTTGATGCGGTCGCGCAAGAACATGTCGATCAGCTTCGGCGTGTGCATGTTCGCCGTGAGCGGGATCGCGAGGCCGATGGTCGCGAGCAGCATGGCGAGCACGTTGTTGTAGGCGCGCGCCATCGGCGACAGGATGTCGACGAGCTTGGCGTTGTTGGTGTCGACCCAGCTCATCGCCTCGAGGCCGGGGCGCCCGAGCCGGTTCCACTCGAGGAAGAACTCGAGCCCGAACAGGGTCGCGAACACCGCGAACGCGATCAACAGCGAGCGTACGAACGCGCTGCGCATCGATGACGATCGTAGCTCAGCCGCGTGCCGTTCTCGCGATGGCCAGCAGATTTTCGCCGAGGAGCGCACGGTGGAAGGCCCGCTTGGCCCCGCTGGTCCCTCCACCGGCGGTGCGGAGGCGCACCACCTCGAAGCCGGCGTCAGCGAGCGCGCGCCGCAGCGTGCGCGGTGAGAAGTACGAGAGGTGGATGGGGAAGGCGCGGTGGCGCTCGTCGGCGCCGAGCCGCGCGCGTGTGAGCGAGGTCGAGAGGCGCGCGCGCAGCGACTCGACGTTGGGCACCTCGATGCACAGCCAGCGCGTGCGCTCGCGCAGGTGGCGCAGCACGCCGCCGACGTCCCCGACGTGCTCGAGCACGTGGCTCATGACCGCGCCGTCGAACGTGCGGCGCCCGAGGTCCTCGATGCGCGTCACGACCTCGATGTCGAGCGCGCGGCACGCGGCCTGCGCGTGGAGCGCGACGTCGTACCCGCACGGGATGGCGCCGCGGTCGCGCGCGGCGGCGAGGAGCTGGCCGCCGCCGCACCCGACGTCGAGGAGGCTGGCGCCGCGGAGGGGCCCGATCGCGTCCTCGATCGCGTCGAGCTGGATGCGCGCGCGCCGGACCGCGGCCGCGCCGTCGATGGGCTCGTGCGCCGTGTAGTCCTGGGCGGCGTAGAAGTCGGCGAGCGCCGTCGCGTCGGGGCGCGGGCTCACGAACTCGAACCGACAGCGCCGGCAATGAGTCAGCCCCAGGCGGAGGTCGTCGGCGAACCGACCTCCAACTGTGCGTCGCGGCACCGGGAGCGACGCGAGGGCGCGCCCGCTGCACAGGGGGCAGGCGGCGAGCGTCTCGATCTCGTAGCGTGGCGCCACCGACGAATTCTATGACGTGCTAAGACCCGCGCATGATCAAGCGCCCGAAGATTGCAATCATCGGTGCCGGCGGCAACGTCGGCGCGGCCGTGGCCCAGTGGGCCGTGCAGAAGGAGCTCGGCGAGCTGGTGCTCATCGACATCAAGGCCGGTCCGGCCGAGGGTCGCGCGCTCGATCTCGCGCAGTGCGGCCCGTGGGAGGGCTTCAACGCCCACCGCTACGTCGCCACCGACAAGCCCGAGGCGATGGCCGGCGCCGACGTCGTCGTGATGACCGCCGGCGTGCCGCGCAAGCCGGGCCAGTCGCGCGAGGAGCTGATCAACATCAACGCCGGCATCGTGCGCGGCATCTGCGCCGACGTGAAGAAGCACGCGCCGGACGCCGTGCTCGTCGTCGTGTCGAACCCGCTCGACGCGATGGTGTTCGTCGCGAAGCAGGTCACCGGCTTCCCGCGCGAGCGCGTCATCGGCTCGGCCGGCGTGCTCGACTCGGCGCGCTTCCGCACCTACCTCGCGATGGCGGCGGGCGTGAGCGTCGAGGACGTCCACGCGATGGTGCTCGGCGCGCACACCGACAAGGACATGGTGCCCATCGTGTCGAACGCGATGATCGGCAACGTCCCGGCGTCGAAGTTCCTGTCCGCCGAGAAGCTGCAGGAGGTCGTCGACAACACGAAGAAGGGCGGCGCGACCCTCACGGGGCTGATCGGCACGTCCGCGTGGCTGGCCCCCGGCGCCGGCACGTGCCTCATGGTGGAGGCGATCGTGCGGGACCAGGGCCGCGTCCTGCCGTGCTCGGTCGAGCTGCAGGGCGAGTTCGGCATCAAGGACGCCTTCCTCGGCGTCCCCGTGAAGCTCACCTCGGCCGGCGCCGTCGCCGTCTACGAGATCGAGCTCTCGGCCGCCGAGAAGGAAGCCTTCGGCAAGGCGCACGCCGCCAACACCGAGCTCATGAACATCGCCCGCGGCTTCCTGGGCTGATTTTTCCCGGCGCCCAACCCTCGGCGCCCAACCGCAAAATCCGCCGATGCGGCAGCGCCCTTCTGGGGAAGACTGCCGCTCGGCGTTCTGCTTTTCGGCGGCACGGGCAACGACTCGCGCCGACGTCGGCCCCCCCCGTCCACATGCCCCGTCCGGCGCGGAAAACGGCACCGGCCCCCGCGCCATACACGAACGTCAGCCGCCGCGACGACCGGTTGCGCACCGCCTCTCGCTCCAGCACATCGCCGCCGTGAGTGAGCGCGGACCGCAGCGCGAGGCATCGCCTAGCGCGAGGACCGCATCGCGCGGCCACCGTGCACCAGGCGAGCACCGCCCGCGTCCGCGCGACGCCGTGCCTGTGCCCCTGCGGCCGCTAGGCAGTCATCCACCTGATAGCGACTGGATCCTGTTGACCTGGCAATCAGAGATGATATCGTCGTAATTCATCATGGCGAAGCGAGTGGCGGTGCCGAAGCAAGGGGACCTGTTCCTGGATCGGGGGCGCGGCGGGAAACGCACGGGTGCGGGACGTCCGCGGGCGCCGGGGCGGCGGCGGAACTGGGTGCGTGTGAGGGCGGCGCTATCGCGGCACACGCCGGTGCACATCACGTTGCGCACGGTGAAGGACGTGGGGCGACTGCGCCGCCGGCGCGCGTATCACGCGATCCGGCGCGCGGTGAACAAGAGCTGGATGCGCCAGAACTTCCGCATCGTGCACGTCAGCATCCAGCGCGAGCACATCCACCTCATCTGCGAGGCCGACGACAAGCTGGCGCTCGCGCACGGGATGCAGAGCTTTGCGATCTCGGCGGCGAAGCAGCTGAACGCGGCCATTGCGCGGGACCGCGGCGAGAAGGTCGCCCGTCGCGGCGCAGTGTTCCCGGAGCGCTACCACGTCGAGCACCTCACGAACCGGCGCCAGGTGCGAAACGCGATCGCCTATGTTTTGAATAACTGGCGCCGCCACAGCGAAGACGTGGCCGGCGTGCGCCAGAGGGCGGCGCTCGTCGATCCGTATTCCAGCGGCGTGCTCTTCGATGGCTGGAACCGGACGTACCCGTTTGCCCCACCGGAAGGTTTCGACCCGATCGTCACGATGTACCCGCAGTCCTGGCTGCTCGAGGTCGGATGGCGCCGCTACGGGCGCATCGATCCGCTCGAGGTGCCGGGCCCCCGCCCGACCGCGTGACCCGCGCCGCCGCGACTCAGGACACACGCCGATGGCGCAGGACCCGCGGCGCCAGCTGCGTCAGGGGTACGCGACGCAGACGATCGCGCCGTAGCAGCACTGCGAGGAGCTGCAGTCGGCGCCGCTCGTGCACTCGACGAAGTTGGGGTTGGTGAGGATCTCGATGAAGGCGCGGTCGTCGTATTCCTGCGTCATCGGGCATTCGACGCCGCCGCCGGCGGGGGCGTCGGTCTGTAGCGGCGCGTCCGTGACGGTGCCGGGGGCGTCGACGAGGCGGGCGTCGACGAAGCCGCCGCCGCCGTCGCCGTTGCCGCCGAACGGCGCGTCGATGCGCGGATCGTTGCCGTCATCGTCGCCGTTGCGCTCGAAACCGCTGGCGCAGCCGGAAACCGACGCGCCGATGGCGAGCAACGACGCGAGCAGGCCTGTTACCAGCGCCAGCGAGACAACCCTCATCCGCGCAGGATACGCCCGGGCGCCGGCAGGGATCCATAAGGTAAAGTCGGCTCACTGATGCCTTCCGAACGGGGACTGGCCAGCGACATCGAGGCATGGCTCGAGACGGTCGCTGTCGACTCGTCGCAAACCCTGCGACAGGAGCCACGTTCCACCATCGTCCCAACGCAAGTTCGCTCGACGGGCGGCCGCAAGGCGATGGCCATGCTCGAGCAGCTTTCCGGTCTCTCGCCGGGCGCATCGGCGCAACTAAAGACCGGCGAGACCATCGGCGAAGGCGGGATGGGAATCATCCGCCTCGCCGAGCAGACGGCGCTCGGACGCACGGTCGCGGTCAAGACGCTCAAGGGCGACAAGAAGGACGCGACCGCCGCGCTCGATCTGCTGCGCGAGGCGTGGGTCACGGGCGCGCTCGAGCATCCCAACATCGTGCCCGTGCACCACGTCGGGCTCGACGACGACGGCAGCCCGATCATCGTGCTCAAGCGCATCGAGGGTGTGTCGTGGCACGACATCCTCGAGGACGGCGACCACGTGAACGCGGTGTTCGGCGCGCCCGATCTGCTGGCGTGGAACCTCGGCATCCTGCTCCACGTCCTCAACGCCGTCCGCTTCGCGCACAGCCGCGGCATCATCCACCGCGATCTCAAGCCGTCCAACGTGATGGTCGGCGAGTTCGGCGAGGTGTACCTGCTCGACTGGGGCATCGCGGTCAGCCTCCTCGACGACGGCAGCGGCCGACTGCCGCTCGCGAAGGACGCCGACGAGATGGCGGGCACGCCCTGCTACATGGCGCCCGAGATGCTCGGTCGCGAGGGCTCGCCGCCGCTCACCGAGCGCACGGACGTGTATCTCGCCGGCGCCGTGCTCTTCGAGATCATCACGGGCGGTCCGCCGCACAAGGGCAAGACCGCGCTCGAGGTCGTGACCAGCGTGATCGCGTCGCGGCCCGAGCTGCCGGCCGACGCGCCGCCGGAGCTGGCGCGCATCTGCGCGCGCGCGATGGCGGCCCATCCCGACGACCGCTACGCGTCGATCGACGAGATGCGCGCCGCGATCCAGGCCTACCTGGCGCACCGCGGCTCGGCGCGCCTCGCCGAGCTGGCGCGCGCGAAGCAGGAGGAGCTGTTCGCGCGGCTCGCCCTGCCCGCCGGCTCGCCGGGCCGCGAGCGCGAGGAGATCTACCGGCTCTACGGCGCGTGCAAGTTCGGCTTCCACGAGGCGCTCTCCGCGTGGCGCGACAACGAGGAGGCGCGCGCCGGTCTCACCGAGGCCACCGTCGCCGTCGCCGAGTACGAGCTCACCGGCACCGATCCGCGCGCCGCCGTCGGCCTGCTCAGCGAGCTCGACGCGCCACCGCGCGACCTCCTCGCGCGTGCGCGCGCCGCCGCCGCCGAGCACGCCGCGCGGCAAGCAGCGCTCGACGCCATGCAGCGCGACCTGGACCACAAGATCGGGACGCGCACGCGCATGTTCCTCGTGCTCATCCTCGGCGTCATCTTCACGTTCTCGCCGCTCGCCGGCGCGCTCCGCCCCGATCTGGTGCGCACGCGCACGCACATCGATCACATCTTCTGGTCGGTCGGCATCCTCGTGGTGATCGGTGGGCTCGCGGTGTGGGCGCGCGACTCGATGTTCAAGACGTCGATCAACCGCCGCCTCATGGCGACGGCGTTCTTCGTGTTCATCGCGCAGATCGCGCTGTGGATCGGCGCGTGGTACCTCGACGTGCCCAGGAACAAGGTGCAGGTCTTCATGATCCTGCTCTGGTTCACGATCAACGGGATGATCGCGATCACCATCGATCGGCGCGTCGCGCTCAGCACGCTCGGGTACCTCGTCGCGTTCATCGTCGCCGCGCGCTTTCCTCAGCACGCGATGTTCACGATGGCCGCCGCCAACCTCTTCTTCACGGTGAACGCGGCGTGGGTGTGGAAGCCGGCCCAGCTGCGCTGGACCGAGGAGGAGAAGCGCGCCGTCGAGGAAGCCAAGCTGGCACGCCGGTTGCGTAAGCAGAAGGCATGATTCGACGCGCGCCGCGCATCTGCCTGCCGATCCTGATGATCGCCGCCTGCTCGGGGTCCGGAGACCCGGACGACAATGGGGGTGTGGACGCCGCCTCGGGCATCGATGCCGTGCCTCGCACGTGCACGGTCGTCTCCGACCTCGGCCAGCTCGGCGCGCGCGACGGAACGCCCGCGGCGAGCGGCGCCGCCGGCAGTCGCATCGTCTCGGTGAGCATGACGGTCGCCAGCGACGCCGCGACGCGCGACGTGGTGTTCGTGCAGCTGAAGGGCGGCAAGGGCGCGTTCGCGGGGCGCGACCCGGCGCCGGGCGTGTATCCGCTCACCGGCGCCGAGCTCGACTACAGCACGTGCGGCGTGTGCGTGACCGTCATCGGGGACATCGTCGCCGGCCAGGGTCCGACGCAGTTCTACTTCCAGCGCGCCGGCACGGTGACCATCACGTCGGCGGCGGGCTCGCTCGTCGGCTCGCTCTCCGGGATGGAGCTCCTCGAGCTCGACCTCGCCACCGAGGAGCTGGTCCGCGACGGGTGCGAGACGCAGGTCGGCGGGCTGACGTTCGACGAAGCGCTGCCGTAGCTGTACGTTCCGCGGCATGCACGACTTCCTGACCGAGCACCTCCCCGAGGTGCTCCTGCGTGTCGGTCCGCTCAAGGTCCTGTGGTGGCAGTGGCTCGCGCTGCCCGTCGTCATCGCGGTGAGCTTCCTCATCGGCGCGATCCTCGGCCGCGTGACCCGCTTCCTCCTCGGGCGGCTGGCCGGTCGCACCGAGGCCACGTGGGACGACGCGCTCATCGAGGCCATCGCCGGCCCGATCCGCTGGGCGTGGTCGCTGCTCATCTTCCGCGGGCTGGTGCAGCCCCTCGAGCTCCACGCCGACGCCGCCCACGCGGTGCGCGCCATCGTGAGCACGATGTGGTTCCTGTGCGTGTTCTGGGCGGTGATCAACGTCCTCGATCAGATCCGGATCTCGATCGCGGCGAGCGAATGGTCGCGGCGGCGGCCGATCGCCCGCTCGCTGGTGCCGCTCGCGGTGCGCGTCGGCAAGGTGCTGGTCGGCATCATCGCGTTCATCTCGCTGCTCTCGGAGCTGGGCTATCCCGTCGCCGGCCTCATCGCCGGCCTCGGCATCGGCGGCATCGCCTTCGCGCTGGCCGCGCAGAAGACGATCGAGAACCTCTTCGGCGCGTTCTCGATCGGCCTCGACCAGCCGTTCCGCGAGGGCGACGGCGTGAAGATCGGCGACCACCTCGGCGTGGTCGAGTCGATCGGCCTGCGCTCGACGCGCATCCGCACCGCCGAGCGCACCGTCGTGACCATCCCCAACGCCCAGGTCGCGGAGTCGCGCATCGAGTCGTTCGCGGAGCGCGACCGCCTCAAGCTCGGGCTCAAGCTCAACCTCGACTACGGCACGACCGGCAAGCAGCTGCGCGGCGTGCTCGACGAGGTGCGCGCCGTGCTGCGCGAGCACCCGCAGATCCACAAGGACGGGATCGACGTGCGCTTCATCGGGTTCGCGCCGTCGGCGCTCGAGGTCGAGGTGTCGGCGTGGTTCGAGTCGAACGACAACGACAAGTTCCGCCTCGCGCGCGAGCAGATCCTGATGACGTTCCTCGAGATCGTCGAGAAGCACGGGACCGCGCTGGCGTTCCCGTCGCAGAGCCTCTACGTCAAGGAGCTGCCGGCGCGAGCGAGCGCGTGAAGAACGCCAGGCTGTCGTCGATGCGCTCGCCCCAGAAGCTGAAGTCGTGCTTGCCGGGGCCGAGGTACCACTCGTGCGTGATGCCCCGCGCCGTGAGCAGATCGTGCAGGTACTGGCCGCTGTCGTGGAACTGGAAGATGTCCTCGGTGCCGCAATCGAGGTAGATCGCGAGCTCGCCGTTCTCCAGCTGCTGCGCCAGCGTCGTCGGATCGTGCGCGCGCCAGTTGGCGAGCTCCGCTCCGAACACGCCGCGGATGTGCTCGCCGATCATGCCGAGCCCGCGGCCCCACGTCGCGAGGTCCTCGTGCAGCTTCACCTTGCCGGCCTCGTACGGGTGCGGGCCCTCGTAGAAGAGCGAGTGGACGCCGGAGTGCGACGCCGTCGCCGCGAAGAGGTCCTTGTGGCGCATGGCGAGCTGGAGCGCGCCGAAGCCGCCCATGGAGAGGCCGCCGATGCCGCGCGCGCGGCGCAGGGCGATGGTGCGGTACGTCGCGTCGACGTGGGCGACGAGATCGCGCGCGATGTAGTCCTCGTAGCTGCGCTTCGCGACGCAGAAGTCCTCGGGGCGCTCGTCGTCGGAGAACGGCGGCGTGCCGGCCGCGAGGCACGCCTTCAGGTCCGGTGACGTGGCGGCGTTCGCGTAGAACGCGTCGTCACCGTCGGGCATCACGACGATGGCCTGCAGGTGCAGCCCGTCGGCGACCGCGTCCAGCTTGCCGCCGCCGACCCAGTTGGTCTCGTTGCCGCCGAGGCCATGCAGCATGTACACGACCGGATAGCGCCGCGCCGTGAGCGCGTCGTATCCGGCGGGGAGATAGACCTTGTACTTCTTCACGACGCCGAGCGCCTTGGACTCGAACGAGGCGTCGAGCACCTTGCCGGGCCCGTCCGGCGCGGCGACCGGCGTGATCGGCGCGGCCTCGGAGCTGGCGGAGGTGGGCGGCGGAGGCGACGACGAGTGGCCGCAGGCGACCAGCGCGAGGGCCAGAGCTGTGGCAGCGGCAGCGACGGAGAGGCGCGACATGCGCGCGACTCTACATCACGGCTTGCGGTGGCGCGCGTCGACGGCCGCGAGGCGCGCCACGCCGTCCGCGCCGCGATCGCCCGGTGCCGCGTCGAACCACGCCGCGAGGATCTCCCGGGCCATGTCGTCGGAGAGCGAGCGGTTCGACAGGCACAGGACGTTGGCGTGGTTCCACACGCGCGCCGCGGCGGCGCCGCCCGGATCATTCACGAGCGCGGCGCGCACGCCGGCGACCTTGTTGGCGGCCATCGAGATGCCGGTGCCCGACCAGCAGAAGAAGATGCCCTCGTCACAGTCGCCGGAGGCGACGGCGATCGCGGCCGATTCGGCGACGTCGGGCCACGGCTCCTCGGCACCGGAGGCGATGGCGCCGAACGGCACGACGGTGTGACCGCGCTCGCCGAGCACGCGCGCGACGGTCGCGTGCACGGGGTATGGCTCGTCGGAGGCGACGGCGATCCGCATGCCGCCAGTATCGCTCAGACCGGGCGCCAGACCGCGGCGGGCAGGAGCGTTCCGACGCGCCGGGAGGCGCCGGTGATCGTGCCCTCGCCGAGACGAACCTCGACGAGCAGGTCGCGCAACGCGGGCGCGCGCTCGAGGCCGGCGCGGAAACGCTCGGCGATGTCGACGGCGCGCGAGCGCGCCTGCTCCTCGTCGAGCTGACGGCACAGCAGCACGACCTCGTCGATCGCCGCCGGCTCGGTGAGCTCGTCGGTGCTGTCGCCGGTGTCGAACGACGTCACGGGCAGCGGATACAGGAACGTCGGGCCGTCGCCGGGGCGCATCACGACGAGGAAGCCGTGATCGCAGAACGCCGACACCGAGCGCGCGGCGACCTCGAACAGCGCCTCCATCGCGAGCGGGCCGGCGCCGAGATCGACCGCGCGCGCCGTCACCGTCACGGAGACGGCGGGCGTGCGCGGCAACATCGGACGATGCGGACGGCGCGCGTGCGCGCGCTCGAGCACGAGCTCGATGACGTGCTGCGCCAGGACCGGTCCGAGCGGGCCGGGACGGCGGCGCTCGTCGAGCGTCAGCTCGTCCAGTGATTCGGGCAATGCCATGCGCTGCTCGAGCATCACGACCTCGGCATCCGGGTCCAGTCCGTCGGACTGCTCGGTGCTCTCGTCGATCGTCACGGACTCGGCGCGCACATGTGTCCGCAGATGCACGCGGCGTACCGCCGCTTACGCTCCATGGATCACGCTGTTAAGGCTTGGATTGCCAACCATGCGATGCGTCAGGCTCTCTTCCGCGACGTTCACGGTGGCGACCCGAGGCGCCACCTCGCCGAACACGCATCAGATGAAGCTCAGATGCCGGCGTGATTTACCACGCTGCCGGGCGCACCGCGCTCGAGTGCCGAACGATGCCGCTCCGGCACCGGCAGCTTCGTGCTGCCGTGCGCCTCGACGACGACGTACACCGTCTCGGCGGTGACGAGCACCGCGTCGTCACCGTGACGCTTGAACTGCGTGGCGAGCGTGAACGACGTCGTGCCGATCTTCACGGTACGCACCTCGGCGACCAGAACGTCGTCGAAGCGCGCGGGCGCTTTCCACTCCACGAGCTGGCGCACGAGGCGCCAGTCGAGCCCCATCGCATCGGGATCGACCGACCCGAACAGCAGGCGCATGTACTCGGTCGCCGCGAGGTCGACGTACTCGGCCCAGCGCGCATTGAAGACGATCTGCTGGGCATCACACTCGCCGTAGCGGACGCGGAACACGAAACGGAACGGCTCGGACACGGCGGCATCCTATCCGGCCCGCGGTCCCGGGCGATCGGGGGAGGGGTCCCCACCATGGGGCGGCGATCCCCGGTCCAACCAGAGTTCGAGGGTGCATCTCACCGGAAGGTTGCGGCGTTCCTGGCATGGGGGTTGCTCGATGAGAAACACCGGGAGGTCCTGATGTACCGCTATGGCGACGGCACTCCATTCCCCTTCGAAGAGAACTTCATCGACATCGTCGGCGCGGCCGTCGACGCATGCGCGGGGATGTTCACCGCGGCTGCGCAGCTCGAGGCGCTTCGCGCGAAGGCGCGCGAGGCCAAGCGCGAGGCGGACGCCGAAGGCGCCAAGCTCGCTGCGCTCGAGCGATCGATCGAGGGCGCGGTGGCCCTCTCGTCGCCGTCGGTCGCGAAGGACTCCACGCTGGTGCAGCAGACGGCGCTGCGCGCGCTCGAAGGCGCACGCCACGCCATCACGACGGCGCGCGGCGCCCTCGAGAAGCGCACGGCGGCGGCGTCGGCCGAGCCACGCATCGATCGCGCCATGCAGACGGCGTTCGGCGCGGCGGCGAGCTTCTTCGACACGCACCATCTCCCGCGCACGGCGTGGAGCTGGAGCTGGAAGGCCAACGTCGGCGCTACCGCCTCGGCGTTCGCGGCGAAGTTCACCGTGAGCTTCGATCTGCCCGACGTGCCGTGGAACGGCCCCGCCAAGCTGTCGGGCCTGGTGCCCGGCATGGTGGTGCGGCTCCCGCACAAGCGGCTGATCGGCAAGCCGTCGCTGCAGAAGATCCACGTCGACAAGGGCGCGCTCATGGAGGTCGAGCGCGACGGCGACGAGATCACGATGGTGATCCGCGAGAGCGCGAACAAGAAGTCGGCGGGGTGGGGCATCCACCTCGACAGCCTCGCGGCGACCGCCGCGACCGTCACGCTGCTCGACGACGACGGCTCGCTGTCGGGCGTCGAGATGGTGCTGGGCGGCGAGGAGGGCCTCGCGCTGGCGCGGCTCGCGTCGGCGATCGTCGACGAGATGGAGCCGTCGCTGTCGCGCCGGCGCACGCGTGAGGTGACCATCGGCAAGACGTCGTTCCGCTCGATGACCGATCCGGCCGAGCCCGCGAAGGCGCTGCTCGACCTGCTGGCGCCGACCATCAAGACCATGTGCCAGAAGAGCCGCGTGCCCGGAGAGATCTCGCTCAAGCGCGACATCGCCGACGGCAAGCGCGAGGAGCTGTTCGTGTCGCGCGCGATGCTGGCGTCGAAGTACGCGTCGCTCCCGCCCGAGTACCGGTCGATGTTCGACGGCGCCGGCCTCGGCCGCGACTCGCACTCCGTCGACGACGACGAGCAGACGCAGACCGATCGGCGCCCTCCGCAGCACGCCGATCACGGCGGCGGCGTCAGTCACCGCCCGGTGCCTCCACCCCCGCCCCCTCCCATCCGCGCCGCGCCAAATGCCAAGACGCTGATGGCTTCGTAGCGTTCGCTGACTGACGCTCGCTGGCACCTTGCTTGCTTTGCAAGGACGCCATGGCGATCTCGGTTCCCGATGCGAGTGGCATTCTGGTTCGTCCTCCGCAGAAAGGCGCGCGCGGCGTCTCGCGCGCCGAGGTCCGGCCCAAGCCGCAGCGTGGCAAGAAGCTCGCGATGATCGTGATCGGCTCGGCGCTGGCCATCGGCATCGCCGGCGGCGTCGGCGCGTATCTGAGCGCGGGCGGTGATGGTCCGTCGCCCAGGCCGGCGGCGCAGGTGATTCCGGGCGAGGCCGAGCGCACCAAGCTCGAGCGCGAGCTGGTCGAGACGCGCGACGCGCTCGCGGTGGAGAAGAAGCAGGCCGACGAGCTGCGCGCCGAGAAGGCGAAGACCGCAGCCAAGGCGGCCGAGGCCGCGAAGGAGCGCGAGAAGCTGGCGGCGGTGGTCGGCGGCCAGGGCGCGGTGTCCGGCGACGGCGAGGAGATCTCGCTCGAGCTCGTCGACAAGGTCTTGTTCCAGGTCGGCGAGGCCGAGCTGACGCCGCGAGGCAAGGACGTGCTCACGCGCGTGGGCGCGGCGCTGAACGACGTGCCCGACAAGCAGATCTGGGTGCAGGGCCACACCGACGATTCGCCGATCCGTCCGGCCAAGGGCGTGACGCCGAAGTTCGCGACCAACTGGGAGCTGTCGAGCGCGCGCGCGCTGACGGTCGTGCACTACCTGCAGAACGACGCGAAGGTGGATCCGCGGCGGCTGGCGGCGGTGGCCTTCGGGCAGTACCGGCCGGCGTCGCGCGCGAAGGCGAAGAACCGGCGCATCGAGATCGTGCTGTATCCGAAGCATCAGCTCGCGCGGTAGCGCGGCTACGCCGTCCGGGCGGCGAGGATGGCGTCGGCGGCGCGCTCGGCGGCGTCGATCGCGCCCTCCATGAAACCGGGCCAGCGGCTGGCCGCCTCGGTGCCGGCGATGTGGAGGCGGCCGTGCGGGCCGCGCCATGCGGCGCCGGCGGAGCGCGCGCCGGGCGGCAAGCCCGCGACGCAGCCGTGCGCGAACGGATCGGCGCCCCAGTCGTGGAACGCGATGTCGGTCGGTGACGCGGCGGCGTCGCCGAAGAGGCGTGCGAGATCGTCGATGGCGCGCGGGAGGTGCGCCGGGGTCCAGGCGGCCGCGTCGGACGCGACAACGAACACGGCGAGCGCGGGGACGTCGGAGCAGGCGTCGACGGTGGCGCGCACGAGCCCCGGCTTGAGGTACGCCTCCCCGGAGAGCCCGGTATCGCGCCAGAACGGGCGATCGTACGTGGCGACGAGCTTCACGACGGGACCGGCGCGCGTGGCGGTGAGCGCCGCGGCGGCGCCGGGATGCAGCGGCGGCGTGAACGCGATCGCGCGCGCGGCCGACGGCGGAAGCGCGAGGACGACGTGCGAGGCGCGGAGGGTCCCGGCGTCGGTGGTGACGGTGGCGGCGTCGGCGTCGATGGCGCGCACCGGCGTGGCGAGCGAGACGCGATCGCCGAGCGCGGCGGCGAGGCGCGCGGGGAGCGCGAAGGCGCCGGGGACGAAGCGATGCTCGTCCCCCGCGGAGCCGTCGAAGGGATCGCCGCCGGCGGCGAGCTGCGCGAGGTAGTCGAGGAGCGAGAGCTCGTGCGGATCGGTGGCGAACGTCATCTCGCAGTGGATGAGGACGTGCTCGCGCAGCTGCGCGTCGGGGAGCTCGCGCGCGAGCCAGGCGCCGAGGCTCTCGTGATCCCACGCGCGCGGCGCGTCGTGACCGGCGCGCGCGATCATGCGCGACAGTGCGGCGAGGCGGCGACCGCGCGCGAGCGCGTCGAAGATGCGGCCGGGCAGCGAGCGCGGTGGGCTGGCGAGGGCGACGACGGAGGAGCCGGTGCGGTACTGCGGCACGCGCGGGACGGCGAGCTCGTCGGCGAGCGCCGCGAGGCGCGTCTGGCCGCGCGTCCACCACTGACCGCCGAGATCGAAGCGCGCGCCGCCGACGCCGCGACCGAGCAGCCGGCCACCGACACGATCGCGCGCCTCGAGCACGCGCACGCGCGCCCCGCCGGCGGCGAGGCGCGTCGCACACAGGAGTCCGGACAGGCCGGCGCCGATGATGATCACGTCGGCGTCGGCGGGCACGCCGCGAGCTTACTTCGCCGCGGCGGTCGACGGCGCCGGAGGCGCAGGGTGCGCGAGCGCGCGCTGGTTGGCGATGCTCTTCACGACCCGCTCCGGGCGAGGAAGCCGGCGAGGACCTCGTCGACGGTGACGGAGCCGCGCACCGCCTGCGCCTTGCCGCCCTCGAAGGCGACGCGGCCGGAGATGATGCCGGCGTACATCTCGCGATAGAGCTCGGCCACCGGCGCCGAGATGCCGAAGCTCGTGAAGGTCGGGACGACCGCGTCGAGCGGCGCGTCCGCCGGCGCGATGGACTTGCCGGTCAGCGTCGACAGCGCGGCGGCGACGTCGGCGGCGCTCAGGTCGCGCGGACCCGACAGCTCGATCACGCGGCGTCCTTGCGGGCCTTCGACCAGCGCGCCGGCGGCGGTGCGGCCGATGTCGCGCGTCGCTACCTGCGGGAAGGCGAGCGACGACGGCACGAACGTGGGCAGGATGCCCTGCGGCAGCGCGCCCAGCGACGCGGCCCAGTTCTCGACGAAGTACGCGGCGCGCACCGCGGTCAGCGCGGTCACGGCGCCGATCGCCTGCTCGGCGTGAGCCACCGACTGGATCGGGCCGGTGCCGTCGGCGTGGTGCGCGCCGACCGACGAGAGCAGGACGGCGTGCAGCAGCTTCGCGTCGCGTGCGGCGGCGGCGATCGACGCGACGACGGCGCGGTTCTCGCCCAGCGGATCGGTCGAGCCGAGACGCGGCGGCACGAGGATGTACGCGCCATCGACGCCGCGGAAGGCCGCGGTGAGCGCGGCGGTGTCCTCGAGCGCGGCGATCGCGACCTCGGCACCCTTGGCGCGCCAGGGTGCGCCCTTGGCGGCGTCGCGGACGATGACACGGACGGGCTTGCCGGCGGCGAGCAGGGTTTCGGCGACGACGTTGCCGGTGTTTCCAGTGACTCCGGTGATGGCGAACATGGCGAGTGGGTCCTTCGTGAGGGGGTTCGTTTCGTGGGGCCCAATCTGCGCTCGCGGCCATCATGAGTCCAACAGATGCTATTCATCTAGTACATGCGTGGCATTCATGACGAGCTGGCCGGCCTCGACCTCAACCTGGTGCTCGCGCTCGACGCGCTCCTCGCCGAGCGTCACGTCACGCGGGCCGCCTCGCGCCTCGGCGTGTCGCAGTCGGCGGCGAGTCACGCGCTCGCACGCCTGCGCGACGTCATCGGCGATCCGCTGCTCGTGCGCGGACCGCGCGGCGCGATGCAGCCCACGCCGCGCGCGCTCGCGCTGGCGCCGATGCTCAGCCGCGCGCTCGCCGACGTCGCCGCCGCGCTCCGCCGCCCCGAGCCGTTCGCGCCCGCGACGGCGCGGCGCACGTTCCACCTCGGCGCCGGCGACTACGCCGAGCTCGTGCTCTTGCCTCGACTCGTCGCGCGCCTCGCCTCGGGCGCGCCGGGCGTCGACCTCTTCATCCGCACCGTTCCCGACGACATCCCGGCGGCGATCGCGAGCGGCGAGCTCGACGCGGTGATCGCGCCGGCGCGCCCGCGCGACGTCGCAGGCCCCGGCACGTATCAGCGCCTGCTGTTCGAGGAGACCTTCGTATGCGCGGTCCGCACCGGTCACCCCGCGACGCAACGCAAGCTCACGCTGGAGCGGTACTGCTCACTCGATCACCTGCTCATCGCACCGCGCGGCACCTACGGTGGCCTCGTCGACGACGCGCTCGCGACACTCCGGAAGCAGCGGCGCGTGGCGCTCGCCGTCCCTCACTTCCTCATCGTGCCCCACGTCGTCGCCTCGACCGATCTCATCGTCACGCTCGCCTCCCGCATCGCGTCCGCGTTCGCAGACAGCCATCGACTCGCGACGTTGCGGCCGCCGGCCGAGCTCGCGCTGGAGGGCTTCCCGATGCACCTCATCTGGCACGAGCGAGCCCACGCCGACGACGCGCAGCGCTGGTTTCGCGATCAGATCGCGGAGGTCGCGGCGAGCGCATGAGCGCGGCTTACGTGCCGCGATATCGCACCTTTGCGCTCAACATCCGACGCAATTCCCGTATGATTACATACAGAAACCACGTTACACGGCGACGCGAGATCGATATCGTGATCATGTGAAGCGGGTGGTTCTCGGTCTGGCGATCATCCTCGGGGGGTGTGCCGAGGATCCATCGACGCTGACGAGCGGTTCGCGACTCGAGGTGGCGTGGCACGAGTTCGATGACGGCTCGCGGCAGGTCGACACCGTCGAGATCTTCGACGCGAAGCGCGGCGAGCTGTGCGTGGCGCGCGAGTGGAGTGATGGCGCGACGTACTGCACGCCCGGCGGGCGCGTGTTCGCGAGCGTGTCGGTGGTGTTCACGAGCGCGTCGTGCGACGCGTCTGCGCTGCGCACCGGCGAGGGCCGCGCGATGACGTACGTGCCGACGTTCGACGGCGGCGCGATCGTCGCGCTGCACCGCGCGGAGGCCGTGACGCTCGACCGCGCGTGGGTGCGCGACGAGGCCGGCGCGTGCGTCGGTCCGTACGCCACGACCGGTTCGCGCTTCTACACGCGCGGCGCGGCGGTGACCCCCGCCGAGCTGACGCGCGTCGAGACGCGCGAGGTCGACACCGGCGGGCGCGTGAGCCTGCGCGTGAACGCCAGCGACGACGGCCTGAACGTGCCCGTCGGCATGCGCGACGCGGCGCTCGGCTTCGACTGCATCGTGCGCCAGACGTCGACCGGCGCCGCCACGTGCCTGCCGCCGCGTCAGGCGGCGCTCCGCTTCTCGGACGCGTCCTGCGCGAAGCCGGTGATCGGCCAGCACGCGTCGTACACCACCGTGGAGCCGTACGTGTTCGCCGGCGCGGTGTGCGAGCCGCAGGGCTTCATCGTCGGCGTCGAGATCGGCGCCGTGCCGGGCTACGAGCGGGTGAACGGTGCCTGCGTCGCGACGGCGGCCCCGATCGGTCACCGCTGGTTCGAGGCGGCGCCGATCGAGCTCGCGACGATGGAGCGCCGGCGCGTCACGAGCGGCGGAACGCGCCTCGATGCGATCGAGATCGCCGCCGGCGACATCGTGATGGACGCGGGCAACCGCTTCGACACGCGCACGGGTGGCGAGTGTCACCTGGCGTCGTCGGCGTCGGAGCCGGGCGTGCGCCGGTGCCTCCCGCAGGATCCCGGCTTCGAGCACACGTATTACGCGGACGCGGCGTGCACGCAGGCCGTGCCGCTCGCCAACGTGTATCGCCAGGCGCCGATGGCGAAGTGCGGCGCGCCCCTGCCGCCGTTCGCGGTCGCGGCCAATCGCCCGGGCCACTACTTCCGCATCATGGGCAGCGAGACCACGCCGGTGTTCCGCCGCGACGAGACCGGCCGCTGCACGGCGTCGCCGATGGAAGGGCTCGCGGGCACCCCGCTGCGCTTCCAGATGGGCGAGGAAGTGGGCGTGTCGGAGTTCGTGGCCGCGCGCAGCGTTCGCTAGGTCGCGCGCTACACTGGCGTGAATGGCGCGCTTCTCTCATCTGGCGACGCAGCCGGCGCGCGGGCCGGGGCACATCTTGAAGTGGAAGGTGCTCGACCGGTTGCCGGGGCGTCGAGCGGCGCGCGCGGCCGATCATGCGGAGCTCGATCGCGTGCGGCCCGGTGTGCGCGAGGGTGGCGCCGAGGCGTTCGGCGGCGCGGCGGGTGCGGCGGCGTGCTGGATCGGCCATGCGACGTGGGCCCTGCGCCTGGGTGGGAAGCACCTCGTGATCGATCCGATCTGGTCGACGCGCATCCAGGGCGTGGTGCCGCGGCTGGTGCCGCCCGGCGTCGCGCTCGACGCGATGCCGAAGTTCGACGTGGTGTGCGTGACCCACGATCACATGGACCACATGGATCTGGCGACGCTCGCGCGCATCGGCAAGGGCCCGCGCTACGTGGTGCCGCTCGGCAACGCCGCGCGGCTGAAGAAGATGGGGCTCGGCGACGTCGTCGAGCTCGACTGGTGGGAGAGCCACACGTTCGACTCACTGACCATCACGCTCGTGCCCGCGCGCCACTGGTCGATGCGCGCGCCGTGGACGCGCAACGAGACGCTGTGGGGCGGCTACGTCATCCGCGGCCCCGAGGGCACCGCGTATCACTCGGGCGACACGGCCGGCGGCGATCACTTCGCGGAGATCGCGAAGCGCATGGGCGCGATCGACTGGGCGATGCTGCCGATCGGCTCGTACGAGCCGCGCTGGTTCATGATCTCGCAGCACATGAACCCCGACGACGCGGGCGACGCGTACCAGATGCTCGGCGCGCGCCACCTGCTGGCGATGCACTGGGGCACGTTCCGCCTGACCGACGAGCCGGTGGGCGAGCCGCCGGTACGGATGCGCGCGTGGTGGCAAGAGAAGCAGCTCGCCGCCGAGAAGCTCTGGATCATGGACGTGGGCGAGGTCCGCCCGCTGCGCTAGCCGGCGGGGTCAGGCACGCGCGACGACCTCGCGGTGGGAAGCGCGACGTGCGGGGACGGGATGCTGCAGTAGGTGAGCTTCGAGAGGCCGGCCCGCGCGTCACGGCGCCGGCGCCGATTCGTGCAGCACCACCAGGCGCCACGGCAGGCCCTGGATGACCGGCGGCTCGTCGTCGCCGTCGTCGTCATCGTCGCCGCCCTCGTCGCCGTCCATCTCGACGACCTCGGGCTCGAACTTCTCCAGCACCATGAGCACGCGGCGACTGCCCGCCGGCTCGTCGTCCATCGCCGCCGGCGCGAGCACCCACGCGAACGCGCCGTCGGGGGTCGACGCGGCCGCGATGGGCGCGCCCACGGTCCATACCGGCGGCTTCTTCTTCCACGCCTTCTTGATCGCCTTCACGCCGCGCAGCGCGGCCTTCTTGCCGCCGCCGGCGCGCACGACGATCGACTGGCGATCCGCATAGTGATCGAGGTAGTCGACGCGCAGGTCGGGCTCGCCGGTCAGCTGCGCCAGCACCTTCACGGCGTCGGCGACCGCGGAGGAGTGCGCCGGATTCGGGCCGGCCGCAGGGGCCTTCCAACCCGGAGGCGCCGCCGCCGGCGCTTCCGCGTCCCCGCCGGCGCGCGCCACCTGCACCGCCGTCAGCGCCCACAAGCCGTCGAGCTCGGCGGCGAGCGCCACCACGACGTAGCCCTTGCCGTCGACGTCGATCTGATCGACCGCCCAGGCCGAGCGGCCGTCCATCGCGGCGCCGACGGCGAGCTTCACCGACTTCACCTTGTGGGTCTTCTTGACGCGAATCGCGTCGTCGAGCGTGACCAGCGCCGCGGAGCGCTCGATCCCGATGTCACCGTGGCGAGGGCCCGCGACGAAGATGTCGGGCGCCGCCAGCGACATCATCCCCGGCGCGTTCGAGCGGCGGACGCCCTGGTACGCCTCGGCGAGGAGCGACTTGATCTCCTTCGCGGCCTCCTCGGGAGACCCCGACTCGGTGATCACCGGCTCCTTGGCCGGCGGCGACTTGCAAGCAGCGACCAGTGCACACGCGACGGCGGCGAGCGCCACGCCCCGGGAAGGCAACATGCCGCCATGATATAGCTGCGCGCGTGAAGGTGCACTTTCTCGATGGCAACGAGCCGCGGATGGGCGAGCTGCGCCGCCTCGTGCCCGGCCTCGAGCTCGTGCTCACCGGTCTGCCGTCGGGCTTCTCGACGAGCGCGCCCGACCCCGCCGAGCGCGCGCGCGGCATGGTGCTCGCCGCCGACGTGTTTCCGTGTGTGGCCGAAGCGGTCGACCTCACGACGATGGAGGGCAACAGCCTCCGCCTCGAGCTCGACTCCGAGAACGACAACCGCTTCTGTCGCTGGTGGCGCGAGACGGCGGTGCGCTTTCACCTCTGCGTCGCGCTGCGCACCACCGCCGGCGCGGACGTCGCGCTGTTCCGCGGCGAGATCAACGGCCGCATCGCCGACAAGCCAAGCGGCGCGCGCCCGCTGGGCTGGGATCGTCTGTTCATGCCCGAGGGCTTCGACGAGACGCTCGCGGATCTGGTCGACACCGACGCCGACCAGCTCCGCGCGCGACTCTACAGCGAGATGGCCAGGCAGCTGGTGTGAGCCGCCTCGGCGGACTCCTGCACCTGCATCGCGAACGCGGTGTCGGCGGGGTCGCCTTCCCACGTGCCGCGATACCAGCAGTCGTCGACGGCGAGGCCGTCGCGCGTGACGCCGGTCGCGCGCACCTGACACAGGCCCGGACCGGTGAGCTCGAGCTCGGCGAAGCAGATGCCGCCCATGCACGAGAGCGGCACCGAGATGCGGCAGGCGCTGCCCTCGACGAGCCCGAGCTCGGCCCGCGTCAGCGGATCGTTCACGTCGTAGCCGCCGTCGGCGCGGCGGCCCTCGATGCGGAGCGTGACGTTCTGAGGAAACGTCGCGGTGCCGGGCGCGTGCACCGACGTCGTACCACCCATCGTCGACCAGTCGCGAAGCGGATCACGCTCGAGGGCAACCGCGCCGGGCGCGTCGGAGATCTGCATGTAGGGCGTGGCATCCGTACAGGCGACGAGCGAGGCCAGCGAGGCGAACGTGAGAGCCGCAAACGACAGGCGAATCATGCTCGGGATAACAGCAACCGCCGGGCCAGGCCGAACCCGGCTCGCGACGGACACTTGCGCGTGCCGCCCGCGCTGTCGGTGATGAAGGACTGACGGTAAGGTAGCCACGTGTCGCGACGTAGTCAGACGTTCACGGTGACGGCGATCGCCGACGAGCTCGACGACGCGCGCGTCGCCGCGATCACGCAGGTGCTCACCGGCGCGGGCGCCGAGGTCCTCACGTCGACGTGGCTGTCGCCGCGCGCGCCGGGTGTCGCCGCGATCGCGATCACGCTGCCCGAGCGTCACGCGCCCGATCGCGCACGTGCGCGCGCGCTGCGCCATGCGGTGCTCGCCGCGATCGCTCCGGACGGCGGACTCGACCTCGCCGTCACGACGGCCGCGGTGGCGGCGCCGGGGCCGCGGCTGCTCGTCGCCGACATGGACTCGACCCTCATCCAGATCGAGGTGATCGACGAGCTGGCGCGGCGCCACGGCGCCTACGAGGAGATCGCGGCCGTGACGGCGCGTGCGATGCGCGGCGAGCTCGACTTCGAGGCCAGCCTGCGCGCACGCGTGGCGCGCCTGGTCGGGCTCGACGAGGGCGCGATGGCCGACATCGCGGCGACCTTGCCGATCATGGACGGAGCCGCCGCGCTCGTGCGCGGCTTCAAGCGCGACGGCGGCTTCGCGGCGGTGGTGAGCGGCGGCTTCACGTTCGGCACCGACGTCGTGCGCGCGAAGCTCGGCCTCGACCACGCGTACGCGAACTCGCTCGAGCTCGCCGGCGGCCGCCTCACCGGAAAGCTGCTCGGCGACGTGGTGACGCCGTTCCGCAAGCAGCAGCTCGTCGACGAGCTGGCGGCCGCGCACGGGCTGCCGCTCGAGCGCGTGGTCGCGGTCGGAGACGGCGCCAACGATCTGCTCATGCTCGCCCGGGCCGGCCTCGGCGTCGCGTTCCACGCCAAGCCCAAGGTCGCCGCCGCCGCGGACACCGCGCTCTCCGGGGGCGGGCTCGAGCGCATGCTCTACGTGCTCGGCTGGACCCGCGCCGAGATCGACGCGCTCGCGTGAGCAACGGACCTCCGCATCCCATCCCGTATCAGGGCAGCAAGCGGCGGCTCGCGCCGGCGATCCTCGCGTACATCCCCGACGGCACGCGCCGGCTGCTCGAGCCGTGCTGCGGTTCGGCGGCGGTGAGCCTCGCCGCGCTGCACGCCGGCAAGGTCGAGCGCGTGCAACTGAACGACAGCTTCGCGCCGCTGGCCGCGCTGTGGCGCGCGATCGTCGACGATCCGGCGGCGCTCGCGACGGCGTACGATCGCGTGTGGCGCGCGCAGACCGGCGATCCGCGCCGCGGCTACGACCGCGTGCGGGATCGCTTCAACCGCGACGGCGATCCGGCGCGGCTCCTCTACCTGCTCGCGCGCTGCGTGAAGGCGGCGGTGCGGTTCAACGCCGCCGGCGAGTTCAACCAGTCGCCCGATCTCCGCCGCCTCGGCACGCAGCCGGCGCGCATGCGCGCGAGCCTCGTCGGCGCGGGCGCGCTCCTCGCGGGCCGCGCCACGGTCACGAGCGGCGACTACGCCGCCGTCCTGGCCGGCGCTGGCCCGGGCGACGTGGTCTACCTCGACCCGCCGTATCAGGGCACGAGCGGCGCGCGCGATCAGCGCTACCACCAGGCGCTCGACCTCGAGCGCTTCGTCGGCGAGCTGGAGCGTCTCGTCGCGCGAGAGATCCCCGTCATCGTCAGCTTCGACGGGCGGCTCGGTGAACGGCGTTACGGCGAGGCGCTGCCGGCCAGGCTCGGCCTGCGCCACATCGAGCTCGCGGCCGGGCGTTCGAGCCAGGCGACGCTGCTCGGTGACACCGCGCGAACGTACGAGTCTCTCTACGTCTCGCCCCGCCTGATGCTACAAACGACGCGCATTGGAAGCGCTCATCCCGATCATCGCGATCCTGGCCGTGTTCGGCTCGCCCGTCGTGATCGTCAAGGAGATCCTCGCTCACCGTGAGCGACGGCAGAAGCTCGCCCTCGGGCAGAGCCTGGCCGCGCAGAAGGCGCTCCCTGCGGGCGGCGAAGAGCTCGCGCAGCTCAAGGCCGAGCGCAAGGTGTTGCTCGAGCGCGTCGAGAACCTCGAGGCGATCGTGTGCGGCGTCGACTTCGAGCTCAACCAGAAGCTGTCCAAGCTGATCGACGAGCAGCGCCTGCTCGCCGAGAGCACGATCGGCAAGAGCCCGCTCGCCGCCGGTGCGGCCGCCGCGCCCGCGACCCGCGCGGCACCCGCAAAGAACAACCTCGCCACCGACCGCACCGCCACCGTCGGCACCAGGGTGCCGTCGACATCGGCGCAGACGCTCTCGCCGGGCGACGTCCTCGCCAACCGCTACCGCGTCGAGCGCCTGCTCGGGCGCGGCGGCATGGGCGCGGTGTACCTGGCGCACGACGAGGTGCTCGACGACACCGTCGCGGTCAAGGTGATCGCCGCGGCGTTCGCGGCCGACGAGGCGTCGCTGGTCGAGCGCTTCCGCCGCGAGGCCGCCGCCGCGCGCAAGGTGAGCTCACCGTCGGTGATCCGCATCCACGACCTTGGCGAGGCGCGCCCCGGCCTGCTCTACCTGTCGATGGAGTACTTCCCCGGCCGCACGCTGGCCGAGGTGATCACGACGCGCGGGCTCGTGCCCATCAGCGACTGCGTGGATTACCTCCAGCAGATCTGCACCGGGCTCGCCGCCGCGCACGACGCGGGCGTCATCCACCGCGACCTCAAGCCACAGAACGTCCTGGTCGGCGAGCGCAACACCGTGAAGCTGATCGACTTCGGGCTGGCCAAGGCCACGACCGGCGCCGGCCTCACCGGCACCGGCATGCTGCTCGGCACGCCGCACTACATGTCGCCCGAGCAGGTGCGCGGCAAGAACGTCGACGCGTCGAGCGACCTGTACTCGCTCGGCGCCCTCGCGTACCACCTCGTGACCGGCCGTCCGCCGTTCGCCGGCGACAACGTGATCGCCGTCGGCTTCGCGCACTGCACCGAGACGGCGCCGGCGCCGCGCACGCTGCGCCCGGATCTGCCCGAATCGCTCGACGCGATGATCGTGAAGTCGCTCGCCAAGCTGCCGACGGATCGGCCGCGCACGGCGCTCGAGTTCAGGACCGCGCTCGTCTGAGCGCGCTCCCGTTACTTGCGCTTGGCTTCCTCGTACGCGGCCTTCGCGCCGCCGATGAACGCGCGCGCGACGCCCTTCAGCTTCGCGACGCGCGACATGTGCGCGGGGGCCTTGCCCGCCTCCTCGGCGGCGCGCAGCTCGGGGCCCTCGCTGGGATCGTCGACGGCGCGCGCGGCGTCACGCGCGGCCGACGTCACGCGACCCTCGTCGATGAACGTCTGCAGCTTGTCCTGATAGCGACGCGCGGCCGAGCGGCTGCCTTCGCCTTCGTTTCGCGTCTCGCTCGAGATGTCGGGCTCGTCCGAATCGATCTCGTCGTCCAGATCGAGCTCGTAGAGCTCCTTGTTGGGATCGAATGGCTCGTGTGGCTTCATGCCGGTGGTTCGAGCACGCTGCGTGCCAGGCAGGCGACTTGCACTCTAGGTCCATCGTGCCGCTCCCTATCGCACGCGCCACCCAGTGACGAGGGCGGATTCGCACGCGTGCGCTACGGCGGCGGCACGCCGTTCTGCCCGGGGCCGAGGCCGGCCTTCCACTGGCGCACCCGCTCCTTCGCGGCGCCCATCAGGCCGTCGTAGTTCTCCTGGCAGTACTTCTCCTGGTCGCGCCGCGCGTCCTCGGGCAGCGCGCGGAACTGCCCGAGCACCTTCCCGTGGAAGCTCTCGCAGAGCTTCCCAGCCAGCGCGCCCTCGGTCGCCTTGAACTCGTCGGTGCAGTAGTAGCCGAAGATCTTCTCGCACGTCGGCATCGCCGCATCGTAGGTCCCCGTGCCCGTTCCGGCCGACGTCGCGCTCGCGGTCGCGGTTGGCTTCTTGCGCGACTTCTCCGACTTCTCCGACTTCTCCGACTTCTCCGGCGGCTTCTCCACCGCCACCCCCGCATCCACGACCACCGCTGCCTCGACCGGCACGACGATCGTCGTCGGGCCCGTCGGCCCCACCGAGCCCGCATCCACCGCCGCCACCACCGCATTGGCGCCGCCGCGTCCGCTCATCAGCACGATGATCGCCGCCGCCACCGCCGCCGCGATCGCGATCACCACGCCGCCGAGAATCAGCGGCCGCCGCACGCGCTGCGTGGTCGCCCCGATCGGCGCCGCCCCCGGCCGCGCCGCCGGTGTGTGCGCGCGCACGGTGTCGCCCTCCCACGCGTGCGACTTCACCGCGCTCGCCAGCTCCGCGATCGACGCCGGCCGACCTTCCGGCTTGGGAGACAGCGCGCGCATCAGCTCGCGCTCGAGCCCGGCCGGCAGCTCGACCCCGATCGACGACGGCGTCCGCGGCTCGAGCCGCGCGTGCGGATCCTTGGGATCGCGCCACGGCAGATGCCCGGTCAGCATCACGAACAGCACCACCGCCGTCTCGTAGACGTCGCTGCCGATCGTCGCCCGCGCCCCGAAAAACCGCTCCGGCGCCATGTACGCCGGCGTCCCGCGCTGCAAGCCCATCTGCGTCGTCGTCGATGCCGCGTCGTCCACGCCGCGCGCGATGCCGAAGTCGAGCAGCACCGCGCGGTGCCCGCCGTCGACCAGCATGATGTTCTCGGGCTTGATGTCGCGGTGCACGATGCCCGCCGCGTGCAGCGCCGACACCGCCGCCGCGATCTGCTCGAACAACCCGAGCGCCTGCCCCACCGCGAGCCGCCCCATCAGGAGCCGCTCGGCGAGCGCGGCGCCGGTCAGCCGCTCCATCCCGAGGAACGGCCGCCCGTCGGGCAACACGCCGCTCGTGTACACGCGCACCACGCCGGGATGCTGGACCTTCGCGAGCAACCGCGCCTCGCCGAGGAATCGCTCGCGCTCCTTCGGCGTCGCCGTCTCGTCGGGGCGCAGCACCTTGAGCGCCATCCTCTGGCCCTGCCACGACGCGGCGTACACGACGCCCGAGCCGCCGCGACCGAGCTCGCTCTCGATGGCGAACTCGCCCAGCACCTGGGGCAGCTCCTCGGCGGCGGCGGCGGTCACGTGCCCCGAGTCTAGCGGAGAGAGCGGGCGCAGCGCACGCCGACGGTCTCCGCCGCGACCTCATCCGGGCGACCTCGCTCGAGGGGGACGGACATGCCGTCGGAGCGATGGGTGGTGCGAATGTCGGCCCAGATGCTCTGCCAGGCCCCGCCGCGGAAGACGTGATTGGCGCCGTCGTCGGCGTCGCCACGGGCAGGTCCCTGTGGATTCTTCGCCGGCGAGGTCGCGTAGTACGTGTCGTCGTAGAAGTCCTGCACCCACTCGGCGACGTTACCGGCCATGTCGTGAGCTCCGAACGGGCTGATGCCGCGGGGGCGGCTGCCGCCGGGCAGCGTGTGGCGCGGGTTCTGGTCGTCACAGTCGGCCCGAAACGATCCGTAGTTGGCGTGCTCGCAATCGAGCTCCTTGCCCCACGGATACGGCCGCTGGTCGCTGCCGCGCGCGGCGTATTCCCACTCCGCCTCGGTCGCGAGGCGCTTGCCGGCCCACCGGCAGAATCGATCGGCGTCGTTCCAGTCGAGGCCGGCGACCGGCTGGTCCGGCGCGTTGAACTGCTTCGGGAGGCTGATCTCGAGACACGCGCCGTCGGCGACGCACCGCTCGTAGTCGCGGTTGCTGCCCTCGTGGATATCGATCTCGTAGCCGTCGAGGCAGACCTCGTGCGGCGGCGCGTGCGTCTCGTCGCTGCTCCCCATGATGAAACACCCGGCGGGAATCGGGACCATCGTCGCCACGGCCGCGGGCGCAGGCACGGCCGCCGTCGGAGCCGCAGGCGCGGGCGCGGCTGGTCTGGGCGCCGTCGTGCACGCCCCGACCACGACCGTGACCGCGACGAACTCCCACCAGCGCAGCATCCGATCACTCTACGCCGATTCCGAAAATACGAACGCGCCCCGGAGGGCGCGTTCACTAACAGAGGCTAGGGAAAAAAGGATCCAGGTCGCCGATCAGATGCCGAAGACCAGCTTGAAGAGCTTGATGTTGCCGG
Organism: Kofleriaceae bacterium; assembly: GCA_035525615.1. Lineage (GTDB taxonomy): Bacteria > Myxococcota_A > Polyangia > Haliangiales > Haliangiaceae > UBA2376. The sequence goes on along the minus strand of DATLEB010000022.1, from coordinate 4,271 downwards.
TGTCCTGCGCGGCGGTGTCCGTCACCTTGAGCGCCCAGGTCGCCTTGCCGGCGTCGCCACCGACGGCCGAGGGCGCCAGCGTGTAGGTCTGGGTCAGGTTGTCCGCCGAGCCGCCGGTCTTGTCGTGGAGCGTCGCCACCGACGTGCCGTTCTTGAGGAGCTCGACCTTGAGGTCGCCGCGCCAGGTGTGCTGGATGTCGACCGACACGTTGAGGGTCTTGAAGGTGAAGGTGTCGGGGACGTTCAGCGTCACCGTCGCGCCGGCCGGAGCGTTGTCCGGGATGGCCGTGGTGCTGGCCGCCTCGTAGCTCTTGTCACCGGCGCCGCCGCCGCCACCGCCACCCGGGGTCGTCGCGACCGACAGGTTGATGAGCATGCGGACCTTCTCGAGCGAGACGTTCGGGTTGCGGCCGTACGACGAGGTCGAGACGCCGATCGGCGACCAGAGGAAGTCGGGGTGGTCGTCGACCGAGTCGGTGCAGTACTTGCCGCCGATGATCTTGCCGGTCGAGCCGAGCTCGAGGATGTAGTGGTAGCTGTCGTGGCTGACGTAGCCGTTCATGCCGAGCGGGCGCGTGCTGGCGCTACCCTCGACGAGGTAGTCGGTCGTCATCTCCACTTCGAAGAGCTCCTTGGCCGACGTGTTGAACGTCCAGCTCGAGCCCGTCGCGCCGACGCACTGGTTGGCGCGCGTCGCGGTGACCTTCTCCTGCTTGGTGATGTTGTAGCCGCTGATCGGCTGGTTCCAGACCTGGACCGACGCCGTGCGATCCTCGATGACCGCCATGTCGTTGATGCCGAGGAAGTTGGTGAGGACGACGTGCAGCGCGCCCGGGTTCACGTCCTGGCACTCCTCGTTCGCCGAGGTGGTGCCGTTGTGCTCGATCGTGTCGCCGTTGCAGCGGCCACCGAGCATCATCGCGTCGGTGCGGTCGTAGACGGTCTGGATGAGGGCCTTGATGTCGGCGACCTCGAAGGTCTGGCCGCCGTACACCACCGAGTGCTGGGGCTCCGGCTCGAGCAGCGAGGCCGGCGTCCACGCGTGGCACAGACCCCACCAGCCCTGCGGTCCCTCGTCGTCCGACGACGAGCAGTCGTCGACGCCGCCCTTACCGTCGTTGTTGATGCCATCGAACATGTGGTTGATGGTCTGGAAGTTCTTCATGTGCCACTTGGCCGCCGGGCCAGCGCAGCCGAAGTAGGTGTCCCACTTCGCCTTGGCCGTCGGGCCGCACTTCGTGTCGGGCTGCGCCGTGCAGCCGGCCGCGTTGTTGAACGACGCGTCGTACTTCTCGAGCGGCGACTTCGTGGACGAGTTGATCCAGCGAACGTTGGTCGAGAGCTCCGCGCTCGGCCAGTACGTGTCCGACCAGGCGACGGGGGCGACGCCGACCGCCGCGGGGAAGCGATCCTTCCACACCGGCTTGTCGAGCTTGCCCTGGCGCGGCAGATCCGCGAGGCGGTAGTTGAGGCGGTTGGCGAGGCGGGCCGGGTCGTTGCCGTAGTCCCACGCATCGCCCTTGCCACCGTCGCCGTCGGCGTTGTCGATGTCGCCGGGGAGGTTGTCCTCGGAGCCGTCGTCGCCAGCGTCCGAGCACGCGGCGGCGAACATGGGGAGGGAGAAGAGGCAGGCAGTGAGGAGGTGACGCTTCATGGCAGGAGGCTCCGAGGTCCGAGGAGAGAGGAAGGTTGGCGTTGCCGAGCCCTAGAGCAGAGGTCGTGCCAGGACGCGCAGCCGCGCAACCGAGCGGAATCACGGATCGACTCCGGGTCCAACCGGCAGCCGGAGCAGCCGCTTCACGTGGGGTCGAGCGTTGCCGTCGCCGGCTTCTCGATCAGCCAGCGAGTAAGATGCGCGCGTGGTGCGTCGAGCTCTCGCGTTGCTTTCGCTCGCGGCATGCGCGCGTGGTGGCGCCGCCGGTGGAAGTGCCGTCACCTTGCGACCGGCGTGCGGCGCGGCGGAGCGATGGGACGGCGCGGCGTGCGTGGCGCGCGACGGGCTCGCCGAGCTGGAGTCGGGTCAGCGCGCGGTCGCCGCGTTCGATGTCGACACCGCGGTCGCCGCGCTCGATCGCGCCGAGCACGGCCCGCTCGATCACGCGCATCACATCTTGTTGTGGGAGCAGCGCGGGATCCTGCGCGCGTACCTCGACCAGCCGGAGCAGGCGACCGCCGCGTTCGATCGGCTGCTCGCGCTCGATCCGGCGCACCTTTTGAGTTACAGCCTTTCGCCCAAGGCGACGCTCGCGTTCGAGAAGGCGCGTGGTGTGGCGGCGTCGCGGGGCGCGCCGGCGATCGAGCTGCGCTGGCCCCGCGACCAGCGGCTCGGCGCGGTGATGCCGATCGAGGTCGAGACCCTCACCGATCCGACCGGCATCCTGCGCAGCGCCACGATCTACGTGCGCGCGCGGGGCGAGACGGCGTGGCGCGCGGCCGACCTCAGCCTGGCCGAGCCGGGCAAGCTCGAGCGCGTGCGGCTTCCCGGCGTGGCCGGGACCAAGCCGACCAGCCTCGAGATCTACGCCGTCGCGAGCGACGACGCGGGCAACGAGGTGCTGACGTGGTCGTCGCCGGCGCGGCCGCGCGAGATTCCGCTGCGCTACGACCCGCCGACGCCGTGGTACCGCACGTGGTGGGTGTGGGCGGCGGCCGGCGGCGTGGTGGCGGTGGGCACGGGCATCGTCGTGTACGCCACGGTCTGGGAGCCGGGCCCGGACGTCGGCGGCGGTGTCGTCGTGGTCGAGTGAGGAGTATTCGCGGGGTAGACTGCCGCGCGTGAGCGACCCGCCCGCGCCCAACCTCGGCTCGCTGCGCGAACGCATCGAGACCATCGACCGTCAGATCATCGCGCTGCTCGCCGAGCGCCTGCACATCGTCGAGGACGTGGCCGAGGCCAAGCTCGCCGCCGCGAGCCCGTTTCGCGATCGCGTGCGCGAGGATCTGTTGATGGAGCGGTTGCGCGAGCAGGCGACCGCGGCGGGGTTGGACCCGCACGAGATCGAGCGGCTCTATCGCGTGGTGATGGACATGTCGGTCGCGCACCAGGAGGCCGCGGTGCGGCGGCGCGACGACGTGCCGCTGCGCGTGACGTACCAGGGCGTCGAGGGCAGCTACAGCCACCTCGCGGCGCAGCGGACGTACGCCGGGCGCTCGGGCGGCGTGCTGCTCACAGGTGCGGACAGCTTCCGCGCGGCGGCCGAGGCCGTGGTGCACGGGGCGGCAGACCTCGCCTTGTTGCCGATCGAGAACACGACGGCGGGCAGCATCAACGAGACGTACGACCTGCTGCACGAGGGCCACCTCACGATCACCGGCGAGGTGGTGAGCGCGATCGAGCACTGCTTGCTCGCGATGCCGGGCGTGAAGCTCGAGGATCTGCGCGTGGTGATGTCGCATCCGCAGGCGCTGGCGCAGTGCCAGGCCTTCCTGCGCGAGCACCCGCACCTGCGCGCGCAGGTCGAGATCGACACGGCCGGCTCGGCGCGCAAGGTGCGCGAGCTCGGCGACCCGACATTCGCGGCGATCGCGAGCTCGTCGGCGGCGACGACGTACGGCCTGGCGATCGTGTCGCGCGGGATCCAGACCGAGCGCGGCAACGCGACGCGGTTCGTCGAGGTCGCGCTGCGGCCGGCGCCGCTGGCGGAGGGCGCGACCGCGAAGACGTCGCTCGTGCTCGCGCTCACCGACAAGCCGGGCGCGCTGGGCGAGATCTTGATGCGCTTCGCGGCGCGCAACATCTCGCTGACGAAGCTCGAGTCGCGGCCGATCCCGTCGGCGCCGTGGAGCTACCGCTTCTACATCGACGCGATGGTGCACGGCGCGAGCGAGTCGTTCCAGGCCACGCTCGCCGACGTGAAGTCGCTGACGACCGAGCTGCGCGTGCTCGGCACGTACGCCGCCGCGTCGATCACGGGGTGACGGCGAGGACGCCGTCGCAGAGGAGCTGGGCGGTGCCGCTGGCGGCGTCGCGCGTCGCGGTGAGCGGCGCACTGTCGCACGTGGCGGTGAAGGTCGTGGCGGAGGCCTCGGGGATGTAGACCACGTGGGGGATGCCGTCCGCCGAGCCGGGCGCGATCTCGAGGCGGAGCGCGCGCGTGGTGCGATCCCAGCGGTTCTCGACCACGGTGCCCGCGATACGCTCGGCGCGGACGCGCGAGATCCAGCGGACGATCTGCGGGCGCTCGGTCCACGAGTCGTCGGCGTCGTTCCACTCGTAGACGCCCCAGGAGCCCTGGCTCTGCTCCTTCCACAGCCAGAAGGCGTTGGAGGCG
>DATLEB010000013.1:0-12333 GCA_035525615.1 Kofleriaceae bacterium | reverse complement strand
GAGAACATACCCTCACACTATACACAAAATAAACTCAAAATGACTTAAAGACTTAAATATAAGGTATGGTATCCTGAGATTCCTAGAAGAGATCATACGCAAAACATTCTCTGATATAAATCATACCAATGTTTTCTTAGGTCATTCTTCCAAGGCAATAGAAATAAACACAAAACGAAACAAATGGGACCTAATCAAACTTCCAAGCTTTTCCACAGCAAAGGAAACCATAAACAAAATGGTGCTCGTGCGGCGGCCGAACCAGCACGTGCCGGAGCCGGAGCCGCCGTCGGAGACGGCGGGCACCACGGCGACGGTCGCGCTCACGAACGAGCCCGACGTGATGATCGCGATGAAGCAGGCGGCGGCGATGCGCGGCTCGTTCGAGCGGCTCGCCGACGGCACGTGGGCCACCGTGTTCTCCGGCGAGGGCGCGACCGAGATGTCCGCGCGCGCGGCGAAGTTCGCGCTGTTCATCCGCGAACGCTTTCCGGGCGCGCAGATCGCGGTGGCGACGGGGCGGCGGCGCGGCAACGCGACGGCGGCGACCGGCGCGTTCGATGCGGCGGCGCGGCTGGTCACCGCGGCGCCGGCCGGCAGCGTGCTCATCGACGACGCGACGGCGTCGCTGCTGGCGGGGCGGCACGAGGTGGAGCGGCAGGCGGTCGGCTCGATCCTCGTCGGAGACGCGGACCTCGGCCATCAGGTGCGCGGCGTGGTGACGCCGTTCGTGGGGCGCGGGCGGGAGCTTCGCTTGTTGCGCGGAGCGTACGACGGCTGCGTCGAGGACGGCCAGGCCGCGGCCATCCTCGTCGTCGGGACGCCGGGCAGCGGCAAGTCGCGCTTGCTCGCCGAGCTCATCACGCAGCTCGAGCGCGAAGGCGCGATGGTGTGGCGCGGCTACGGCGATCCGCTGGCGTCGAGCGCGCCGTTCGGGCCGATCGCGCAGATCTTGCGACGCGCGCTCGGCCTGACGGTCGCGAGCGCGATGCCGGCGAAGCACGAGACCATCGAGCACCGCGTACGACAGGTCGTGGCCGGCGAGGCGGTCACGCGCATCGTCGCGGCGGTCGCCGAGCTGCTCGATCCGAGCGCGGACGCGCAGATCGTCGACCCGGTGGCGCGCGGTGATCAGATCCGGCGCGCCGTCGAGGACTGGATCGCCGGCGAGGTGAAGCGCTCGCCGCTGGCCATCGTGCTCGACGACGCGCACTGGCTCGATCCCGGCACGGTCGCGCTCGTCGACGGGATCCTGCGCAACGTGAGCGGGCCGGTGTTCGTGCTGTGCGGCGCGCGGCCCGAGATCCACGAGCGGTTCCCGCGTATCTGGAGCGAGCGCGGGCTGACCAAGATCGAGCTGAGCGCGCTGAACGCGCAGGCCGCGGGGCAGCTCGCGCGCGCGGTGCTCGGCGATCGCGCGAGCACGCAGGCGATCCGCACGCTGGCCGAGAAGAGCGCGGGCAACCCGTTCTTCCTCGAGGAGCTGGCGCGCGTGCGCGAGGACAAGGACTCGGGTGACTGGCCGGACACCGTGCTCGCCACCGTCGAGGCGCGCCTCGCACGGCTCGACGGCGACGCGCGGCGCGTGCTGCGCGCGGCGAGCGTGATCGGCTCGGTATTCTGGCCGGGCGCGGTCATTCATCTCGTCGGCGGCGCGCCCTACTCGTCGATGGTGTCGAGCCGGCTCGCCACGCTGGTCGAGCGCGAGTTCGTGGTGCCGACCGAGGGCAGTCGCTTTCCGGGTGAGCGCCAGCTGGCGTTCCGTCACGGCCTCATCCGCGACGCCGCGTACGGGACGCTGCCCGACGAGGATCGGCGGCTCGCACACCGGCTGGCGGCGGAGTGGCTCGATCGCGCGGGCGAGGCGCCGGCGGTCATCGCGCAGCACCTCGAGCGCGCCCACGAGCCGTCGACGGCGGTGCCGTACTACGTGCGCGCGATCGAGGCCGCGCTCATCGGCAACGACGTCGCCGGTGCGCTCGGGCTATGCGAGCGCGGCATCGCCGCCGGCGCGGGCGGCGCGGAGCTGGGAACGCTGCGCGCGCTCGAGGCCGAGGCGGGGTGGTGGCGCGGCGAGCATCCGCGCGCGATCGCGGCGGGCGCGTCCGCGATGGGCCTCATCGCCGAGCGCAGCCCGCGCTGGTACTCCGTGCTCGGCGTGACGGCGCGCGCGGCGGGCGCGCTGGGCAGCCACGCCGATCTGGATGATCTGACGCGTCGGCTGCTCGCTCAGCCGCCGTCGGCGGAGGCGCGCGCGGCCGCCGTGATCGCGGGCGCGCAGCTGGCGGGCCTGTACGTCGCCGCCGGCGACACGGGGCGGCTGCGCAAGCTGCTCGGCTTCGTGCAGGGCAACGCGGCGCAGCTGCCGCCGAGTGATCCGGCGTGGGGCTGGGTCGAGGCGCTGCGCCATCAGCACGCGATGCGCGACGGCGATCTCGGTCGCGCCACGCGCGCGGTGGAACGATCCATCGCCGCGTACGGCGCCGCCGGCGACCTGCGCAACGCGTGTCTCCAGCGCATGCACCTGGGCGCGTGCCTGGCGCAGCTCGGCCAGCTGAATTCCGCCGTCGACGCCCTGCGCGGCGCGCTCACGGATGCCGAGCGCCTCGGCGCCGAATACACCGCGGCGCGCACCCGCTATCACCTCGGGCACGCGCTGTTGCTGCTCGGCCGGCGCGACGAGGCGGTGGTGCTGCTGTCGGCGGCGCGGCGCGCGTTCGCGCTGCAGCACGATCAGCGCGCGGAGGCGGCGACGTGCGGCGAGCTCGCGGACGCGGCGTCGTCGCGCCCGCTCGAGGCGGAGACGCTGTTGCGCCAGGCCATCGACATGGTCGAGCGCCACCCGCCGATGCGCGCCGCGCTGTCGGCGCAGCTCGCGCGCCTGCTGCTCGTGCGCGGCGCCGTCGACGAGGCGCTCACGTTGACGCGGCCGGCGCACGAGCTGATCGAGGGCGGCGGCCCGAGCGAGGAACGCGAGTCGCTGGTTCGCCTCGCGCACCTGGAGGCGCTGATCGCGTCGGGCGCGCACGAGGAGGCCGCGGCGGTCGCCTGGGTCGCGCTCCAGCGGTTGCGGACGCGCGCCGCGCGCCTCGGCGACGCGAGCTGGAGCGACAGCTTCCTCACGCGTGTCCCGGCCAACGCCGAGACGGTTCGACTCGCTTCCATGATCGAATCGAAAACGCCGACGACAAACTGAGTCAACGTCAACGCTCAGGTCAACGTCAACGTCAACGTCAACGTCAACGCTCAGGTCAACGTCAACGTCAACGTCAACGCTCAGGTTGACGTCAACGTTCAGTGGCCCACGTGGGCTACTTCGACTTGTGCAGCTCGAACGACTGGATGATGTTGGCGCCAGTGTCGACGTCGAGCTTCTTGGTCGAGTAGCCCTTGCGACGGACCTTGAGGACGACCGTCCCTGACTTGCGCGGGCGCTCGATCTCGAGCGGCGTGCGACCGAGGCGCTCCCCGTCGAGCATGACGGTGGCGTCGTCGGGCACCGACGTGATGCGGACCTTGATCGTGGTCGTCTCGACCGGCTTCGCGGGCGCGACCGGCGGCGCTGCGGTCGTGGGCGCGTTGGTCGCGGGAGCCTGATCGGCGGCGAGCGGTTGCGCGGGCGTCACCGTCTCGTCGTCGCCGCCGAGCACGCTGGCGAGGACGATGATCACGATCGCGGCGAGCGCGGCACCGGCGAGCAGCGGGAGGAGGAGGCGGTTGCGCTTCGTGCGCGCCTCGATCGTGGAGAAGGCCATCACCTCGTCGGTGCGCATCCCGATCGGCGACAGCGGCGACGTGACGGGGCGCGAGGTGACGGGGCGCGACGTGATCGGCCGCGGGAGCGGCGTGCCTGGCATCGGCGACGCCATCGGCACGTTCGCCGGTGGCGCGATGTCGATCGGCGCGATCGCGCCGATCGACCCGATGGGGCCCGATTGGCGCGTGGGCACCACGACGGGCACGGCGCCCGGCGGCATCACGACCGGCGTCGAGCTCGAGCCCTGCGCGTGCATCGGGACCGGCGCGGAGCTCGAGCCTTGCGCGTGCGTTTGCGGCGCGGGAATCGCGGCCATCGGGCCCGACTGCCGCGTGCTCGGCGCGGGGGTGCGCTCGAACGGCGGCGGCTGCGAGCCGATGGCCGGTCGCAACGGCGGATTCAGCTTGCTCGGCGCAGGCCGCGGGATCGGCGGGTGCGCGCCGGGCGGCGCCGGCGAGTGCACGATCGCGGGCGGCGCGGCGTGCGGGCCCGACGGCGAATGGATGATGGCCGGCGGCGCGGCGTGCGGGCCCGACGGCGAGTGCACGATCGGGGCGGGCGCCGCCGACGTCGTGATCACGCGCCCCGGCGGCGGCGGCTCGGTCAGCCCCGGCAGCGGCGCGAGCACGCGCGACACCGACTGCGCGGCCGCGGCCACGGACTGGCCGGGCAGCACGCGCACGCCGCTGCGCGGTCCGGACTCGCCCGTGCGCGACGGCGGGTGGTGCTCGATGATGATCTCGGCCTCGTCGAGCGCGACGAACTTCACCGTCGGCATCTCGTCACCGTCGTCGTCGTCGATGATCTCGAGCTGCGGCGCCGGCGGCGCCGTCACGTGCACGACGTGCATCGGGGAGGCGACCGGTCCCGAGCGCACCGCGCCGCTCTCGGTCCGCGGACGCGTGCGCGGTACGGGGTCCTGCGCGCCCGTGCCGCGGGCGAACGCGAGCGCCTCTTCCGCCGAAGTCGCCAGGAGCGGCCGCGAGTCGAGCAGCGACGCCGTGTCGCCGGTCTTCGAGAACTCGATCTCCTCCTCCGCCTCCTCCATCAACCACGGCTCGGGCTTCGATCCGAACATCTGCCCGAGCACGCGCACCACGGCCGCCGGGCCGAGCGCGACGCCCAGGTGCGACGCGGCGTGATTCACCGCGTACGCCAGCGCATCGGCGTCGCCGAAGCGGTCGTCGGGATCGCGCGCGAGCGCCGCCATCACGACGTCCTCGAGCTCCTGCGGGTAGCCCGAAACGGCCACCGACGGCGGCGTCACGTCGCCGCGCACGATGCGGTGCGCGACCTCGAGCTCGCTCGCGGCCGGGAACGCGCGCGTCTGCGTCGTGAGCTCGTACAGCATGACGCCGAGCGAGAACACGTCGGCGCGCCGATCCACGGGATGCCCGAGCGCCTGCTCGGGCGCCATGTAGCCGGCCTTGCCCTTGATGAAGCCGGTCTTGGTCGTGGTCGATCGCTCGGCCGCCTTGGCGATGCCGAAATCGATGAGCTTCAGCGAGCCGTCATAGCCTGCGATCACGTTCGACGGCGTGACGTCGCGGTGCACGATGCCGAGCGGCCGCCCGTCGGGACCCCGCCGCTCGTGCGCGTGGTGCAGGCCGGCCGCCGCGGCCGCGACCACGGTGAGCGAGAAGTCGAGCGGCAGCCGCTGGCGCAGATCGCGCGCGCGCTCGAGCACGTGCCGCATGGTCTCGCCGTGCAGGTACTCCATCGCGAGGAAGTACGTGCCGTCGTCGGCGACGCCGATGTCGTAGACCTGGGCGATGTGCTGGTGGTGCAAGGTCGCGATCAGCCGCGCCTCGTCCAGGAACATCGAGACGTAGGACGTGTCGTCGGTGCGCTCCGGGCGCACCGTCTTCAGCACCAGATGGCGCTGGAACCCGCCCACACCCTCCACGCGCGCGAGGTACACCCGCGCCATGCCGCCGGACGCGAGATGCCGCAGGAGCTCGTACTTGCCGAGACGCTCGACGCGGGCCATCTGGGACCCCGAGGCTTCCTTTCCCGGTGAGTATGAGTCAAGCACTATCCGCTCTTACCTCACCACAGAGACAGGTAACGCACGTATCGGGTCAGATGGAGATCGATCCTTTGCGGAAATCGGTGGCACGCAGGTGCACATTGATGCAAACGGGCCGTCCGGAGCGTGAGATCGACTTCGCCTCGGCGAGCGTCGCGTCGACCTTGGTCGGGTCCGTGAGGACGAGCCCCACGCCGCCGTAGCCCTCGGCGACCTTGTGGTAGTCGGTGCGGCGCAGCTCGGTGCCGAGCGCCGTGCCGAGCATGTCGACCTGCTCGCGCGCGATCTGCGCCCACGACGCGTCGTTGCCGATGAGCGCGATCGGCGCGAAGCCGTGGCGCACGAACGTGTCGAACTCCGACAGCGAGTAGCCGCTCGAGCCGTCGCCCCACACCAGCCAGATCTCCTTGCCGGGGCGCGACGCCGCGGCTCCGACCGAGAAGCCGCCGCCGACGCCGAGCGTGCCGAACACGCCGGGGTCGAGCCACGACAGCGGCGCGCGCGGCCGGATGATGTAGCTCGCGGTCGCGACGAAGTCGCCGCCGTCGACGACGAGGATGGCGTCGTCGGCCATCGCCTCCTCGACGCGCAGGAAGAAGTGGATGGGGTCGACGAGCTCGCCGGCGGGCGCCGACTTCTTCGCGATCTCGGCGTCGCGCGCGCCTTCGCGCCCGCGCAGCGTCTCGAACCAGCCGCCCCACTTCGACGCGGCGTTGCCCTGGCTGGCCTGCGCCGCCAGCGCGACGAGAAAGTCGGCCGGGTGCATCTCGACGGCGATCTCGGGCCGCCGGTTCTTCTTCATCTCGGCGGCCGAGAGGTTGGCCGTGATGACGGTGGCCCCCTTCTTGATCGTGCGGCCGTAGCCGAGGCGGAAGTCGAACGGGAAGCCGCACACGACGACGCAGTCGGCCTCCTTGAGCGCGGGCGTGCGCGCGTGCCGGAACTGCAGCGCATCGTGACGGCCGAGGAGACCGCGCGCCGAGCCCGCGAGGTACACGGGCGCGCCCAGTTCGCGCAGCGCGCGCGCCAGTCGATCGGGATCGCGCACGCCGACCATGGTCTGCGCGCCGACGACGATCAGCGGCCGCTCCGCGCTCCGGATCGCGCGCGCCGCGGCGGCGAGACCGTCGCTGGCGCTACGCAGCGTCGGAAGCCGCACCTCGGGGAGCGAGACCGCGAGGTCCGGCAGCTGCGGCGCGTTGAACTGACGATAGAGGTGGCCGCGCACGTACAGCTCGAGCGCGCGCGCCGACAGGCCCTTCGCCTTGCCGAGCCCGACCTCCTTGGCGTACATCGCGCGGATCTGGTCCTCGGGATAGAGGAGGTCGACCGGCACCTCGATGAAGACCGGGCCGGGGACGCCCGTGGTCGCGATCATGATCGCGCGCTCGACGATGCTGCCGAGCGACGGCACCGTCGAGACGCTGGTCGCCCACTTGGTGAGCGGCTTCATGATCGACAGCTGATCGATGTCCTGCAGCGAGCCGCGGCCCTTCAGCAGCGTCGCGGTCGCGCCGCCGAAGAGGATGAGCGGCGTCTGCGCCATCTGCGCGTTCTTGACCGCGGTCACCGTGTTGGTGACGCCCGGGCCGGCGGTCACGGCGGCGACACCGACGGTGCCGGTCATGCGCGCGGCCGCGTCGGCGGCGAACACGGCGTGGCCCTCGTCGCGCACGTCGACGACCTTGATGCCGCGCGACTCGCAGCCGGTGAGGATCGGCGAGATGTGCCCCCCGCACAGGGTGAAGAGGTGTTTGACGCCATGGCGAGCCAGGACGTCGGCGATGATCGAGCCCCCGTGGCGCTCGTTGGCGGCGGTCATGCGGCGGACTATAAACAACTCGATGAGCCGACACATCCTGCCCGAGGACCGCATCCACCCCGCCATCCGCGAAAAGATCGGCGAGAACCATCGCGACATCGTCGAGGAGGTCCAGGCGGCGATCGCCGCGCACGACGTCGTCGTCGTCGGCATGAGCCAGAACCCGCACCCGCGCCGCGCGAAGAAGGCCCTCAAGGCAAAGGGCATCGACTTCAAGTACCTGGAGTACGGCAGCTACCTGAACACGTGGCGCCGCCGAACCGCGCTCAAGATGTGGACCGGCTGGCCGACGTTCCCGATGGTGTTCGTGAAGGGCGTGCTCATCGGCGGCGCCGACAGCCTCGAGAAGCAGCTGGAGTCGGGCGAGCTGCAGAAGCAGCTCAGTCCGCGTTGACGCCGGGGATCGTCGCGGTGAGCGGCACGGTGACGGTGCCGTAGTGGCCGCCGCCGATGTTGAGCTCGACCGGCGACAGCGCGAACGGCGCGTCGACGCGCCAGCGCTCGGTCCATGCCGCGCGATCAGGTGACGTCTCGAAGATCGCGGTCGTGCCCATGCCGCGGGTGCGCCAGTAGCGGTGCGCCGTGCGATCGAGCGTGTACGTGCGGCGATCCATGATCGTGTCGGAGACGTAGAGGCGGTACTCGAGGCTGCCGTTCTCGAGCGTGGTCTCGACGCGCGTGCGCCCGCCGGTGCCGGGCAGCGTGAGCTGCATGTAGCTGACGAAGTTGGCGATCGACGGCAGGCCGTTCGAATCGACGACGACGCCGTCGCCGCGCGCCAGGTCCCAGAGGTGGAACGTGGTGATGCCGCAGAAGATGTTGCCGGTGCCATTGGTGTACGAGAAGGTCAGCGCGCCGCCGGTCTCGGTGACGGTGCAGCCGGCCTGGGCGTAGGCCTCGAACTGCGGCTCGAGCGGCGCCGCGGCGAAGTCGTCGGTGAGCTGCTGCGCCGGGCAGTAGAGCGCGTTGGGCGCGCCGGCGTTGACGTCGTCGAAGCGCGCGCGCGACGCCGCGGTCGCCGTGCCGCCGCCACCGACGACGCCGCGCACGTGCGAGACGTCGAACGGCAGCGCGCGCCGATGCAGCTCGGTCCACGCCGCGCGATCGGTCGAGACCTGCCACACCATGTCGCCGCCGTTCTCGCCGATGCGCCAGTACACCTCGGCCGGGTTCCACGGCCGTTGCGTGAGCGTGCCCTCGCCGGTGACGTTGTAGATGCCGACGCGCAGATTGCCGTCCTCGTGCACCAGCTGCGCGACGTTGCCGAGGTGGTTGCGCACCTCGAGGATCGTGTTCGAGGCGAGCACCTCGCTGACGTGCGCGTCGATCCAGCCGCCGTGCAGATCGTAGAGGTGGCTGGAGTTGTACCCGGCGAACGCGCTCACGTTCGCGCCGACGTCGATGACGAGCTGGCCACCGCTCTCGCCGACGGTCGCGCCGGTGTCGGCGTAGCCGTACCAGTACGCGCCGGCGCCGGCGGCGTCGAACGTGTCCTGCAGCAGCGTGAGGTTTCCGCACGGCCCGCTCACGTCGGCGTCGACGTCGCCGCCGTCGCCGTCGGGGCGCGCGTCGGGATCGGCCTCGCAGAAGCCGGCGACGCACACCTGCCCGTCGGGACAGCGCTCACCAGTGCCGCAGCGATAGCGCGTGCCGCCGAAGCCAAAGTCGAAGCTGCAGCCCGCGCCAGCGAGCGCGGCGATGGTGACGGCGGCAGCGGCGTTGCGCACGACGCTCATCAGTTTGCGTTGATCCCCGGCAGCGTGATCGTGAGAGGCGCGGCGATCGTGCCGTAGCGGCCGCCGCCGATGTTGAAGTCGAGCGCGGTCAGCGAGAACGGCACGGTCGCACGGTGGCGCTCGGTCCAGGCGCTGCCGTCGGTGGACGTCTCCCAGATCGCCGACGAGCCGTCGCCGCGCAGGCGCCACCAGCGGTGCGTCGTGCGATTGAAGGTGAGCGTCATCGGCGACATCGGCGCGTCGTTGACCAGGATGCGCATGTAGAGCGTCGTGCCGTCGAGCTCGAACTCGATGCGGGTCGTGTTGTTTCCCGGCAGGGACGCGGTCATGTACGAGGTGAAGTTCGCCGTCGACGGGAAGGTGTTGGCGTCGATCGCCACGCCGTTGCCGCGCGAGAAGTCCCAGAGGTGCGACGAGTCCATGCCGCAGAACGCGCTCGTGCTGCCGACCTGGAACGCGAGCACCAGGTTGCCGCCGCTCTTCGTCGTGGTGCACCCGCTGTTCTGATACATGTACCAGGCGGGATAGAAGCCGGCGGTCGTGAAGTCGTCGGTCAGCATCGCCGACGGACAGAAGAGCGAGCCGGTCGCGTCGGGGTTCACCTGCTCGAAGCTCGAGCGCGACAGCGTGCTCACCTTGCCGCCGGCGGCGACGATGCCCTGCACGTGCGTGACGTCGAAGGGCAGCGCGCGCCGGTGGAGCAGGTTCCACGTCTGGCGGTTGGCCGACGTCTCCCACAGCATGTCGCCGTTCTCCTCGCGGATGCGCCAGAACACCTCGCTCGTGTTCCACGCGCGCGTCGCGAGCACGCCGGGGCTGGCGACGTTGTAGAGCGCCGCCGAGATCTGGCCGTTCTGCTCGACCAGCTGCGCCTTGTTGCCGAGGCCGTTGCGCACCTCGAGGATCGTGTTGTCGGCCGAATTCTCGACGACCTCGGTGACGAGCTCGCCGCCGCCGAGGAAGTTGTACTGATAGAACGATTCGTAGCCGCCGTAGCCGTCCTGCCCCGGCGCGAGGTCGATGACGAGGCGGCCGGTCGACTCGGTCACCGTGACGTTCGACGCCATGAAGGGCTCGAAGAACGGCCCGTCGCCGGCGGTGGCGAAGTCGTCGCGCAGGAGTGCGAGCGTTCCACACGCCACGCTCGTGGGTGTGGCGTCGGTCGACGCGTCCGGGTCGGGGCCGCCATCGTCGTCCCCACCACCGTCGTTACCCGCCGCATCGGTCCCAAGCTCGCAGAACCCGCCCACGCACATCTGCCCCGGCGGACAGGTCCCACCGGCGCCGCAGCGGTAGCGCGTGCCGTCGAAACCAAAATCGAACGCGCAGCCTGCGACTCCAGCGGTGGCTGCCGCGACTAACAGGACTACCCCAGGCCGCACCCATGTATTGTCTCCCCGTCCGGTTCCCGACGGAAGCAGGGTCCGACCCCTGCTATGATTTTCGCTTGCCACGCCAGCCCGCCGGCTCGCAGCATGTAGGCTGGAAGATCATCTGCCGGTGGTCTGGACGGTAGCTCACGTCGCGCCATGAACGTGTCGAAGCAGGCCAACGCCAGGGACATCATGTTCGGCCGGTATCGTCTGTGTGGACGATTGGCGGCCGGTGGCATGGCCGAAGTGTGGGCGGCGCAGCTGCTCGCGCCGGGCGGCTTCGTCAAGCCGATGGTCATCAAGCGCGTCCTGCCCGAGCTGGCCGAGAACCAGTCGTTCATGAAGATGCTGATGACGGAGGCGCGCGTGGCCGCGCGGCTCTCGCACGCGAACGTGTGCAGCGTCTTCGAGCTGGGCGAGGTCAACCACGAGTACTACATCGCGATGGAGTACCTGCGCGGTGCTCCGCTGTCGCATCTCCTCAAGAACGGCGGCGCGCTGCCGCCCGACATGGCGGTGGCGCTGGTGGCGATGGCGTGCGACGGGTTGCACTACGCGCACGAGCAGCGCGATCAGGGCGGGAACCTGCTCGGCCTCGTGCATCGGGACGTGTCGCCGCACAACCTGTTCGTCACGGTGGACGGCGTGGTGAAGGTGCTCGACTTCGGCATCGCGAAGGTCGACGACGGCATCAGCGAGCGGACCGAGGAGGGCAAGGTCAAGGGGAAGCTCACGTACATGTCGCCCGAGCAGCTGGCGGCCGAGTCGCTCGATCGGCGCACGGACGTGTGGGCGCTGGGCGTGGTGCTGTGGGAGCTGCTGACGGGCAAGCGGCTGTTCGGCGGCGGTGGACCGGCGGATACCGTCGACGGGATCCGCAACGCGAAGGTACCGAAGCTGGCCGGGATGGGCCCGGTGCACGCGCGGCTCGACGCGGTGATCGCACACGCGCTGCGCGTGGAGCGGCCGCAGCGGTTCGCGACGGCGGCGGAGCTGCGGCGCGCGATGCTCGAGGCGCTGTTGCCGGAGCAGCCGGCGACCAACGATCAGATCGTGCACGTGGTGTGGGAGCGGTGCGGGAACGAGGTGCGCCTGAACGACCGCCGCTTCGACGACGATGGCGGCGACACCGACCTGCGCGCGCCGACCGCCGCGACGTCGTCGATGCTCGCCGGCGCGAATGGGATGGACGCGCTCGATCGCCTACCGCTGCGCGCCGAGGAGACCGAGCCGTCGATCCCGAGCGTCGAGCGGATGCTGGGCGCCGAGGCGCTGAACCCGCGCGCGGCGATGCCGACGGTGGCCGACTGGCGCACGCCGGCCGCTGCGCCCGTGGACACGTCGCCGGAGATCGAGGTCGTGCGCTCGCCCACCCCGTCGCCGCTGCTCACGCCGGCGCCGATTCCGACGGGCGTGCCGGTGCCGGTGGTGGCGGGCTTCGACGAGGCGCCGGCCGGCAAGTGGCGCATCGCTGCGATCGCGATCCTGGCGATCGGCGCGTTCGCCATCGCGGCGCTGTGGTGGACGCGCACGAGCGGGAGCGAGCGGGAGAAGGCGGCGGCGAAGGTCGCGGCGGCGACGAAGTCCGGTGCCGGATCGGCCGCAGCGGTAGCCGG
>DATLEB010000348.1:0-9973 GCA_035525615.1 Kofleriaceae bacterium | reverse complement strand
GCCTTCCGCTAGCTTGTAGCGGCGGCCCGCATTGGGGCCGGCGATGAACACGAGCGCGGGCATTCCGGGGTGCGAGGGTCTATACCACCCGCGCGTCGGAGAGTAGATCGCGGGAAGGTGAAACGCCGAGCGTGTGCGCGCGCTCGGTATAAGAGGTTGGATTGCCTACAGTTTTGGCATCCGCGCCGGGATCGTGACGGGGCGCCCTCTCCAGCGAACACGTTCGCTGGAGCTCGGGCCGAGCCTGAGTCCTGGCTCACCTTGACCCCTGGGCCGCGGAACGGTACGACGCCTCGGTGCAAGCGCTAGGTAACTTCATCGGTGGGGTGTTCGTGGCGCCGAGCGGCGCTGCCCTGGTGTCGCGCAACCCTGCGGCCGACGGGGCCGTCGTGTTCGAGACCGGCGCGTCCACCGACGCGGTGAAGGACGCGACCGCCGCGGCGACCGCGGCTCAGGTCGCGTGGGGTCGCCTGTCGATCGCCGACCGCGCCGCCGTGCTCGCGAAGTGGAAGGACGCCATCGCCGCGCGCGCGAAGGATCTCGCCGACGCGATCGTCCTCGAGACCGGCAAGCTCCGCAGCGAGGCGCAGCAGGAGGTCGCCACCGTGCTCGCGCGCTTCGACGTCGCGCGCGGCTTGCTCACCGCCGACCTGCGCGAGGGCGCCATCGCCGGCTCGCCGCACGAGCAGCTCCGCTATCACCCGCTCGGCGTCGTCGCCGTCATCGGTCCGTACAACTACCCCGTCCACCTGTGCCACGCGCACGTCGTGCCCGCGCTCCTCGCCGGCAACGCCGTCGTCGTGAAGCCGTCGGACATCACGCCGCTCGTCGGGCAGCGCTACGCCGAGACCGTGCAGGCCGCCGGCCTCCCCGCCGGCGTGTTCAACCTGGTGCAGGGCACCGGCGCCGTCGGCGCCGCGCTCGTCGCCGATCCGGCGGTGCACGGCCTCTGCTTCACGGGCAGCTACGCCGTCGGTCGCCGCATCCAGGAGGCCGCGCTCGATCGCCCCGAGCTCCTCGTCGCGCTCGAGATGGGCGGCAAGAACACCGTCGTCGTGCTCGACGACGCCAGCGTGCGCCAGGCCGCGCACGAGATCCTCGTCGGCGGGTACCTCTCCGCCGGCCAGCGCTGCACCGCGACCGACCGTGTCCTCGTGCACCGGAAGCTCGCCGGTGCGCTCCTCGATGCGCTGCGCGCCGCCGCGCCGAAGCTCCAGTTCGGCGATCCCGAGGACGCGCGCAGCTTCGCCGGTCCGCTCGCGACGGCGCTGGGCCGCGATCGCTTCGAGGCCGCGCTCGAGGCCGGCAAGAAGGGCGGGGCCGAGCCCATCGTCGCCGGCGAGCGCGTCGCCGGCGGCTACTACCGCACGGCGTCCTTGCACAAGCTCCCCGACGGCAAGCACCACATCGCCGGCTACACCGACGTCGAGCTGTTCGGCCCCGACCTCGGCCTCGAGGTCGTCGACTCCGACGACGAGGCCATCGGCGTCATCAACGCCTCGCCGTACGGCTTCGCCAACGCCGTCTTCACCGGCTCGAGCGAACGCTTCGAGCGCTTCTACCGCGAGACCACGAGCGGCATCCTGAATCGCAACCGCTCGACCAACCTGGCCAGCCCACGCCTGCCGTTCGGCGGCGCCGGCAAGAGCGGCAACTACCGCCCGGCGGGCTCGATGGCGCATCGCAACGTCGTCGTGCCGGTGGCCGTGCAGGACAACGTCATCGGGACGATCGCGACGCACCCGATGCTCGCCGATCACCTGCCGGCGTGGGATCTCGACCGGCTCGAGCGGCAGCACGCCTCCGAGGACGCCACCGAGGCGGCGCGCTCGCTCGTCGAGGACGCGCGTCCCATGGGCCTGCGCCGTCCGAAGGGCGGACAGATGCCGACGTCCGACTCGTGGCTCATCCGCCTCTACGCGGGTGACCGCGTCGTCCGCGAGAAGAAGCCGGCGGTGTTCGATCACCTCCGCTCGGCGGGCCCGTGGTTCGTGTCGGTCGACAAGGAGCCGCTCTCGATCCTCGACGGCATGAGCCAGACCGCGACGGTGTGCGGCGGCTTCGCCGAGGATCCCGTCGTGCGCGGCCTCGTCGAGGGCGCGTTCGGCGACACGCTCGCCACCAACGAGGACACGTCGGTCGGCGAGACCTGGGCCGCCGCCGAGTACGCAGCGACGCTGCGCCACCTCGTGCCTGGACTGCCGCACGTCATGTTCACGGCCTCGGGCGCCGAGGCCAACGAGAAGGCGCTCGCGCTCGCGCGCCTCAACTGCACGCGCAAGGACGCGACCCGGATCCTCGCGTTCGAGGGCAGCTTCCACGGCCGCCTCCTGCTCTCGCTCCACGCCACGCACTCGCCGGCCAAGCGCGCGCCGTACGAGCTCCCCGGCTACGAGGCCACGTTCGCGCCGTTCCCGGTGTGGAACGCGCCCGGCGACGAGCCGTCCGCGCCCGGCGGCTTCTACGCCGCATGCGCCGCCGGTGAGATGGACGATCTCGTCGAGCGTTACGGCGATCCCAAGAACGACGCGCTCCTCGCCGCCGAGGTGGCGAGCCTGAAGCGCGTGCACGACGAGCTCGCGACCGGTCAGTACATGTGCGTGATCATCGAGCCGATGCAGTCGGAGGGCGGTGATCGCTACGGCACCGAGCGCTTCTTCCGCGCGCTGCGCCTGCTCACGCGCCGCATGGACACGCTCCTCGTCATGGACGAGGTGCAGACCGGCTTCGGGCTCGGCGGCGGCTTCGCGTGGCACTCGCGCTTCCGCCTGCTCACGCACCGCGGGCAGCCCGACTACCCGGACGTGGTGACATTCGCCAAGCGCGCGCAGGTCGGCGTCGTGATGTCGCGCTTCGAGGACCCCGAGCCGTCGAGCGCGCACAACGCGTCGCTGGTGCGCGGCCGCATCCACGCCGAGATGATGTCCACGTCGCACGCGGCGCAGCGCATCGAGAAGCTGGTCGAGCCCCGGCTCGAGGCCGTGGCCCGCGCGTTCCCGCACCTGGTCTCGCACCCGCGCGCGTGCGGCTACGCCTTCGCCTTCGACCTGCCGACGCCGGCGCACCTCGACGCGTTCATCGGCCAGCGCTTCTGGCGCGGCGCGATCGTGTTCGCCGCCGGCACGAAGACCGCGCGTTATCGCCTCGCCGAGACGTACAGCGTCCGCGAGATCGACCTGCTGTTCGACTGCGTGCGCCGCTCGCTGTCGTGGATCGACGCGCACCCGGGCCAGAAGCCGCCCGAGTGGGAGGACATCCTCGAGCCGCCGCCCGTGAAGGCGCCGGTCATCCCCGACGACGTCACGTTCCGGATCGTGCCGCCGACCGAGGCGATGGCGCTCCTGCCCGCGATCCTCGACATCGAGTACCAGGTGTACGAGCCGGCGCGGCGCACGCCGCCCGCCGAGATCCGCGCCGCGCTCGAGGACGCCGAGGGCTCGGTGGTCATCGCCGAGAAGAAGGTGGACGGCGCGATGACGCTGGTCGGCTTCGCGATCGGTGCGCCGCTCGAGGCCTCGAAGGACGTCGAGGGCTGCGACGGTGACCCGCTGCTCGGCCACGCCAACACGATGTACTCGGTGTCGGTCACGGTCGCGCCGGGGTTCCAGGGCACCGGCATCGGCCGCCGCATCAAGGAGCTGCAGCTGCGCGATGCGCAGGCGCGCAAGGCCGCCGACGGGCAGCCGCGCTATCGCCACGTCACGGGGCGCAACCGCATCGGTCGCACCGCGCAGATGACGCACCTCAACCGCGTGTTCGGCGCGCACGTCGTGTCGATCCTCACCGGCCAGTACGAGGATCCCGAGGGCCAGGCGCTCTACTACCGCATCCCGCTCGGCGGCATCGCGCCCGATCCGGTGCGGCGCGCCGAGGTCGTGGCGAGCGGTCGTACGCGCTGGGCCCAGACCGGCACGCCCGCGGCGCCGGCGGGCGCGCTCGACGCGGCGACGGGGCTCACGCGCGTGTTCGCGACCGCGCCGGAGAGCCTGCGCGTCGCCGAGTCGTCGGGCCTGCTCTACGGCCCGGCGGTCAACAAGATCACGCTCATGAACTACGTGACGCCCGGCATGGTGCGGGCGATCGAGTGGGTGGGCGCGCTCTGTCCCGAGCTGCCGCACATCTACCTGACGTCGTCGCGCGACGAGACCGTCGACAAGGCGCTGCGTCTGCTCAAGGGCACGCGCAAGAAGGCGAAGGTCGCGATCGGCCTCGCCGGCGGGTACTACGGCCACACGGCCGCGACCTGCCGCTCGCTGTCCGACCCCGAGGTGCACCGCGGTGGTCCGCCGCACTTCGCGTGGCCGCGCATCCCGCATCCCGCGCAGGTCGGCATGGCGGCGTCGATCGCGGCCCTGCGCGCGGCGGTCGAGGCGGCCGGCGGCGCCGAGCACGTGTACGGCTTCTTCTACGAGCCGTGCCAGGAGCGCACCGGGCGCGTCTTGCCGCGCGACTTCACGGCGGCGCTGGCGGCGCTGCGCGACGAGCTCGACCTGCCCATGATCGCCGTCGAGAACACGACCTGCGGCTATCGCTCGGGCCTGGGCGCGTTCGCGGCCGGCGCGTCGGGCTTGCGGCCCGACGTCATCGCGTGGTGGGGCGGCGCGCAGACCGGTTACCTGCACGTCGCGTCGCGCTGGTTCGTGGCGACGCCGCTCGCGCTGGTGTCGACGTGGGACGGCGACGAGCTCTCGCTGGTGCGCAACCATCACCAGCTGCGCGCCGCGCGTCACGTCGACGTGGCGGCCGGGGCGGCGGCGCTCGACGCGGCGCTGGAGACGGTCCGACAGAAGCTGCCGTCGTCGGGCCTCGGCCTCTATCGCGTGATCGAGGCCGGCGACCAGGCGGACGCGGTGTTCGCGCACTGCCGCGATCGCGGCGTCGTCCTGCGCCGCTTCCCGGGCGGACGGCTCGCCGTCGTCCCGGCGCTCGACCAGGCCGCGCTCGTCGGCGAGCGGCTGCAGGCGGCGCTGGCGGAGCTGGCCTAGTGCGCACGCTCGAGCTGCCGGCGGGCGCGCCGCCGCGACGCTGGGGCCAGATCCACGGCGAGAGCTTCCGCGGCGAGGTGCAGTCGCTGTCCGCGATCCGGACGTACCTGTGCACGCGCGTCGGTGCGTTCCCCGACCGCGCGAGCGTGCTCGCCGCGGCCGAGGCGCACCTGCCGGTGCTGGCGCGCTACCACGCCGGCTTGTCGGAGGAGCTGCTGGGCATCGCCGAGGGCGCGAACATCTCGCCGGCCGAGGCCGTGGTCTGCAACCACTACACCGACCTGCGCGACCTCTCGCCCGACCCGTCGACGTGGCGGCCGGCGCCCGAGCAGGTGCCAGACGCCGACGGCGGCTGCTCGGTCATCTGGGCCCAGACGCCGACCGGTCGGATCCTCGCGCAGACCTGGGACATGCACGCCACGGCGATCCCGTACGTGATGATGCTGCACGTGCCCGCTTCGGCCGAGGGCCCCGAGGCGTGGGTCTTCACGCTCACCGGCTGCCTCGGCCTCACGGGCATGAGCACCGCGCGCCTGGCCGTGGCGATCAACAACCTCAACTCGAACGACGCCACCGTCGGCGTCGTCTGGCCGGCCATGGTGCGCCGCGCGCTGCATCAGCCCACCGCCGCCGCCGCACGCGACCTCGTGCTCGGCAGCCCGGTCGGCTCGGGCCACCACTACATGGTCGCCGACCCGCGCGACGCCTTCGCGATCGAGACGTCGGGCGTGCTGCGCAAGCGTCTGCCCGTCGGCGCGTCCTACTGCCACACCAATCACTGCCTCGATCCCGAGGTGGCGGCCGTGTCGTCGATCACCGCCACGTCCACGACGCGCGAGCGGATGACGTGGCTCGAGGGCTCGCTCGGTGCGCGGCCCATCGCCGACCTGTCCGACGTGTGGACGCGCATGGGCTCGCAGGAAGGCTGGCCCAAGAGCGTCATGACCAACATGGCGACGCCCGAGAACCCGCACGGCACCGCCACCTGCGGCGCCGTCGCGATGAACCTCGACACCGGCGAGGTCTGGGCGCAGGCCGGCTTCGTCACCAACGTCGCGGCCGAACGATTCCACGTCTAGAGTAGTGAGCGCGCGATGAGCGATACCGAGTATCCGTTCTTCTTCACGTGGACCGCCCAGAAGGCCGCCAGAGGGGTCGAGATGACGGGCGGGCAGGGCGCGTGGTTCACGACGTCGGACGGCGGGCGCTGGCTCGACCTCGGCGCGCTCAGCTACCAGGTGAACGCCGGCCACGGCCACAAGCGGATCATCGACGCGATCAAGCGGCAGGCCGACGACCTGTGCCTCGCGTCGCCGTCGACGGTGTTCCCGGCCAAGGTCGAGCTGGCCAAGAAGCTGCTCGCGATGGCGGGGCCCGGTTTCTCCAAGGTCTTCTTCTGTCTGTCGGGCGCCGAGGCCAACGAGAACGCGATGAAGATCGCGCGGCTCGTCACCAGGCGCCTGAAGATGATGTCGCGCTACCGCAGCTATCACGGCGCGTCGATGGGGGCGCTCACGCTCACCGGCGACTGGCGCCGTCCGCCGCTGGAGCCCGGCATCCCGGGCGTGGTGCACGTGCAGGACTGCTACTGCGATCGCTGCCCGTTCGGCAAGGAGCTCGCGACCTGCCGGCGCGAGTGCGCGACCAACATCGGCGAGGTCATGAAGCTCGAGGGCGGCGGGTTCGCGGGGTTGATCCTCGAGCCGGTGCCGGGCGCGAACGGCGTGCTCGTGCCGCCGCCCGAGTACTGGCCGATCGTGCGCGAGGCGTGCGACCGCGACGGCGCGTTGCTCATCGCCGACGAGGTGCTCACCGGTTTCGGCCGCACCGGCCTGCCGTTCGGGTTCCAGCACTGGGATGTGGTGCCCGACATCATCACGTGCGCCAAGGGGCTCGCGTCGGGCTATCAGCCGATCGGTGCCGTCATCGTGCACGAGCGCGTGGCGAAGCACTTCGACGACGAGATGCTCGCCTGCGGGCTCACCTACTACGGTCACCCCACGGGGTGCGCCGCCGCGCTCGAGACGCTCCAGGTCTACGAGGACGAGGGCATGTACGACAACGCGGCCAAGCTCGGGCCGGTGCTGCTCGACGAGGTGAACCTCATCGCGCGGCGCCTCGCCGTGAAGTCGTTCACGCGCGGCATGGGCCTCCTGGCGGCGCTCGAGATCGACGGCGCGCCGGCGTCGGCGTGGGCCGCGCTCGGCAAGGAGCTCGTCGCGCGCAAGCTCTCGCTTCACGTCGACGGCAAGCGCGGCACCGCGATCTTCGCGCCGCCGCTGTGCATCAGCGAGCTCGAGCTGGTCACGGGCATGCGCAGCTTCGGCGACGCTGCGGTCGCCGCGTTCGGAGGAATCTGAAAGTGCAGGGACGTCATCACAACAAGGTGCGTGACTCGGTCGCCGCCGCGCTCGACGGGCTCGAGAGCGGCATGACCGTGATGGTCGGCGGCTTCGGCCTGTGCAGCAACGCCGAGGCGCTCATCGCCGGCGTGGTCGCGCGTGGCGCGAAGGACCTGACGCTCGTGTCCAACAACGCGGGCGCGATCGGCAAGGGCCTGGCCACGTGGCTAAAGGCCGGGCTCGTGCGCAAGGTCGTGTGCAGCTACCTCGGCACCAACGAGGATCTGCACTCGCGCATGGCGGCTGGGACGATCCAGGTCGAGGTCACGCCGCAGGGCACGCTGGCCGAGCGCATGCGCGCCGCCGGCGCGGGCATCCCGGCGTTCTACACGCCGACCGGTGTGGGCACCGTGGTGGAGGAGGGCAAGGAGACCAAGGAGTTCGACGGACGCCGCTACATCATGGAGCGCGCGTTGCCCGCGGACTTCGCGCTCGTGCGCGCGCAGAAGGTCGATCGCTTCGGCAACCTGCGCTTCTACCGCACCGCCAAGAACTTCGCGCCGGTGATGGCGACCGCGGCGCGCACGACGGTGGTCGAGGCCGACGAGCTCGTCGACGTGGGCGCCATCGATCCCGACGACGTGCACCTTCCCGGCATCTACGTTCACCGCATCGTCGAGGTCCGCGAGCACGAGGATCCGATCGAGTTCCGCACCGTGCGGAAGCGGAGCGCCCCATGACGTATTCGAAGGAAGACATGGCGCGGCGCGCCGCGCTCGAGATCCCCGAGGGCTCGATCGTGAACCTCGGCATCGGCCTGCCCACGCTGTGCGCCGACTATCTGCCCGAGGGGCATGCGTTCCTGCACTCCGAGAACGGGCTGCTCGGCATGGGGCCGTTCCCGTTCGAGGGCGACGAGCACCCGCACCTGATCAACGCCGGCAAGCAGACCGTGACGGTCTTGCCGGGCGGCTCGACGTTCGACTCCGCGTCGTCGTTCGCGATGATCCGCGGCGGGCACGTCGATCTCGCCATCCTCGGCGCGATGCAGGTGTCGGCCGGCGGCGACCTCGCCAACTGGGCCGTGCCGGGCGGGCGCGTGATGGGCATCGGCGGCGCCATGGATCTGGCGTCGGGATGTCGCCGCGTCGTCGCGCTGATGCAGCACGCGACCAAGGAGGGCGAGCACAAGCTCGTCCGCGCGTGCAACTACCCGCTCACGGCGACGCGCGTCGTGGCGCGCGTGATCACCGAGCTCGGCGTGTTCGACCCGGTCGGCGAGGGCTTCAAGGTGATCGAGCTCGCACCGGGCGTCGAGCGCGAGAAGGTCGCCGCGCTCACGGGCGCGCCGCTCCTGTGACGCCGTGAGCGACGCCGCGCAGCGCGTCGCGATCGTGACCGGCGGCGCCGGCGGGATCGGCCTCGAGACCGTGCGCGGCCTCGCCGCGGCCGGGATGCGCGTCATCGCCGGCTGCCGCGACGTGAAGAAGGGCGGCGCCGCGGTGCACGGCATGGGCGCCGCCGTCGAGGCGTGGACCCTCGACCTGGCGAGACTCTCGTCGGTGCGCAGCTTCGCGGAGCGCGCGCTGGCCGAGCTGCCGCGCATCGACGTCGTCGTCTGCAACGGCGGCGTCTGGCCGGGCGGTCGGCGCAAGACCGCCGACGGCTTCGAGCTCGCGTTCGGCGTGAACCACCTCGCGCACTTCGCGCTGGTCGAGCAGCTGCGCGAGCGTCTCGTCGCGACCGGCCGCGACGGCGGCGCGCGCATCGTCGTCGTGTCGTCGGGCCTGCACGCGCGCGGCACCATGCACTGGGACGACCTCCAGCTCGAGCGCCGGTACGACGGCACCGACGCGTACGCGCAATCGAAGCTGGCCAACGTCCTGTGGACCCTCTGGCTCGCGCGCTCGTTCGGAGCTCCGCGCGCCGGCACCGGCGTCACCGCCAACGCGTGCCACCCCGGCGTGGTCGCGACCCAGCTGCTCCGCCACCAGCCGCCCGGCACGTGGGACCGGGGCCAGCGCCTCACGCCCACGGACGGCGCGCGCCCCTCGCTCCACCTCGCCCTCGCGCCCGCGCTCGCCGGCATCACCGGCCGCTACTTCCACCGCCTCGACGAGAAGAAGCCCGCACCCGCCGCGCTCGATCGCGCGGCGCAGGATCGCCTCGCCACCATCAGCACCGCGCTGTGCCGCCTGCCGCCGGCCCCGCCCGACCCCGCGCGCGACGGATGAGAGGGGTCACTCTCCTGGGTCGCAAAGGTCTGAGATGGTTGCGAAAATAGACCCCAATGTGTTTCGCCGAATCGCCGAACACATTGGGGTCAAATTCACCAGTGTTCGTCCAGTGTTGCGACCCAGGAGAGTGACCCCTCAGCGTTTCTCGAGGGCGACGAGGTTGGGCAGGGTCCAGGGCTGCACGTTGGCGTCGTCCTCGACGAAGCCGGTCTCGAAGCTGCCGACCAGCAGCAGGTCGCCGGCCGCGCCGTCGACGACGACGGTCGCCTCGGGGCCGCCCTCGACGAAGAGGGCGCCGGCGAGCCGTAGCTCGGGGCGGGCGAGGGCGGCCGACACCTCGCGCATGAGGAACGGCGCGCGCACGTGCATCATCACGAGCTTGCCGTCGCGATCGACGCCGACCGCCGCC
>DATLEB010000155.1:0-19985 GCA_035525615.1 Kofleriaceae bacterium | reverse complement strand
GCGGATGGTCTGCATGGTCTCGTCGTCGGCGGCGCCGCGCTCGGTCGCCTTCTCGACGAACTGCACCGCTGCGAGCGACGGCACCGGCGCGTTGGGCTGCGTGCGCGCGCGCTCGAGGACCTTGGGCGCCGCCGACTCGAGAAAGCGGAAGCTGCCGAGCAGCTTGGCCACCGTCGACTGGCGGAGGTGGAGCTCTTTCCGGCAGTAGGCGTCGAAATCGGTGAAGCCCCAGCGCTCCCACGACGTCTGCTTCTGCACGCGCGCGAGCGCATCGGCGAGCTCGATCCACGTGCGCTTGAAGGCGCGCGCCTTGGCGAGCGTGTCGGCGCGCTCGGGGTCGTTGGCAACGGCGAGGAGCTGGTCCTCCATCGCCCGATCGGTCTTCGTGATGATCTTTGCACCCACGAAACGCAAGCTACGGCTCGGGTCTGATCCCCTCAGGAAACCGTGGCGCCGCCGAGCAACTCCCGGGGGTTGCGCGCGGCACAGGATTTGATGAGATGGGGCGGATGTTTCGCGTCGCGCTGACCGCCTGCCTCGCCCTCTGGGCCGGGTGCGTCTTCGCGGCGAGCGAGGACGCCGGCGCGTACGACCCCGGCGACGACATCCGCGGCAATGACGCGTGCTCGGCCGACGCGGAGTGCATGCTCGCCGGCCCGTCGTGCTGCGACTGCCCGACCTTCGCGGTGCGCAGCGACAGCGGCTGGGGCGACGCGTGCGAGCAGGTCGACTGCCCGCTGCCCGCCGACTGCCCCGCGCTCGTCGCGCGCTGCGACGACACGAGCGGCGTGTGCGTCGCCGCGTGCGCGCCCTCGGCGTGCGACGAGTCGTGCCCGACCGGCTTCGCCGTTGACCCCGCCGGCTGCACCACGTGCGAGTGCGCCAACGGCGGCGCGCAGCCGAGCTGCCAGGTCGACACCGACTGCGTGCGCACGCGCGCCGACTGCTGCGGATGCGATCGCGGCGGCACCGACACGGCGGTGCCAGCCACCAGCCGCGACGGCTTCGACGACGGCCTCGGCTGCACCGGCAACGAGTCGTGTCCCGGCGTCTCGACGTGCAACCCCGGCGACGCGCCGCGATGCGTGAGCGGCCAGTGCGTGCTCGCCGGCGGAGCGTCGCCACCGCCCGCCGACGCGTGCGGCCGTCCCGACCTGCCGCCGTGCCCGAACGGCACCGTCTGCGTCATCAATGCCATGGACGCGGAGGCTGGCACCGGCCGGTGCGAACCGCCTGATTCCCCCTGATCTTCGCGCTATACTCGGCGGCCAATGAGCTCAGGCGGAAAACCAGGCGCCCCCACGCGGATGGGCGGGTCAGGGGGGTTGGGGACGGGATCCGGGACGGCGTCGCCTGCGGCTGGATCGTCGGCGGGCATGCCGGCGGCCGGGTCATCGACCGAGATGGGCGCGGCCGCGGACGGCGCCGAGGCGTCGCTGGTCGGCGAGGTGCTCGACAACCGCTACAAGATCATCAAGAAGCTCGGCGAAGGCGGCATGGGCGAGGTCTACGCCGCCGAGCACATCCACATCGACAAGAAGGTCGCGATCAAGCTGCTCCGTCCGGAGATTGTCTCGAACCAGGAGGCGGTCTCGCGCTTCCGACAGGAGGCGCGCTCGGCGTCGTCGATCGGTCACCGCAACATCATCGGCATCGATGACTTCGGTCAGCTGAAGGACGGCCGCATCTACCTGTGCATGGAGCTGCTGAAGGGCGCTCCGCTCAACGACATGATCAAGGAGCCGATGTCGAACGATCGGCTCCTCAACATCCTCATCCAGACCGGCCACGGTCTGGCCGCGGCGCACGCGAAGAACATCGTGCACCGCGACATGAAGCCCGAGAACATCTACGTCACCGTCGGGCCCAACGGCGAGGACGTGCCCAAGCTGCTCGACTTCGGCATCGCCAAGGTCGCGGGGCAAGACGGCGCGAACAACCTGACCCGCACCGGCACGATCTTCGGCACGCCGTTCTACATGGCGCCCGAGCAGGCGCTCGGGCAGGGCGTCGACGGGCGCGTCGACGTCTACGCCATGGGCGTGATCATGTACGAGGTGTTCGCCGGCTCGCTGCCGTTCCAGGGCGAGTCGTTCATGGGCATCCTCACGCAGCACATCACGACCGATCCCGAGCCGGTCGCGCAGCGCGCCGCGAAGGCGGGTCGCGAGCTGCCGCCCGGTCTCGCCGAGATCATCACGAAGTGCCTCGCGAAGGATCCGGAGAAGCGCTACCGCTCGATGGACGAGCTCGTGAACGCGCTCGTCGGCGTGTACCGCACGATGGCGGGCGCGGGCATGAGCTCGTACATGGAGGCGTTCACGCCGCGCACCGGCGCGATGCCGGCGGCGACGGGCGCGATGGCGACGGCCGGGGCGGCGCACGGGCCGGCGCACGCGCCGGCGCACGGGCCGGGTGCGATGCACGGACCGGGGCCGGGCGCGATGCACGGGCCGGGGCCAGGGCCGATGGGCCCGCCGGGCGGCATGCCGCCGGGTGCGTCGAGCGCGCCGACGATGATGGCGGGCGGTCCGCCGGGCGCGATGGGGCATGGGCCGGGCCATGGGCCGGGCCATGGGCCGGGAATGATGCCGCCGCCCAGTCAGCCGCCGATGCACGGCGGACCGGGACCGATGAGCGGGCCCGGACCGATGCACCCGCCGTACATGGGTGGCTCGCCGAGCGGCGCCTACGCGGCCGACGGCTCGAACGTCGCGATGCAGAAGCCGAGCAGCAAGGCCGGCCTCATCGCGGTGATCGTGATCATCCTCGTGGTCGGCGGTGGCGCCGCCGCGTTCGTCCTGTTCGGCAACAAGAACAAGGACGACGCCAACGGTGGCGGCAGCGCGACCGGCACCGACATCGCGCTGGTCGTCGACGCGGGCGCCGGCGGTGGCGTGGCGACGGGCGGCGGCACGGCGACGGGCGGCGGCGACGGCACCGGCACGAAGCCGCTGACCGAGATCGACGCCGGCTCGACGGCGGGCAGCGGTGGCGGTACCGGCGACGGCACCGGCTCGCAGGCTGCGGAGGAGATCGACGCGGGTGCGGTGACGCCGCCTCCGCTCGAGATCGACGCCGGCACCGGCGGGGGTGGT
The DNA here is from genome assembly GCA_035525615.1 of Kofleriaceae bacterium. Lineage (GTDB taxonomy): Bacteria > Myxococcota_A > Polyangia > Haliangiales > Haliangiaceae > UBA2376. The sequence goes on along the minus strand of DATLEB010000155.1, from coordinate 16,887 downwards.
GGCGGTGACGTCATCGAGCCCACCAGCGTGATGGTCGTCGTCGCGACGCGCGGCGCGGTCATCTACGTCGACGGCAAGAAGCTCGGCAAGTCGCCGCAGCAGGTGAAGGTCAAGCCGGGCGAGTCCAAGTCCATCAAGGTGACGGCGTCCGGCTTCAAGGACGAGAAGCGCGAGATCGACGGCACCGAGGACCGCATCGACATCACGCTCAAGCCGAAGGGTGGCGGCGGCGGCGGTGGGGGCGGCGGCGGCGGTGGCAGTGGTGGCACCGGCAGCGGCGGGAGATCAAAGACGTTCTGCGAGGCCAACCCGCTCCACGAAGACTGCATGCAGTAGGTGGCCGTGCCCGGAGTCGCGACGTCGATCACATGTCCATCCGCGGAGCCTGCAGTCGTCGCGCCGTCGGGTCACGCTTCTGGCAAGATCGGACGGATCCCATCCGCCCGCCCGTCCACGAGGTCCTCATGAGAGCTCGCCACTCGATCCTGTTCATCTTCCTGCTCGCGATCGCCGCCGCCACGTCATCACCGGCGTGGGCACAAGGTGATCCGCGCGCGGAGGCACGCACGCACTACATGAACGGCAAGTCGCGGTTCGACGCCGGTGACTTCCGAGGTGCGATCGCCGAGTTCTCGGCGGCCGACAACCTCGCGCCCTCGGCGGTGAACGACTTCAACATCGCGCTCGCGTACGAGCGCCTCGACGATCCGGCGCAGGCGGTGCGCTACTACCGCTCGTACCTCGATCGCCAGCCGAGCGCGCCCAACCGCGCCGAGGTCGAGGCCGCGCTCGCGCGTCTCGACGCCGCGGCAAAAGGCGCGGCGACCAAGGCCGAGGCCGATCGCATCGCTGCCGAGGAGGCCCGCAAGGCCGAGGAGGCGCGCCGGGCCGAGGAGGCGCGGCGTCTCGCCGAGGCCAACGGCGGCGGCACCGGCGTCGGTGTCGGCACGGGCACGGGTGTCGGCGTCGGAACCGGCGCTCCGAAGACGTCGTACGGGCCAACCGGTGATCCCGATCTCGATCGCGTTGCCGGCGTCGATCTCGCCGTGATGCGCGGCGCGTCGCCGCTGCCCGCGTACGCGGGTGGTGCAGGCGCCGGCGCGGCTCCGCCCTCGAACGGCGGCGGCGCGCCCCCGCCCGGCGGCGGCGGCGAACCGGCCCCGAAGAAGAACAAGCCGTTCTACAAGAGCCCGGTGTTCTGGGTGGTCGCGGCGGTGGGCCTCTACGTGCTCATCGTGCTCGCGCAGGACGACAGCTCCGGCAACGAGTTCCGCCTGACGATGCCGCTGCCCGACGGCCCCGCGCCGGCGCCCGGCGGTGGTGGCGGCGCGACGGTGTTGCGCTTCTAGTGGTACAACGCGGGCCCATGTGGAAGGCCCTCGGATCATTCCTCTCGGGCGTCGCGGCCGTCGCGTGTGTGGCGTGCGTCGACAAGGCGCCGCCGGCGCCGCCCGTCGATCCGGCGATGGTCGCCGAGAACCTGCTGACGGCGCCGCCGGCTGACCTCGGCAATCCGGTCGGCGCGGTGTTCGACGGCAAGGTCACGTACCTCGGCAACACGATCGAGCGCAGCCAGGTCGCGCCCGGCGACAAGGTCGTGATCACGCACTACTGGCAGGTGAACGTCCCGCCGGGCAAGGACTGGAAGGTGTTCTCGCACCTCGTCGGTGACGACAACAACTTCGCCAATGTCGACCTGACCGACATGCGCAAGGGCCACACGTCCGACAAGTGGGCGGCGGGCCAGATCATCCGCGATCCGCAGACCTTCATCCTGCGCAAGGACTGGCGCTCGCCGACGGCCAGGCTCGTCGTCGGCATCTACAAGAAGGGCGGCCACAAGATCACCGACCGCATGGACGTGAGCGGCGGTGAGTCGAAGGATCGTGCGCTGACCGTAGCGACGTTCACGATCGACGTGTCGAAGGCCGCGCCGCTGCCGGGGCAGCTGGTCGCGAAGAAGTCGATCGGCGCGATCAACATCGACGGCAAGGCCGACGACGCGTCGTGGGGCAACGCGAGCGGCACCGCGGCGTTCCAGACCGCGGAGGGCGGCCCCGAGCCGCGCGGCCCGACGTCGGCGAAGGTGACGTGGGACGACGAGAACCTGTACCTGTTCGTGTCGGCCGAGGACGACGACGTGAGCAGCACGTACACCAAGAACGACGACACGATCTGGAAGGCCGACGTGATCGAGGCGTTCATCGACGCCGACGGCAACGGCAAGGGCTACGTCGAGCTGCAGGTGAGCCCGCAGAACGTGCACTTCGACGCGTGGTTTCCGACGGTGCGCCCGCAGAGCGACCTCGGCTACGGGGCGAACATGAAGACGGCGGTGAACGTGCGCGGCACGCTGAACTCGCCGAACGACGACGATCAGGGCTGGGACGCGGAGCTCGCGATCCCACTCGCGGCGGTGAAGGGCAGCGACGCGAACATGGCGGTGCGCATCCCGCCGCAGCCGGGCGACGTGTGGAAGTTCAACGTGGTCCGCGCCGACTACGGCAAGGACGGGAAGCCGACGGCCGCATCGTGGAACCGGATCCGCTTCAGCGACTGGCATTCGCTCGACCGGATGCTGACGCTCACGTTCGCGGACGCCGCCGGCAACACGGCGCCGCCGCCCGCGCCGCCCACGCCGGAGACGCCGCCCGCGACGCCGCCGGCGCCGCCGCCGCCCGCGACCACGCCGCCCCCGAAGGCGGAGAAGGCGCCCGCGACGCTGTCGCCGAAGCGCGTGACGCCAGCCGCGCCCGCGCAGCCTGCTGCGCCCAATTGACCGAGCGCGGGGCGTCGGTGCCGAGCGCGTGTTAATGTGAACGCGATGTGCTCTCGCGCCGCGCTGGCGACCGTCCTGCTCGTCGCCGTCGCGGCCTGTCCGAGCGGCCAGCGCAAGGTCGGCGGCCAGCCCAGCTGGCGCAAGGGCGCCGGCGCCGGAAGCGGCAGCGCGCCCAGGGTCGTCTCGAACGCGCCCATCGAGCTCGCGCCGGCGGCGGCGGCGACGCGCGCGTACAACGATCCGCCGCGCAGCGTGCCGCCGAGCTCGCCGGTCGGCGATGCCGTCGTCGCGGAGGTCGCGTCGCTCGCGACGGCCGCGGCGCTTCCGGTGCCGGTCGCGGATGGCCGGCTCTTCGAGGCGGCGCGCCAGATCGCCACCGTGGTGCCGGCCGAGGGCGTCATCCCGTATCCGCTGGTCGAGTTCGCGCTCCAGCACAACGGCATCGTCGAGCCGTCGCCGCACCTGCTCGTGGTGTGGGCGCCGGCCGATCAACCCGGCCTGATCGTCGAGCAGCTGCGGCCGCGCCTGGTCGAGGCGCTGCAGATCGATCCCATCGCGCGCGTCGGCATCGGCGTGGCGCGGCGCGAAGGCGGCGACGTCATCGTCGTCGCGCTGCAGTCGAGCTACCTCGAGCTGGCGCCGGTGCCGCGCCAGCTCGCCGCCGACGAGCGCGCGCCGATCAACGCGCGCATCCTCGGCTCGTTCAAGGACCCCGACGTGTTCGTCACGCGCGAGGACGGCACCGTCGAGCGCCTGGCGCTGCGCGTGGGCGAGGGCGGGGCCATCGCCGCCGAGCTCAGCTGCGCCAAGCGCCGCGGTCGCCAGCAGGTCGAGATCACCGCCGCCGACGCGACGGGCTCGACGGTGCTCGCCAACTTCCCGGTGTGGTGCGACGAGGCGCCGCCGACGCGCATGGCCGCCGCCGTCGAGCTGGACGACGTCGAGCCGGTGACGACGGTGGAGGACGCCGAGACGCGCATGCTCGCGCTCGTGAATCGCGACCGCGCCGCCGCTCGCCTGCCCGCGCTCGAGCTCGACACGCGCGTCGCCGACGTCGCGCGCGCGCACAGCCGCGAGATGCGCGTCACGGGCGTGGTCGGTCACGTGTCGGCGACGACCGGCACCGCCGCCGATCGCGTGAAGGTCGGCGGCATCCGCACCGGCCTCGTGCTCGAGAACATCGCGCGCGCGTACGGCATCGGCGAGGCCGAGGCCGGCCTGATGAACAGCCCGGGCCATCGCGCGAACCTCATGTCGCGCTCGGCCACGCACGTCGGCATCGGCATCGAGCTCGGCGAGGAGGTCTCCAACCGGCGCGAGCTCTTCGTCACGCAGGTCTTCATCCGCATCCCGCCGGCGGTCGACCCCGTCTTCGCGCAGACCCGCATCCGCGAGCAGCTGCGCGCCTACGCCAAGTTCACCGAGGACCCGGCGCTCGATCGCATCGCGACGACGTACGCGCAGGGGCTGGCCACCGGCGTCCCGCATGCCGACGCCGCCAAGCGCGCCTCGCGCGAGCTCGACGGCGTCGCCCGCAAGTTCTCACGCGTCGCGAGCATGGTCACCGCCCTCTCCGACGTCGAGGGCGTCGACGCGCCGTCGTTCATGGGCGGCGCGCAGTTCACCCACGTCGGCGTCGGCGTCGCGCAGGGCGACCACCCCGACCTCGGCCCCGGCGCGCTGCACGTCGTCGTCCTCCTCGCCGTCGCGCGCTGAGTAAGAGGGGACGGTGTCAACTTTCGTCAACTTTGCCCGGAGGGCGGAGCTCCAAAGTTGACGAAAGTTGACACCGTCCCCCCCGCGCGCAGGCCGGTGACCTCGATCTCGTCGGCCCAGGCGTACATCTCGGCGCCGGTGCCGCGCGGCATGGCGGCGACGCGCGCGACGGTGGCGGCGCTCTCGGCGGCGGCGCCGAGGAGCCAGCTCGGCAGCGCGTCGGCGGCGGTGCCGCTCGCGAGCGCGACGACGTCGATCACCGCGCGCACGTCGTCGGCGGTCGTCGTCCCCGCGACCGGCGGCGGCAGGCCCGAGACGAGGATGGTCGGGATCCACGTCTCCGCGATCACGACGGTCGCCGGGCCGATCGCGCCGTGCACGCCGCCGGCCTCGTGGACCGCGGTCACGGCGCGGGCCATGCGCTTCAGCAGGCGGAGCGTGTCCTTCGCGTCGAGCGGCGGCAGCCTGCGCTCGCGACCGTCGCTGCCTTCCTCGCCGAGCGGCGCGCCCGACGGCGCCTCGAACACGATCGTGCGCGTCGCGCGCTCGTACGAGAGCGCGCGCTGCACGAACGGCGTGGCCGCGCGTCCGAGCACGAGGATGCGCGCGATCGTCGCGTCGGCGTCGCTGCCCTCGACGAAGCGCTCGATCACCACCGACCGGTCGAGCACGCGATCGACCGCGCGATACAGGCGTGACACCGGCGTCTGCCCGAGCGGCGTCTCGAACTGGTAGCGGCCGGTCTCCGCGACCGCCGGCTCGTCGGCCGCGAGCTCCGCGATCGAGTGCGGACGGCTGTCGCGGCGCGGTCGCGGCAGCGCCACCGCCGGTCCCGAGCGGTCACCGAGGTGCAGCTCCTCGAGCTCGGTGCGCAGCTCCGCGATCGAGCCGTGTCGCTCGGTCGGGCTCTTGCGCAGCAGGCGCTCGATCATCGCGTCCCACGCGGGCGCGATATCACCGGCCAACGAGCTCGGCGCGGGCGCGGTCTCGCCGAGGTGCTGCGCCACGAAGTCGGGCCCCAGGAACGGCAAGCGCCCGGTGAGCGCCTCGAACAGCGTGACGCCGAGCGCGTACAGGTCCGCGGCGATCGTGATCGGCGCGCCCGTGATCTGCTCCGGCGCCATGTACGCGAGCGATCCGATCAACCCGCCGGTCTGCGTCTGACCGAGGTCCACCAGGTGCGCGACGCCGAAGTCCCCGAGCTTCGCGGCGCCGCGGCTGTCGAGGAAGATGTTGGCCGGCTTCACGTCGCGATGCACGACGCCGCGATGGTGCGCGAGCTCGAGCCCGCCCAGTAGCTCCAGCGCGAGCCGCCGCACCTGCGCGCCGCCCAGCCGGTCGCCGGCCGCGAGGCGCTGCGCGAGCGAGCCACCCGCCAGGTACTCCATCACGAGGAAACCGTGATCGAGCGACACGTCGTAGACCTCGATCAACGCCGGGTGCCGCAGGCTCTGCGCCAGGCGGCTCTCGCGCACGAAGCGCTCGTACGCGGCGCCGCCGCGCGCGCCGGCCGCGAAAAACATCTTGAGCGCGACGGTCCGCCCGCTGATCTCGTCGACGGCGCGGAAGACGCGGCCGGCCGCGCCCGCGCCCAGCAGGGCGACCAACCGGTACCGCCCCGCGATGATCTCCTTCTCGGCCGCCGGCGCCGGTGCCGCCGCGCGCGCGCTGCGCAGGAACTGCGGCAAGTCGGCCGGCGTGTCGGGCGCGACGCGCCTCAGCTCGAGCAACGTCGTGCGCGCGGCATCGGACAGCCCCATCGCCGCGAGCGCGACCACGAGATGGCGCCGCGCCTCCGCGCCCACCGTCTCCGACGCGGGCGGGCGCGTCGCCTCCTGCAGGTGGCGCGCGGCCGCGTCATGGCTGCCGCGCCGGCCGAGGATGCGACCCAGCCGCAGATGCACTTCCGGACGTTCGTCGCCGACCACGAGATCGAGCGCGCGCTCCAGCACGCGCGCGGCTTCGCGATCGCGGCCCGCGCCCTCGAGCAGACGCGCCGCATCGAGATCGCGATGCGCCCGCTGATAATGATCGATCGCACGATCGACCTCGCCCAGTCGTTCGGCCAGCTCGGCCGCGGGGCCGTGCCGCCGCTGTCGCGCCATCACGTCGAGCGCGACGCGCGCGCCGTCATCCGTCGACGCCAGCGCGCGTCCGAGCTCGTCGACCAGCGGCTCGTCCTTGGCCTCGATCGCGGCGCGCAGCGCACGCGCGGGATCTCCCGCGGCCTGCCACGCACGCGCCGCCGCGGTGAACTCCCAGATCCGCTCCCAGATCCCCGCGGCGCGCGCATGATCCCCGGCACTTGCCGCGGCGCGCGCGGCGTCGGCGTGCCGGCCGGCGGCGCTCAGCGCGTCAGGGTCGTCGTTGATCGGCACGCGGTGGAATGGTACACGGCCTGCGCCCATGAAGAACAACAGCGCCCACCGCTCCATCCTGATCGTCGGCTCGGTCGCGCTCGACGACATCGACGGACCGTTCGGCATGCACCGCGACCTGCTCGGTGGCTCGGCGTCGTTCATCGCCCGCGCCGCGTCGTACTTCACGCAGGACGTGAGCGTGGTGGCGGTGGTCGGCGACGATTTCCCGGCGCGCCACATCGACGAGATGACCGAGCTCGGCATCGACACGTCGGGCATCGAGCGCAAGGCGGGCGAGACCTTCCACTGGGTCGGCAAGTACGCCGACGATCTCGCCACGCGCGAGACGCTCGACACGCGCCTCGGCGTGTTCGCGACGTTCCAGCCGCAGCTCGCGGCGCGCCAGCGCAAGGCCGACCTGGTCTTCCTCGGCAACATCCACCCGACGCTCCAGCGTGACGTGGTCGAGCAGACCGAGCGTCCCAAGCTGGTCGCGCTCGACACCATGAACTTCTGGATCGGCGGCCACCGCGCCGAGCTCATCAAGACGCTGGCCAAGGTGAACACGCTGCTCCTCAACGACGAGGAGGCGCGCCAGCTCGCCGAGGAGCACAACCTCTGCAAGGCCGCGTCGCGCATCCTCGAGATGGGGCCGACCTCCGTCGTCATCAAGCGCGGCGACGCGGGCGCGCTGCTCTTCTACCAGGGCGGCGTGTTCGGCGTGCCGGCGCTGCCGCTCCCCGACGTGCGCGACCCGACCGGCGCCGGCGACAGCTTCGCCGGTGGCTTCATGGGCTACCTCGCGTACGCGGGCGACATGGCGCCGGCGACGGTCCGCACCGCGATGATCGTGGGCAGCGTGATGGCGTCGTTCGCCGTCGAGAAGTTCTCGGTCGACGGCCTGCGCGGCCTCGATCGCGACATGATCCAGGCGCGCTTCGATCGCTTCGCCGAGCTCACGCACTTCGATCGCGTGAAGCTGTAGTCAGAGGCCGCGCGCGGGTGCGGGCGGCGGCGGGGGCGGCGCGGCCGGCTTCGGGAGGTTCGGCGCGACCACGGTCGCCCACAGGCCGGCGAGGCCGGTCACCGTCCACATCGCGGCGGGGAGCGTGACCACCAGCATGCGCGCGCGCCCCGCGAAGAGCGCATCCGAGAACTCGTCCCACGTCAGGTACTGGCCGTAGCCGTAGACCTCGTCGAACGTCGGCGCGCCCATGATGTTGATCGCGTAGAGCCCGATCGTGAGCGGCAGCATGAACACCAGCACGACGCCCATCGGGCGCAGCACCAGGCCGAACGTGTCCCACGGTCCCTTCGGCGTCACCAGCGTGAGCGCGGCCGCCGCGACGACGAGCGCCATCCCGAACATGTGCCACATGCTCAGGAACCGCACGGCGAGGTGATGGTCGAAGCCGGCGAGCGACGCGGTCAAAAGACTCTTGTCCATCAGATCGCGATCCTTCATCACGAGCTGGTACTCGGCGGGCAGGATCGGGCGCGCGTCGGTGTGCGGCAGCGCCATGCCGATGATGACGAGCACCGCACCGCCGACGACCAGCCAGCGCGCGTACGCATCCTTCGGCTTCATCGCGCGCACCGCGATGCCGGCGGCGGCGATCGGATAGCCCAGCGCCAGGAACCACGCCGTCTTCTCGGGCAGGCCGCACGAGCGACCGAGCGGCGCGAGCCCGAAGAGCAACACGGCGAAGCCGCCGGCCGCGAGCGCTCCCGCGACGGCCGCCGGCGGCAGGATGCGACCGAGCGGCGTGGCGAGCGCGATCCCGAGGACGGCGCAGACGCCGGGCAGGACCAGCGCGAAGGTCGGTCCCTTGCTCAGCAGCGACCAGCTCGCCTTGGCGCTCGTGTAGTCGAGGTTGACCGGCAGGATCGCCGCGATGCCGAAGAACACCGCGCCGATCAGCGCCATCAGCCGCAGGTCGCTGCCGCCCTCGAGGCCGAGCCAGCGGATGCCGAGGTAGCGATCACCGAGCAGGTTGATGTCGCCGTCCTCGTCGGTCATGCCGCCGACGGGCCGGCCGATCTGCTCGGCGATCTCCGCGTCCTCGAAGTCGGCGCCGCACGACTTGCAGCGGCGAGCGTCGCGCGCGTTCTCGCGATCGCAGATGGGGCAGGTGATGGACGCGACGGCCATGGTCGTCAGCGCGTCAGGCGGCGTCGCCTTCGGCCTCGGGATCGGGCGCGTGCGGCGCGTAGAACTCGGCGATGAGCTTGTCGTCGAACTCGTCGGCGAAGCGGCCGACGCCCGACACCATGACGGCGAGCTCGTGCGCGTCCATGCCCTTGCGCGAGCGGCCGGCGTGCAGCACGACCCAGCCGTCGGGCTGGATGGCGAACGACGCCATGCCGCCCATGAAGGCGTTGTGCTCGAGGAGCTTGCGGTAGAACTCGTCGGACTTCTCGGCGGGCGGCTGACGGAACAGCGGCGCGATCGCGACGATGGCCTGGCCGGCGACGCCGACCATCACGAACGCGGAGCCCCACTGCAGGCGGAAGAGACCGTTGTCCATCGGCTCCGCTTTCGCGCGGAGACCAGCCTGCGTGAGCAGCTCCTCGAGCCCCGGGAAGTCCGTCATGCGCGGACTATAGACCGGGGTCCGGGGGCATGGTTCCATGCCGCCGTGCCAAACGACGGCAATTCCCGCAGCCTCTGGGCCTGGGGCACGGTCGACCGGTTTCCGGACGACACCGCGCGGACGCGGCTCGCCGGCATGGCGCGGATGCTCACCGGCGGCGCCGACGCCGCGCTCCTGGCACTCCCGCGCGACGAGGACGCGCGCATTCCCGAGCCCCGCATCGCGGCGCCGGCGTCCCTCGCGGCCGTGGCGTCTGCGGAGCCGCGGGATCGCGCGCTGCATGCGCACGGGCGCGCGTATCCCGACCTCGTGCGCGGGTTCCGCGGCGACTTCGCGGCGGCGCCGGATGTCGTGCTGCGTCCATCGACCGCGGCCGAGGTCGCGGCGTGCCTCGACTGGTGCAGCGACGCGCGCGTCGCGTGCGTGCCGTTCGGCGGGGGGACCAGCGTGGTCGGCGGCGTCGAGGTCGCGGCCGATCGGCGCGGCGCGTTCGCGGGCGTGGCGTCGCTCGATCTCGGCGGCCTCGCGACGCTGCACGAGGTCGATCGCGAGTCGCTCGCCGTGCGCGCCGGCGCCGGCTTCCTCGGCCCGGAGCTCGAGCGCGCGCTCGCGGCGCACGACCTCACGCTGCGTCACTACCCGCAGTCGTTCGAGCACTCGACGCTCGGCGGCTGGATCGCGCCGCGCGCGGGGGGGCACTTCGCCACCGGCCCGACGCACATCGATGACTTCGTCGAGAGCCTCACGGCGGTCACGCCGCGCGGCACCGTGACGACGCGCCGGCTGCCGGCGTCGGGCGCGGGCCCCGCACCCGAGCGGCTGTGGATCGGCAGCGAGGGCGCGCTCGGCGTCATCACCGAGGCGTGGATGCGCGTGCAGCGGAAGCCGCGCTTCCGCGCCTCGGCGTCCGTGAAGTTCAAGCGCACGTTTGACGGCGCGAAGGCAGCGCGCGCGCTCGCGCAGTCGGGGCTGCGACCGGCGAACTGCCGGCTCCTCGATCCGGCGGAGTGCTTGCTCCACCAGGTCGCGCTCGACGGCACGGCGGTGTTGCTGGTCGCGTTCGAGTCGGTCGATCACGATCAGGCGCCGGCCCTCGCGCGCGCGCTCGAGCTGGTGCGCGACTTCGGCGGCACCGTCGCGAGCGGTCCGAAGATCATCAACGACGGCGACCGCGCGAGCCCGAGCGATGCCGCCGGCGAGGCGAGCAGCTGGAAGAAGGCGTTCGTCGACGCGCCGTACCTGCAGTCGGCGCTGGTGTCGATCGGCGTGATGGCCGACACCTTCGAGACGGCGTGCACGTGGGACCGGTTCGAGGCGTTCCACACCGCCGTCACCACCGCCGCGCAGGACGCGCTGAAGCGCACCGTCGGCGCCGGCCTCGTCGCGTGCCGCTTCACGCACGTCTATCCCGACGGTCCCGCGCCGTACTACACGTTCATCGGCCCGGCCAAGGTCGGCGACGAGCTCTCGGTGTGGCGCGAGGTGAAGGCCGCCGTCTCCGAGGCGCTCCACACCGCCGGCGGCACCATCACGCACCACCACGCCGTCGGACGCACGCATCGCCCCTGGTACGATCGCGAGCGCCCCGAGCTCTTCGGTGCGGTCCTGCGCGCCGCCAAGCAGACGCTCGATCCCGCCGGCGTGATGAACCCCGGCGTGCTGGTGGACTAGAGACGTGACCTCACCGTTGACCTTGACCGTTGACCTTGACCTGAACCTTGACCTTGACCTTGAACCTGAACCTGAACGAACGACCTTGACCTTGACGTTGACCGATCACCTTGACCGCGCCGCGAACGTTGACGGTTCTCAGGAGTCAACGTTGTGGTCAACGTCGACGTCAACGGTGGGGTTCAAGTTCAGGTTCAGGTCAACGTCAAGGTTGGCGTCATGGTCAAGGTCCAGGTCAAGGTCAAGGTTCAATAGCCCGGTGGGGGCGGGGGCGGCGGCGGCGGATATCCGGGGTAAACGGGCGCGGTCGGCGCGGTCGGCGCAGCGGGCGGCGCCGGCGTGTCGTGGCGGCCGAGCGGGATCGTGATCATCACGGCGAGGCTCGGGCCGTACTTCGCGGGCTCGCCCTGCACGACCTGGTAGAGCGTCGCGCCGGCGCGGAAGCCGCCACCGAGCTCGAGGTCCGCGCCCGCGGAGAGCACGGTGTTGAACGAGCCCTCCTCGACCTCGTCGCTGATGTCGACGCCGACCTCGGTGCCCTTCTGCTCGATGGTCGGGTGATTGCGGAACGTCAGGCCGCCCCACAGGTTCATCTTGCCCGCGCGATACGTCGGCACCACGCCGACCGCGAGCTGCGAGATCGTGGCGCGATCCTCGGTCATCACCGTCCACTGGAAGCCGCCGCAGTTCATCACGCAGGTCGAGTACTCGATCCACGGGACGCTCCAGAACAGCAGCTCGCTGTTGAGGCCGACCGTCCACTGCGGACTCCCCGTCGGGATCGAGCTCGACAGCGTGAAGCCCCAGCCGCGGACGTTGCCGCCCTCGACGTCCGGCTGCGTGTCCTTGATCTTCTTCGCGCCCGCGTCGAAGCCCTCGGCGTACAGGAGCCCGAGCGCGACGTGCGGCCCGACGCGCAGGCGCATGTTGCCCTCGGCCTGCGTCCCCGGCACCTCGACCGCGGCGCTGTCGTCGGTCGAGCCCAGCGTCGAGTGCGCGAGGCTGGACGCGCCGATCGCGATCTCGCCCGGTGTCTCCATGGGCGCGCCGCTGCGGAGCGTGGGCGTCATGTGCGGCACGAGCGCCGCGCGGTTGACGCGGTTGACGTTGCAGGCGGCCAGCGCCGCCGGGACAACGAACAGCCCTGCGAACAGGAACCAGCGAATCGACGACATGCTCATCGCGTTTCTCCCCGTTCCACGATGATGTCACGGGCGCCCGCGGCCGGGGCGCCTCTCACCGACTCTCACGCCCGCTTCACGGACGTGACCTGCACCGCAGCGTGACCTACTCCTCAGCGGGCGGCACTTCGCGCGGCGGCGGCGGACGCGTCGCGGTCAGGTCGACCTGGCCGGCCATGACGACGATGCGCGCCGCCAGGCGCAAGAGCGCCACGCCCTGGCGCAGCGCCAGCAGCGCGAGCGCGCCCGAGAAGCCGAGCATGGCGCGCCCATGCGCGATCCGCGCGAACAGGAGCGTGATGACCGCGAAAAACAGCCAGTAGAGGACCACGTGCAAGAGCGCCACCGGCCGCCGGAACACGTAGCCGGTCGCGCGCAGCGCCGCGCGCGTGGCGCCCAGCGACTCGTGGGTCGGCCGGCGCAGCACGATCTCGGCGCGCGCGTAGTCGATCACCGTCGACACGATCATGTGCGCCAGCGCCGCCGGCAGGAGCCCGACGATCATCGGCACCACCAGGTCGCCGGTCGTGAGCGCGTACTCGGTGCTGGTCGCGATGTGATCGAGCCCGAGGAAGAAAAGGAACAGGACGGGCAGGTGATAGAGCGCCGACACCAGCGACAGGCGCGCGAGCACGAGGAAGTGGGTGGCGCCGCCCGCGCCGAAGCAACGCGCGGTGTCGGTGCGGCCGCGCGGCCGCTCCGTGAACACCGACAGGACGCCGCCGGCCAGGAACCAGCTCACGACCGTCCACGCCAGCACGGCGCCGATCGCGACCCATCCCACCGCGTGGATGACCGCGTGCGAGTTGCGCAGCACGTGCAAGAGCGCCACGAGGTCACCGTCGACGGCCTCGTCGAACAGCGGCCGGTCGGCGAACGCGTCCGCGAGGATGCGCACGATGATGAAGCCCGCGCCCCACGCCACGAACAGGTGGACCACGAACAGCGCAAGCAGCATCCCGGTGTACTGCGACACCGCGCGCACGCCGCCGCGCACCAGCGCGGGCAACCCCGGGGTCACGGCGCCACCGCCTGCATGAGCCCCTGCGTCCAGAACACGATCCGCGAGCCGGCGCGCCACGACGCGTCCGCGTCGGGATGCAACCGGACGTGGTCGTCGAGGGGATTGGCGGCGAGCAGGACGTCGCGTTCGGGATCGATGAACACTTCGACGATGGGCGAGCTGCGCGCCACCGTGAAGCGGTGCCAGCGGCTGCCGTCGCGCGCGTCCCACGTCTCGACCTGCCGGCTGCCGTCGGCGAACTGGAGCTCGACGTCCACCGGCACCGGCACGACGCCGAGGTTCGCGATCACGACCTCGCACGTCCATCCGCCGTTCTTCGCGCCCGGCGAGGTCACGACCTTGCGGCTCTCGCCCTCGCCGAACACGCCGCGCGGCTCGTGCGCCGGCGTGCACTCGACCGAGCGCACGGTGAAGTCGACGCCGCCCGGCTGGTAGAACGCGGGCGTCCAGAACCAGTTGAGGTCCTCGCCGAGGCTGGTCTCGAGCGCGCCGAGCAGGTCGCCGCCACCGGGATGACGGAACGCGTTCTGCTCGGCGTAGTACTTCATCGCCGCCGCGAAGCGCTCGTTGCCGACCACGTTCTCGAGCGTGCGCAGCGCCGCCATGGTCTTGCCGTACGTCGCCGTGCCGTAGCCGTCGAAGTCGACGAACGCGTACGCCGCCGTCGCGATCGGGCTCGGCACGCGCTCGTAGTCCTCGTCGAGCGCGGCGCGCAGGTGATAGGTGTCGGCGGTCCAGCCCATCCACGACAGCGCGCTCTCCTGCTCGCCGTACATGCGGATCATGACCTGGCCGTCGGCCCACTCGTTCACGCCCTCGTCGAGGTACGCCTCCTCGAATTCGTTCGAGGCGAGGATGCCCTGGAACCAGTTGTGGCCGATCTCGTGGATGGTGACGTACTCGGGGATGTGCAGGCCCTCGCGCGCGAGCGCGTGATCGCCGGCCGTGGTCACGAGCGTCGGGTACTCCATGCCGCTCGCGCCACCCGCGTCGGGCGGCGGATCGACCACGGTCAGGATCGACCACGGATAGGGCACGAAGAGCTGGCTGAAGTGCTCGACCGCGCCGATCGCCGCCGCGAGGTGGCGCCGCGCGAACGCGCGCTGCTTGGGGCGATGGACCACGCGGACGATGACGTCCTTGCCGTCGACCTTGGCCACGCCCTGCATGACCTCCATGTGCGGATCGATCATCCACACGAAGTCGTGCACGTCCTCGGCGTGATAGCTGAGCTTGCGCGTGCCGTCGGCGTTGTCGGTCGCCGCGACGAGCACGCCCGTCGCCGCCACCACGTGCGTCTGCGGCACCGTGAGGTTCACGTCGTACACGCCGAAGTCGGCGAAGAACTCGGTGTTCACGTGGAACGGCGCGCAGTGCCACGTCTCGAACCCCGGCGAGCCGACCCGCACCCCGATCTTCGGGAACCACTGCCCGACCATCGCGAAGGCGCCCTTGTAGCCCGTGCGCGCGAACACGCGCGGCAGCTGCGCCTCGAACGTCATCTTCACCTCGACGGTGGCGCCGGGCTGCACCGCCTCGGAGAGCGGCACCTCGAGCACGGTCTCGTCGGGGCCGAGGTACTTCGCCTTGGGCCGCAGCTCGAGCGCGCCGATCTGGATCGAGGTGACGTCGATCCAGCCCCACGCGCGCTCGTCGGCGGTCTCGCCCCGGTGCTTGCCGCCCGAGGAGCGCATGAAGAGCGACGCCTCGTTCTTGAAGCCGTTGAGATAGAGGTGGAAGGGCAGGGTGTCGACGGCGCTCTTGCCGCCGTTGGTCCACGTGAGCACCTGCGTCGCCGCGAGCTTGCGGGCGGCGGCGTCGTAGCTGACGTCGATCTTGTAGCTGGCCACGCGCGGCGAGCGCGGGCCCGGTGTGAGCAGCGCGGGGACGTTGTCGGGCAGGGGCGCCGGCCGCCGCCGCGGCGGGCCCAGCGGGCTGTCGCAGGCCCCACACCCGAGGACGACCAACGCCATCGCGACCGACGCGCAGAGGACCCGGGCACCACGAGCGCGCATGTGCCCGACGATCTACCACGGTCGCTTGCGCCTGGGGCCGGTTCGCGCGACGGTCGGGTATGTCCGACGACGCCCTCAAGAAGGTCGGTCAGTACCTGGAGCGCTTCGCCACCGAGCGCGACCTGGCGCTGCCGCCGCTCGGCCCCGACGGCGTCGCGCGCATCCAGCGCGGCTCCGCGGTGGTCAGCCTCCACGTGCTCGCCGATCAGGGCGTCCTCCTGTTCCTGGCCCGCGTCGCCGACGCGCCGCGCGAGGACGACAGCGAGCTGATGCGCCAGCTGCTGACGGCGTCGTTCACGGCCACGGGCGACGCGGCGTTCGCGCTGCACCCCGAGACCGGCGAGGTCTACCTGCGCATCCTGCGCTCGGTCGACGGGCTCGACTACGAGGAGCTCGAGGATCTGCTGCACACGATCGCGTCCGTCGCCGATCACTGGGACGATCGACTGAAGCTCGTCCAGGGCGCGTAGCGGCATGCGGCTGCCGCTTCGTCTGCGTCTTCGTCTGCCTTTGGCCGACGCTGGTGCGACCGCGGCCGCGGGCGAGGCGCTGGGCCGGCTGCTGGTCGGCGGCGACGTGATCGCGCTGGTCGGCGAGCTCGGCGCCGGGAAGACGTCGTTCACGCGCGGGCTGGCCGTCGGCGCGGGCGTCGAGGCCGAGGACGTGGCGAGCCCGACCTTCGCGCTGGTCAACGAGTATCGCGGGCGCATCGCCGTGGCGCACGCCGACCTTTATCGCCTGGAGCGCGAGCGCGAGCTCGACGAGATCGGCTGGGACGATCTGGTCGAGCGCCGCGATGCCGCGGTCGTGATCGAATGGGCCGATCGCTTCCCGCACCGGCTCCCCGCCGAGCACGTGCGCGTGACGCTCGCGTACGACGGAGACGGGCGCATGCTCGAGGCGACCGCCACCGGCCTTCGCGCGACCGCGCTCCTCGAGCGCTGGGCCGCCGTCGACGCAGGTTAGCTCGCGACGCGGTCGCTAGCGCGCCGGGCAGATGGCGGGCAGGTGCAGCGCCGTGCCGTCGTCGTTCCATTTCGTCTTCAGCTGCTTCGAGCCCGACAGCTTGCGCAGGCGATCGCGGATGATCTTGCCCTTCGAGCCGGGCGCGGCCTTCACGTGGTGCTCGGGGTGCTTGTGCACGAACGCGGGATCGAAGCGCGCGCTCGAGCAGCCGGCGGCGTCGACGGAGACCGTCAGCACGCCGGTCTGGCGCGGCACGAGCGACGTGTTGTCGAAGAGGAAGTTGCCGAGCGAGTAGGCGATGATCGCGCCCTTGTAGCGCTCGATGCCCTGCAACACGTGCGGATGGCTGCCGATGACGAGATCGGCGCCGGCGTCGACGAAGCCATGCGCGGCGTCGACCTGCCACTTCGACGGCACGTCGGCGTACTCGACGCCCCAGTGCATCACCACCATCACCAGATCGTGATCGGCGCGCGCCTCGGCGACCAGCGGCATCACGAGATCGTGCAGCTCGCGCGGAGACGCGAAGGGCAGGAGCGGCTCGCCCTCGCGCTGATCGCCGTTGCGCTGGGTGGTCACGG
>DATLEB010000316.1:0-4101 GCA_035525615.1 Kofleriaceae bacterium | reverse complement strand
GCGCGGCATCCCGTGAAGCCGAAGTTGAGCGTGTCGTTGTAGCCGTTGATCGTGATGTTCAGGCCGGCGCCGTGGAACGGGATGGAGACCGGATAGGGCGCGTCGAGCTTGGCGCCGCGGAAGTAGAGCGGCTTGTCGGGGCCGGGCACGTTCGACACCACGACGTTGAACGCGGGGCGCACGCGACCCGCCGCGCCCGGCACCTGCTGCAGCGACAGCGGCGCCAGGAGCATCGCGCTGTACTGGATCATCGCGTTCTTCGACATGCCCTGGAGCTGCTCCTTGGCGCGCCGCGTCGACGCGATGATCGAGCCCAGGCGCATGGCCGGATCGTCGACGTCGGTGGCGAGGGACGCGAGGATGGCCGCCACCGCGTTGCCGCCGCCGGGATCGTCCTTGGGGCGGATGTTCACCGGCAGCATCGCGGTCAGCGGCTCGGGCGGCAGCTCGCCGAGCTCGCCCAGCTGCCGCCGCAGCGCGCCGCCGACCAGCGCGAGCGCGACGTCGTTGATGGTGCCGCCGGCCGCGCGTGCCACGCGCTTCACGCGCTCGGTCGCGAACTGCGCCGTCGCGAAGCGCCGGTTGCGCGAGATCTTGCCGTTCAGGATCGAGCGCGGCGCCTGGAGCGGCGACACCAGATCGCGATCACCCTCGCGCGACGCGCGCAGGACGTTCCAGAACGCGCGCCCCGCCTCGCGCGCCGCGCTGTACTGCCCGCGCGCCAGCTCGAACAGGTTCGACAGCGTCGGCGGCGGCGGCTCGCCGGCCTCCGTCTCCGCGCGCCGCGTCCGTTCGCGCGGCGGCATCGAGAAGAAGAGCGGCGTGTCGCGCTCCTCGGGATCCGTCGACAGGCTGCGGTTGAGCAGCTTCATCGCGGTGTACCCGTCGACCAGCGCGTGGTGCAGCTTGAAGTACAGCGCGAACCGCCCGCCCGCGAGCCCCTCGATGAAGTGCACCTCCCACGGCGGGCGGTGGAAGTCGATCGGGATCGAGTGCAGGCGCGACACCAGGATGCCGAGCTCGCGCTCGTCGCCCGGCGACGGCAGCGCCGACCGCCGCACGTGGTAGTCGAGCTCGACCTCGTCCTCGACCCACGCCTGCAGCGGGTTCTTCAGGAAGTCGGGCGTGCGCAGGCGCAGGTTCCACGGCGAGTACACCGGGATCTCGCCGCGCAGCTCGTCGGCGATCTGGCGCAGGAACGTCGGCGGCGCGTCCGCCGGCAGCGTGAACGTGAGCATGCCGCCGACGTGCATCATCGACTCGCGCGTCTCGGCCGCGAGGAACATGGCGTCCATCACCGACAGATTCTTGGTGGCCATTACCGCTCGTTGCTCCTTTCTGCATTGTCGCCCGAAGTCGGTCCCGTACGAACACGACGCCGTAGGAAAGCGTCCATCGCGCCGCCTGTTGCCACTCGTTGCTACGAGTTGCGCTCGCGGCGCGTGATGGCGGCGGGCGAGGGTGAGCCATGAAGCGAGCCTCCTTCGCGCTCCTCTGCCTCTTGGTGCCTGCCTGCGCCGAGGCGCCATACGACGACGGGCCCGAGCGCGGCACGGCGCACGTGCGCACCGCGAACGGCATCCTGGAGGTCGCCTACGTCGTCCGCGGTAGTCGCGTCCTCGTCGACGACATGGCGTTCCCCGTCGACGAGTTCTTCGGCGCCGTGATCGATCCCGTAGAGCTCGACGCGGCGATCGCCGCCTCGCTCACCGGCGACGGCGACCACGATCGTGCCGTGGTTCGAGCCATCGGCCGCGCGCGCTGGCCGGGCGGCGTCATCCCGTATCGCTACGACGCCGGGATCACGAATTCGCACCGCTACAACATCGACACCGCGATCGCGCACTGGGAGGCGAACACGCCGTTCCGCTTCGTCGCGCGCACCACGGAGACCGACTTCGTCACGTTCATCGTGGGCGACGGCAACGGCGCGTGCAACTCCGACGTCGGACGCTCGGGCGGAGAGCAGTTCCTCCAGGTCGAGACCTGCGATCCCCCGCGCGTCGCCCACGAGATCGGGCACCTGGTCGGGTTCTTCCACGAGCACCAGCGCGCCGATCGCGACCAGTTCGTCACGGTCAACTTCGACAACATCGATCCCGATCACATCGGGAACTTCTACAACTTCTATCAACGCGTCGACGGTGGCGACGGCACCGACGCCGGCAACTACGACTACGGCTCGCTCATGCACTACGACGCCATGGCGTTCAGCGTGAACGGGAAGCCGACGCTGGTGCCGACGCACGCGGGCGTCGCCATCGGTCAGCGGATCGGGCTCTCGCGCGCCGATATCCAGGCCGCGTATCGCCTGGTCACGCCAGGCGGTACGTACGGCGGCGGTCCGGCGCTGGTCGGCCTGTCGCGCGACGCCAACCTCGGCGGTATGCACCAGGACTTCGGACTCGGCACCTTCGTGGCCAGCCGCGGCGACTTCGGCGGCATCGGTGACAACCAGACCAGCTCGATCTTCGTCGGGCCGGGCGTGGTGGTCTACGCGAGCACCGGCGGCCGCTTCGAGCCGAGCGCGATCTACACCTCGACGCAGAACACGCTCGCGGCGTCGATGGACAACGCGATCTCGTCGATCACCGTCGCGCGCGCGGTCACCGTCTATCGCAACGCCAATCGCTCGGGCGTGTCGCAGACCTTTCGCATCGGCGACTGGAGCGCGAGCGGCGGCCACTTCGGCGTCATCGGCGACAACCAGATCAGCTCGCTTCATATCCCGCCCGGACTGGTCGCAGAGCTGTGCACGAGCACGTCGGGCGGAACCTGCGTGACCTACGAGGGCAACGTCGCGTCGCTCGGCAGCAGCATGGACAACCAGGCGTCGGTGATCCACGTGAAGCCGGCCGTGACGCTCTACGAGGAGCTCGCGCTGGCGGGCGTGCGCAAGAGCCTGACCGCCGGCACGTACACGGCGGCGTCCTTCGGAGCCATCGGCGACAACGACCTGTCGTCGATGGTGGTGGGCGACGGGCTGCAGGCGCGGCTGTGCACCAACTCCAGCGGCACCGGCACCTGCGAGGACTACCGCGGTGACGTCAGCGCGCTCGGGTACCAGCTCCACAACAACGCGTCGTGGATCCGGATCGAGGCCGCGACGGCACCGCCGTGACGCCCGTGATCAGAGGTTGATCTCGGGAACCTCGCCGACGAGCTGGGCCTTGAGGCCGAGCGGGCGCGTCGTGACGCGCTTCTGATCGATGTCCTTGTAGACGCGCTCGACGTGCTCGGCCGTGATGCCGATCACCGGCGCGGCCTCGATGGGCGGGACGCCGTGGTTCTTCGCCCACAGCGCGAGATCCATCTGCGCGTACGGCAGCGAGAAGTAGAACTCGTCCTGCCCCTGCGCCAGCGAGTACGTGTCCGTCGTCGGCGCGCGGTTGCAGATCTCGGCCGGGAGGCCGAGGTGCTTCGCCATCGCGTACACCTGCGTCTTGTACAGGTGCGCGATCGGCTTCACGTCGGCGAGGCCGTCGCCGCCCTTCACGTAGAAGCCCTGGTCGTACTCGAGGCGGTTGGGCGTTCCGGTGACGGCGTAGTTCAGACGATCCGCGTGGTAGTACTCGAGCGTCTTGCGGGTGCGCTGCTTGAAGTTCGTCGCCGCGACGATCTGCAAGTAGGCCTTCGGAGGCAGGCGCTTCTTGAGGATCTCGCCGCCCGGCGTCTGCACGACGACCGAGTAGACGTTGTACGCGTCGCCGTCGAGGAGCCCGGGCAGGACGATCTTGGACTTCCACCCCGGACCGAACTCCGGGAAGACCATGCGGATCGCCTCGTCGCGACGCTCGTAGCAGCGCAGGCCCTCGAGGATCGGCGTGAGGATCTCGACGGTCGACTCGAAGCCGAACGCGTCCGACACGCTCGTGCTGAGCCCGAGCGTCTCGTCGGACGAATCGCGCTCGGGCATGTGCAGGCCGTGGACGTGCTTGGGCCCGAGCGCCTTGGCGCACAGCGCCGCGACGCAGCTCGAGTCGATGCCGCCCGAGAGCGCGACGATCAGGCCGCGGCGCTTGAGCTCGTGGCTCACCGCCTGGCGGATCGCGGCGCAGATCCGCTCGGCCTCGGCCTCGAGATCGAGCTCGAGCACGCTCC
>DATLEB010000308.1:0-48851 GCA_035525615.1 Kofleriaceae bacterium | reverse complement strand
GCCGGCCCGGTGACTGTCGTCGCACACGACGCCTACTGATCGACGCCGCGCCTCCGGACCGAAACCGAAACCGAAACCGAAACCGAAACCGAAACCGAAACCGAAACCGAAACCGAAACCGAAACCCCTACTCGTCGCTCGCCAGCGCCTTCAGCTCGGCCAGCAGGTTCAGCGCCTCGATCGGCTTCATGTGATCCGGATCGACGGCGCGCAATCGCTCCACCAGCGCGTCGCGCGGCGACTTCTGCGGAGTCGCCGGCGCGGAGGCCAGCAGCGACAGCTGCGCGCCGGCCGATTGCAGGCCGCCGCCCCGGCCCGCCTCCAGCTTCTCCAGGATCTGGCGCGCGCGCGCGATCACGCTGCGCGGCAGGCCCGCCAGCCGCGCGACGTCGATGCCGTAGCTCCGGCTCGCCGCGCCGGGCGCGATGCGCCGCAGGAACACGACCTCGCCCTTGTGCTCCCGCACCTGCGCCGAGAAGTTCCGCACCCGCGGGCGCGTCTCGCCGAGCGCGACGAGCTCGTGGTAGTGCGTCGCGAACAGGGTCCGCGCGCCGATCGCGTCGTGCAGGTACTCCGCGACCGCCCACGCGATGCTCACGCCGTCGAACGTGCTGGTCCCGCGGCCGACCTCGTCCAGCACCACCAGCGAACGCCGCGTGGCGCCGGCGAGGATCGTGGCCGTCTCGCGCATCTCGACCATGAACGTCGAGTCGCCACGCGCCAGGTTGTCGGCGGCGCCGACGCGCGTGAACAACCGATCGCACACGCCGATCGTCGCCGACCGCGCGGGCACGAAGCTGCCGAGCTGCGCCAGCAGCACGATCTGCGCGACCTGGCGCATGTAGGTCGACTTGCCGGCCATGTTCGGCCCCGTCACCAGCAACAGCTGCGCGCCGCCCGCGTCCAGGTGCGCGTCGTTCGGCACGAACGTGCCGGCGGGCAGCGCCGCCTCGACCACCGGATGGCGACCGTCGACGATGTCGATGATCACGCCGTCGTCGACCTGCGGCCGGCACCAGTCCGAGCGCTCGGCGACGTCGGCCAGCGTCCCCAGCACGTCGAGCGCCGCGATCGCCGCGCCCGCCGCCAGGAGCGGCGGCGCCAGGGCCGCGACCTTCGCCACGAGCTCGCGGTGCAGCTCGGCCTCGCGCACGGCGAGCGTGTCCTCGGCCGACAGCACCTTGCTCTCGAGCTCGGCCAGCTCGGGCGTCACGTAGCGCTCGCCGGTCGCCACCGTCTGCTTGCGCAGGTAGTCGCTCGGAACCTTGGCCAGGTGCGACTTGGTGATCTCGATGTAGTAGCCGAAGACGCGGTTGTAACGAACCTTGAGCGTCGAGATGCCGCTGCGCTTCTGCTCGCGCGCCTCGATCGCGAGGATCTGATCCTTGCCGCCGTCCGCGAGCACGCGGCATTCGTCGACGGTCTTGTCGAAGCCCGGCCGGATGAAGCCGCCGTCCTTCAACATCGGCGCCGGCTCGTCGACGAGCGCCACGGACAGATGCGCGGCGAGCTTCGCCAGCTCGTTGGTGGCCACGCCGCGCAGGTCGAGCAGCTCGGGCACGGGCGCCAGCTTGTCGCCGGCCGCGCTCACCAGCTTCGCCAGCTCGGGCAACGCCGCGATCGAGTCGCGCAAGCGTCCGAGGTCGCGCGGCTGCGCCACGCCGAGCGTCGCCTTGCCGGCCAGCCGCTCGATGTCCGACACGCCGCGCAGCGCCGCCCGCAGCGCGACGCGCAGCTCGGGTCGTTCGCGCAGCCACTCGACGGCGTCGTGACGCCGGCGGATCCCCGCCACTTCCGTAAGTGGATACAGAAGCCAGCGGCGCAGCAGGCGGGCGCCCGGCGACGTCGCCGTGTCGTCCAGCACGTCGAGCAGCGAGCCCTGACGCTTGCCGCCCATGAGCGTCTCGGTCAGCTCGAGGTTCGCGATCGCCGCCTCGTCGAGCACGAGCGCCGCATCCGCCGCGTACAGCGCGAGCCGCACCACCGGCAGCGCACCCGCGGGCTGCGTCGCGCGCGCGTACGCGAGCACCGCCGCCGCCGCGCGCACGGCGAGCGCCGCACCCGCCGGCACGTCCGCGAGGCTCGCGGCCAGCTCGGCGCGCGCGCCCGCGTCGTCGAGCACCGCCGTCACCGACCACGCCGCGCGATGTCGCCGCACCGGCGTGCCCGGCCCCGCCGCGCCACCGTCGACCATCGCCGCCGCGGCGACGATGACCTCGCGCGGCGCCACGCGGCACAGCTCGTCGGCCGCCGCCGCCGTGCCCGGCAGCTCGGTCGCGCGGAACTCGCCCGTGGTCGCGTCCAGATAGGCGAGCCCCCACGCACCGTCGCCGCCCGCTCCTGCGTCCGCGGGCACGAGCGCCGCCAGGTATCGCGGCGCGCGCGGGTCGAGCGACTCCTCGTCGACGACCACGCCCGGCGTCACCACGCGTACGACCTCGCGCTTCACCAGGCCCTTGGCGAGCTTGGGATCCTCCACCTGCTCGCACATCACGACCTTGTGGCCGAGCTCGGTCAGCCGCGCGACGTACCCGCGCGCCGCGTGGTGCGGCACGCCGCACATCGGCACCGCGTCCACCTTCCCCTTGTCGCGCGTCGTCAGCGTGAGGTCGAGGAGCCCCGACCCGAGCACCGCGTCCTCGAAGAACATCTCGTAGAAGTCACCGAGGCGAAAGAACACGATCGCGTCGGGGTAGCGTTCCTTGACGTCGAGGAACTGCCGCATGAGCGGCGTATCGGCTGGCGACGTGCGTCCCACGAGGGGACGTTCGTACCACGTCGACCCGGCGGCCGATCACAGCCGCGTGACGTAGGCGATCTTCGGCACCTTGCGCTCGAACTCGGCCTTCGCCGCCACCGCCTCGTCGTACGTGCCGTAGTTGCCGAGGCGCACCCGATAGAACGTCTTGCCGTCGACATCCGCGCTCACGACGTACGCGCCGTAGCCGGCGCCCTTGACCGTCGCGAGGAATGCCTCGGCCTCGGCCTTGTCCTGGAACGCCGAGAGCTGGAGCGTGAACTTCGCGCTCGCCTTGGCGTTCGCCGCCGCGGCCGCGTCGGGCTTCTTCGCCGGCGGCGCGTCCGGCTTCTTCACCGGCTCGGCGTCCGGCTTCTTCACGGGCTCCGCGTCCGGCTCGTCCTTCGCGGCCGCGGCCGGCTTCGCGGCGTCCTTCGCCGCATCCTTCGCGGCGTCCGGCTTCTTCGGCTCGGACCTGGGCGCCACCGCCTGGATCGCGCGATCCACCTCGGCCACCGGCGCCTCCGCGCCGCGCAGCGCCGCGGGGTACGTCATCTCGCCCTTGCCCTCGGCCAGCCGGTCGAGCGCTGCCAGCGGATCCTTGCGCGCCGACGTCGCCGCCGCGCGGTCCACGTGCGCGCGCGCCTCGAGCCGCCGGCCCACCATCACCCCCAACACGAACACCATGCACGCGACGACGGCGCCGCCGAAGAACAGGTAGAAGATCTGGCGCCCGTCCAGGCTGACCTCGATCTTGTCCTTGTAGAGCTCGGGGTCGGAGGTGCGCGTCACCATTGCCCCCGAAGGTCACCCGGCCCTGCCGGCGGGGCAAGTTACCGGATGACGGTGCTCGCGGTGACGCCGTCCGGATCGACACGGATGACCTGGCCGCGCCAGTTCGAGCCGTTGTCGGGCAGGTCGATCGCCGCCGGATCACCGTCGCCCTCGTCGACGATCCACACCACGCCGTCCGGCGAGCGCACGATCCTCGACGGCAGCACGGTGACGCCACCCGCGGTCTGCGGCGAGAACCCGGCGATCAGCTGGAAGCTGAAGTAAAAGCCGGGCCACACCACGGGGATGCCCACGCGGCCGCCGCCGCGATCATTCCGGCACATCGCATCACCGGGATACGTCGGATCGACGATGTTGAGCGTCATGAGCGGGTTCTTGAACCGGATGGCGTCGACGGTCTGCGTGCGCAGCACGCCGATCACGGCCTGCGGCGTACATGTGCCGGCCTCGTAGTTGGGCGCCAGCTCGGTGTGCTCGACCGTCGTGCGGCAGGGATTGGGCGAGACGTCGGTGACGCCATCGCCGACGCACGCCGGCGGGTTGAGCGGGATGCGGCCGATCTTGAGCGGGTTCGCCGCCGGATCGGGCGTGCACACGCCGCCGGCACCCTCGACGACGTTGTGGATGTACCCGGTGCGATCGCCGATCGCGACGAACGCGTCGGACGCGTGCAGCGAGTAGCGCTGGAGCCCCGCCACACACGCGGCCGGCGGGATCGTGCCCTCGATGCAGTACCCGCCCGAGCACACCGTGCCCTCGTCGCACTGCGCCGACTCCGTGCACGTCTGCTGGCAGCGGTTGATGCCGGGCGCGCGCGTGGGATCGGCCTCGCACGCCCACGTGCGCGTGTCGTCCTCGGTGTCGTCGTCGACAGGATGATCCACGTTGGTGAGCGTCGCCTCGTAGTCGGCCAGCTCCTCGCACTGCTGCACCGAGGTGCAGCCGGTGATGGGCGTGGTGCGCAGCACGTGGCGGCGCTCCGACATCACGAGCTGCCCCGACGTCGACTGCTGGACGGCGTACCTGCGCGTCGACACCAGGAAGTCGCGGCACGCGCCGGCGAGCTGGTCGATGCGGTCGGTCGGCAAGCACGAGCCCGTGCCCACGGTCGCGTCGGGGTGCACGTAGCAGGTCTCGCCCAGACCGCACTGGCGGTTGCCCTGCGACGGATCGCAGCCGCGGAACTGGACGTAGTCGAACGGCAGCACACCGGCCGCGCAGTACGGACGCGCGGCGTCGTGCACGTTGATCGAGCCGCCGCCGATCGTGACCTTGCCCGAGCGGATCACCGGGCCGTCGACCGATTCGTTGGCGTTGTCGAGCGAGAGCGAGCCCTCCCACTGGAACGTCCACGTCTCCTCGAAGCGCAGCGCGCGCAGATCGGGGAACACGTCGTCGCGCACCTTGGGATCGTTGGCGTACATCACCTCGGGCAACGCACGCTCCTCGTCGCTCATGTTGTCGGCGTCGGGGACGCAGAGGTGCTGCCGGATGACCGGCATGTAGTAGCCCTTGCCCTGCGCGATCTCCTCGGAGCTCACGAAGCTCTCGGGACGCGCCGCGGCGCGCGGACCGCCGATGGGCGCCACGTCGCTGAATCCACCGTCGTAGAGGCACTGGCGCACGCCGTGCGGCTTCGGATCGGTACGGCTCGACGGTGGCCCTTCCAGATCGCGCTCCGTGAGCGCGTCGCGGAGCTGATGAGGCAAGCCCAGCGCGAGCTGCGACGCCAGCGGGAACGCCGAGTTCTGCGTGTCGGGGTACGTGTCGTCATCGATGTTGACGACGTACGTGAGCCCGAAGGTCGACGTCACGAACGCGAAGTGCCCCACCATCTTGATCGGCGCGGGCACGTCCTCGGGCCCCTTGCCCACGCCCGCCTCGGTGACGACCACCGACAGCGGCGCGTCGTCGCCCGGGAGCTCGATGCCCGGCGAGCGGGCGAGCGCGCGGCGCGGCGGCGTGCCGACCTGGCCCGGCTCGTAGCAGATGAAGTCGATGGGGTTGGTCACGTCGCGCACGAAGCGCGGATCGATCTGCGTCTCGCACTCGTGATCGCGCGTCGTGGTCTCGACGACGCGCACCGACGCGTCGTTGGCCACGGCGTACACGTACTGCGCGGTGCGCAGCGGGCTGATGTCGTCCATCCAGCCCGACGTGCCGGTCATGCTGATGACCTTGGTGATCGCGACGTCGATCACGCCCACGTCGCCTTCGAGCTCGTACTGCTCGACCGTGGTCGGCAGGTACGACGCGTCGAGGTCGACCACGGTGACGACCGGGCGGTTGTCCTGGCCGATCGCGAGGCGGCGGTTGGCCGACACGTCGTCGCGGACCAGATCGAGCGTCACCGGGCGGCCGCCGTCGGCCACCGGCGTGCGCAGACCGCACTCGACCGGGCAGGTCAGGTTGCCGTCGCCGACCGTGGCGGTGCCGAGGGCGTCGAACCGGATGCTGCTCTGGACCACGCCCGTCGCCGCGTCGACGACCGCGACCGCGTGACACGACGGATACGCGATGTAGAGCAGACCCTGCGGCTCCGCCGGGCACGCCACGCCGATCGCAGCGTCGCGCTGATCGGCCACCATCGCGGCCGGGCGGGCCAGGAGCGGCATCCCGTCGGGCAGCGTCACGTCGAGCTTGCGCACCAGCGGATCAGGCGAGCGTCCGACGATCTTGTCGACGTCGAGCACCGAGAGATCACAGCTGCCGGCGTTCGCCGTCGTCATGAAGCAGCCCGACGGATCGCCCGCGAGGGCGACGGGCTGCGAGCCGACGGACAGCGCGTTCTTGCCGGGGACGCGGAGGTCGCCGTCACGCACCACGATCTCGCCGTTGGTGTAGCCGCTGCCGTCGCGGCGCACGCCGGGCGTCGTCTCGGCCACCGCGACGGTGCCCGACGCCGACTGGAGCGCGAAGATGTACCAGCGCGACGAATCGCTCAGGAGCGCCTGGTTGGGAAGGTCTTCCTGTCCGTCCGGCCACGGGAACGGGGTGAACCCGCTCTCACCGGGCCCCGGGCAGTCGTCGTCGGTGCGGTAATCGCACGGCATCGTCTGCGTACGCCGCCGGCACGCCTCGAGCGGCATGGGCGTGAACACGAGCTCGTCCTCGGGATCCTGCATCCCGTTGCTGCCGAGGACGCGCATCTGGCCGTGGCACGCGATGGCCGCGTCGATCGGACGATCGAGGTTCTGGATGCTGGGGAGCTCCTGCTGCGTCGAGCCGCAGCTCGCGGACACGGCGCCCAGGAGCACGGACGCCGGGAGCAAGGACGCCAGGTATGAACGACGGCGAATCACGAGCGGACTCCGATACGCATGACAACGCGGTAGAAGGTCGGCGACGTCGGATCGAGGTCGATGACCGCGATCGAGTCCTCGAGGAACGTCGAGACGAACAGGAGCTGTCGGCTCTCGGCGGCGGTCATCGCGAACGGCGCGCGGCCGACCGAGATGACCTCCTCGACGTTCGACGCCCCGGACGGGTCGATCACGTAGACCTCGCCGGTCTGGAAGCACGACACGAACGCGCGCTCGCCGATGCCACCGTTGGCGACGGCGAGGCTCGAGGCCTCGCGGCACACGTCCGACACACCCTGCAGGCGATTGCGCGGCACGCCGCCGACGTCGAGCGAGGTGTCGTAGATCATCAGCGAGGGCGGCGAGCGGTTGATCATGTACGCGCGATCGCCGGTCGCATCGAACGCCACGCCGCGCGAGTCGCTCGACGCGCCGCCCGCGCCGCCGACGCCGTTCAGGAAGAAGTACGTCGACGGCACGAGGAAGGGCAGCCCGCCGTCCTGGCGCGCCACCGTCAGCATCTGGATGCGGTCCTCGGTGCGGCTCTGGACGTAGACGATGTTGCGGTCACCGGCGGCGCGGCCGGCGATGCCGGTGCCGCCGGGACGCGCGTTGCCGTTGCCGGCGAAGAGGCCGCCCAGCGCATCGGCGAGCACGGGCGTGCCCGCCGACGGCGAGTCGACCAGCGAGACCGTCCCCGACGAAAGGTGCGTCACGAACGCGACCTGCGAGACCGAGTCGACGTAGATGCCGTACGGCTCCTCCGCCATCTCGGGCAGGTCCTCGTCCTCGCGCATCCGCGTGAGGCGGTGCTCGTCGTCGCACAGCTCGAAGCCCTGGCCGCCGCCGCACGAGAGCTCGGCGCCGTCCCATTCGGCCCACGTCACCGAGGGATCACCGCGCACCGGGACGAGCACGCGCAGGTTGCCGTTGCCCTTGTCCTGCACGGCGAGCGCGCTGGCGAAGTTGCCGATGCGCACGCCGGCGCCGCCGATCATGAACGGCGCCTCGTTGCACTCGATCGCGCCGGGCGTGTCGAGGTCGTCGACGCACGCGTCGTGCGTCGTGCCCGCGCGGCGCGCGAGCACCGCGTCGTGCACCTGCTCGACGTCGATCGCGGTGATCGTCCCCGAGTCGTAGCGGAGGTCGGAGTTGGCGGAGAGCGTGAACAGCACGCGATCGTCCGGGCTCATCGCCAGGCCGGTCGGGTAGAACAGCTCACCCTCGGGCGGGCGGACGTCCTCCGACGAGGCCGTGCACGCCGCCAGCAGGAGGCCGAAGGCCCAGGAACGCGAGATCATGGCGAGGAGGTTGGACCGGGAGCGGCCCTCGGCGGTTGCCCACGTAGCGAAGATCACGGCGACTCCAAGGCAGCTCGCGCCGCGGCGACCCGAGCGATCGGGACCCGGAACGGCGAGCACGAGACGTAATCGAGACCGTACCGGTGGAAAATCGCGACAGAGGCGGGGTCGCCGCCATGCTCGCCGCAGACGCCGACCTTGAGGCCCGGCTTGGTCGCCCGCCCCCGCCCGACCGCCAGCTCGACCAGCTGGCCCACGCCGCCGGCGTCGATGGTGACGAACGGGTCCTTGGGCAGGAGCTCGGCGTCGAGGTAGGCCGGCAAGAAGCTGCCCACGTCGTCGCGCGAGAGCCCGAGCGTCGACTGCGTGAGGTCGTTGGTGCCGAACGAGAAGAAGTCGGCGTGCGTGGCGATCTCGCCGGCCGCGAGGCACGCGCGCGGCAGCTCGATCATCGTGCCGATCGTGTAGGGGATGGCCACGCCGGCCTCGGCCAGCACGCGGTCGACGACCGCGGCCACGCGCGCGCGCAGGCCCGCGAGCTCGCCGGCGACGATCACGAACGGGATCATGATCTCGGGGTACACGGCCACCCCGGCGCGCGTCGCCGACACCGCGGCCTGCGCGATCGCCTGCGCCTGGGTCTCGTAGATCTCGGGGAACGTGATGGCGAGCCGGCAGCCGCGGTGGCCGAGCATCGGGTTCGCCTCGGTCAGCTGCTTCACCTTCGCGCCGATCGCGTCCGACGACGCGCCGAGCGCGGCCGCGACCGACGCGATCTCGGCGTCGGTGTGGGGCAAGAACTCGTGGAGCGGCGGATCGAGGAGTCGGATGGTGACGGGCAGCCCGTCCATCTCGGTGAAGATCGCGGCGAAGTCGCCCTCCTGCATGGGCAGGATCTTGGCGAGCGCGGCGCGGCGGCCCTTCTCGTCGGCGGCGAGGATCATCTCGCGCACCGCGAGGATGCGGTCGGGCTGGAAGAACATGTGCTCGGTGCGGCACAGGCCGATGCCCTCGGCGCCGAACGCACGCGCGGTGCGTGCGTCGACGGCCGTGTCGGCGTTGGTGCGGACCTTCAGCCGGCGGTGCTGGTCGACCCAGCGCATGAGCTCGTCGAGCTCCGGCGACATCGCGGCAGGCGCGAGCGGCAGCGCGCCGAGGAACAGCTCGCCGGTCGAGCCGTCGAGCGTGATGACCTGGCCGGCCTTGATCGTGATGTCGCCACCGTCCTTGCGCTGGACGGTCGCGAAGCCGCGCGCCGCCTCGACCCGCAACGCCGTGCAACCGGTGATGCACGTCGTGCCCATGCCGCGCGCCACCACGGCGGCGTGCGACGTCATGCCGCCGCGCGCGGTGAGGATACCGACCGCGGCCTTCATGCCGTGGATGTCCTCGGGCGACGTCTCGGTGCGCACCAGGATCGTGTCCTCACCCTTGGCGCGCGCGGCCTCGGCGGCGCGCGCGGTGAACACGACCTTGCCGATCGCCGCGCCCGGCGACGCCGGCAGGCCCTTGGCGATGCTCGCCGGACGATGCTTGGGATCGATCGTCGGGTGCAGGATCTCGTCGAGCTTGGCGGGATCGACGCGCAGGATCGCCGCCTTCTCGTCGATGAGGCCCTCGCGGACCATGTCGACCGCGATCTTCACCATCGCCTTGCCGGTGCGCTTGCCGCTGCGCGCCTGCAGCATGTAGAGGCGGTTGTCCTGGACGGTGAACTCCAGGTCCTGCATGTCGTGGAAGTGCGCCTCGAGCTTGTCGCAGACGTCGACCAGCGCCGTGTACGCGGCCGGGTGCGTCTCGCCCATCTTCATGATGGGCTCGGGCGTGCGGATGCCGGCGACCACGTCCTCACCCTGCGCGTTGGCGAGGTACTCGCCGTACAGCACCTTCTCGCCGGTCGAGGCGTCGCGCGTGAAGCACACGCCGGTCGCCGAGGTGTCGCCGAGGTTGCCGAACACCATCGCCTGCACCGTCACCGCCGTGCCCATCGAGGCCGGGATGTCGTTCATCTTGCGGTAGACGTCGGCGCGCGGGTTGTTCCACGAGCGCATGACCGCGCCGATCGCGCCCCACAGCTGCTGCGCGGGATCGTCGGGGAACGGCTGGCCCGTCGCGGCGGCGATGGCCGCCTTGGACTGCGTGCACAGCGTCTCGAGATCGTGGGCGCCGAGATCCGAGTCGCGGGCCGTGCCGCGCGAGGTCTTCAGGTCGTGGAGCAGCCGCTCGAACACCGAGTCGTCGTTCTCGTCGGTGGGGACCACGCCCAGCACGACCTCGCCGTACATCGCGATGAAGCGGCGGTAGCAGTCCCACGCGAAGCGCGCGTCGCCGCTCTTCTTCGCGAGCCCGGCCACCGTCGCCGGCGAGAGGCCGAGGTTGAGGATCGTGTCCATCATGCCGGGCATCGACACCGGCGCGCCCGAACGCACGCTCACGAGGAGCGGCGCGCCCGCGTCGCCGAACGTGGTGCCGGTGTGCTTGCCGACCTCGGCGATCGCCGCGGCGACCTCGGCCTCGAGCCCGTCGGGATACATCCCCGTCTCGGTGAAGTGCCGGCACACCGCCGTCGTGATCGAGAAGCCGGGCGGCACCGGCAGCCCGAGCCGCGTCATCTCGGCGAGGTTCGCGCCCTTGCCGCCGAGCAGCGCCTTGTCCTTGGCGCCGCCGTCGGCCTTGCCGCCGCCGAAGGTGTAGACCCACTTCGTCATGCCGCGGCTCCGCCCGCCGCTCCGGCCGCGACGCGAAAATCAGCGATGGCGGCGAACGGCGCGAGGATGCGCTGGAGCAGCGACAGGCGGTTCTCGCGCACGTCTTCCTTGGGATCCATGACCATGACGCCGCCCTTGTCGAAGAACGCCGCGACCGTCGGCTGCAGCTCGACGAGGATCGCGAACATGTCCCGGTAGTCCTGGTTGCTGACCGCCGCGTTCAGGCGCGCGGTCACGCCGCCATACGCGTTCCACAGCCGGTGCTCGGCGTTCCCGGCGTCGGCAAAGAGCGCCGGCTTGACGTCGCCCGAGATGGTGATGCCCTTCCCGCTCGCGTCATCGAGGATGTTGGCGATGCGCTTGAACACCTCGCGCGCCGCCGCCGGCACCGCCGCCAGCGCGCGCGCACGCAGGCGCGCGTCGCACACGTCGTCGAACCCGGCGCCGAGCGCGGCGTCGACATCGAGCGCCGCCAGGCCCTCGTCGATGAGCAGCGTGCGGAGGCGGCCGCGGAAGAACTCGTGGAGCTCGCCGCAGTCGGTGTCCGTGATCTCGACCCTGCCGGCGAACTGCTGCGCCGCGATCTCGATGAGCGTGTCGAGCGAGAGCGGCCAGCCCGTGCCGGCGCCCACGGCCTCGCGTTTGCCGCCCTTGCCGAGATCCAGGTTGATGGCGAGGATCGCGTTGGCGGCGCGGCGCAAGCCGTACGGGTCGGCCGAGCCCGTCGGCTCGAGGCCCGTGCCGAAGCACCCGACCAGCGTGTCGAGGCGATCGGCGATGCCGACCACCGCGCCCTCGACGCTCTCGGGCAGCGCCGCACCGGCGCCGCGCGGCATGTAGTGCTCGGCGACCGCCTGCGCGATGGCGCCGGACGCGTCGGCCCACGACGGATCGCGGCCGAGCGCGATGCGCACGTAGTGCGCGCCCATGATGCCCTGGAGCTCCGGGAACTCGCCGACCACGCCGGTGAGCAGGTCGCTCTTGCACAGCGCGGCGGCGCGGGTCGCGACGCGCGCGTCGAACGTCACGCGGTCGGCCAGCGCGGCGACGATGCCCTCGATGCGACGCACCTTGTCGCCGGTCGAGCGGGCCGCGCCCAGCTTGGCCTGGAACACGACGTCGTCGAGGCGACGGCGCAGATCGTCGAGGTCCTTCTTCTGATCCTCGGCGAAGAAGAACTTGGCGTCGGAGAGGCGCGACGCGATCACGCGCTCGTTGCCGGCGCGCACCACGGCGGCGTCGCGCACGACCGTCGCCGACATCGTGACGAACGTCGGCGCGAGCTTGCCGCTCGCGTCGCGCATCGCGAAGTAGCGCTGGTGATTGCGCATCGCCGTGACGAGCACCTCCTCCGGCACCTCGAGGAACGTGCGGTCGAACGTCGCCGACACGCCGACGGGGTACTCGCAGAGGTTGGTCACCTCGTCGACGAGACCGGGATCGGGGATGGCGGTCGCGCCCACGTCGCGCTCGATGCGCGCGAGCTCGGCGGCGACCAGCCGCTTGCGATCCTCGGGATCCACGATCACGTGCGCGGCGCGGAGGGTCTCGGCGTAGCTCTCGGCCGATGGGATCTCGACGGCGCCGTTCGACAGGAAGCGGTGGCCGCGGCTGGTGCGCCCGGCGGTGACCGCGCCCCACTTCACCGGCACCACCTCGTCGCCCCAGAGCGCGACGATCCAGTGCAGCGGCCGCACGAACGCCTGGTTGAAGTCACCCCAGCCCCAGCGCATCGACTTGGGCCACGGGATGGCCATGACGAGGGTGGCGAGCAGCTCGGGCAGGACCTCGAAGGTCGCCTTGCCCGCAACGTGGCGCGTCGCGACGACGTAGAGGCCCTTCTTGCCGGGGACCTCGGCCTTCTCGAGGGACGCCGCGTCGACGCCGTTCTTCTGCGCGAAGCCGAGCGCCGCCTTGGTGGGCGCGCCGTCGGCGCCGAAGGCCGCACCGATGGGCGGACCGACGACGCGCTCGCGCAGATCGGGCTGCCGCTCGGGCAACCCGCGCACGACCAGCGTCACGCGCCGCGGCGTACCGAGCGCGACGATCTCGGTCGCAGCCGAGACGAGAAGCCGAGCGTCGTCGAGCCGCGTCCTGGCCAGCCCCGGCAGCTCGGCGAGCGCGCGCGCGAGCATCTTGGCGGGAATCTCCTCGCAGCCGATCTCGAAGACGAGGTCGCGGCTCATGACGCCACCTTGGCCGACGCGTCACGAAGTGGCGAGACCGCACGCGCGGCGGCGAGCGCCTGCGCGTTGATGCCCTCCTCGGCGGCGCCGTCGAACGCGGCCTTCGCACGTGCGCCTTCGTCCGCCTCGAGCAACGGGAACCCGAGCGCCGCGCGCGAGCGCACGTACGCCTCGGCGCACTCGCGCGCCATCTTGCGAACCCGCCCGATGAAGCGCTGGCGCTCGGTCACGCTGATCGCGCCGCGCGCGTCGAGCACGTTGAACGCGTGCGACGACTTCATGCAGTGCTCGTACGCCGGCAGCGTCAGGTTCTTGCCGAGGAGGCGAGCGCACTCCTTCTCGTACTTGTCGAACAGCTCGAAGTAGAACGACGCGTCGCTCTCCTCGAAGTGGAAGCGCGAGTACTCCACCTCCCACGGGTGGCGGAGCTGGCGGTACGTCACGCGCTTGTCCCACTTGATGTCGAAGATCGACGGGACGTTCTGCAGGTACATGGCGATACGCTCGACGCCGTACGTGAGCTCGCCGGTGACCGGCATGAGATCGATGCCGCCCGCCTGCTGGAAGTACGTGAACTGCGTGACCTCCATGCCGTCGGCCCACACCTCCCAGCCCAGGCCCCAGGCGCCGAGCGTCGGCGACTCCCAGTCGTCCTCGACGAAGCGGATGTCGTGGTCCTTGGGGTCGAGGCCGATGCGGCGCAGCGAAGCCAGGTAGAGATCCTGGATGTCGAGCGGCGCCGGCTTGAGGCCGACCTGGAACTGGTAGTACGCGCCCAGGCGATTGGGGTTCTCGCCGTAGCGACCGTCGCCCGGGCGGCGGCAGAACTGCGGGAAAGCCGCGTTCCACGGCTCGGGACCGAGCACGCGCAGGAAGGTCGCCGGGTGGAAGGTCCCGGCGCCGACCTCGATGTCGACCGGCTGCTCGACGACGCAGCCGTTGTCGGCCCAGAAGCGGGACAGCTCGAAGATCAAATCCTGGAGGTACATGGGGAAATGCCGATTCCGGAGGCGCGGGACCGTAGCAAGCGCCAATCGTCCGGGTCAAGCGTGTAACCCCTTGCGATCTCTTGACGTTCTTCCTCGCGCGCGGCTAAGGTCGGCTCATGCTTCTGCGCCGGGTCGGGACCCTCGCAGCGCTCACGTTCTTGTGTAGCGGCTGTTCGCTGATCCTCGACTTCGACAAGCCACCTGTCGACGCCGCACCGGATTCGCCGGTGAACGATACGTCGTGCATGGCGTTCGAGCCCAACGACTCGCCGGCGGCGGCCATGGCGATCACGCCAGGCGACTACACCGCGGCGATCTGCGGCGGCGGCGAGAGCGACTACTTCAAGATCACCGTCACCGGGACCGAGGGCGTGCTCGCGCGCATCGACTTCGCCAATCGCAACGGCGCCGGCGATCTCGACCTGCGCCTCCTGAACGGCGACGGCGGCCAGGTCCGCGACGAGTCGCGAACGTCCGCCGATCGAGAAGAAGTGATGTGCCCCGGCGGCCTCACGTGCAACAGCCCGCTCGCGGCGGGCGACTACTTGCTGCACGTGCTGCCGTTCAACGCGGCCGTGCAGTCGGAGTACATGCTCCATTTCGAGTTCACGACCGTGGCCGTGGACGCGGGCGTCGACTGACGCGCGCTACTTGGCGCGAGCCTTCACGAGCTCTTCGTCGACGACCTTGCGGAGCTGATCGAGCGGGAGGGCGCCGACGACGACGCGGCCGTTGATGGTGAACGAGGGGACGCCCTGGAAGCCCGCGGCGGAAGCTTCCTTGAAGTCGGCGTCGACGGTGGCGGCGATCGCCGGGTCGGCGAGGTCGCGCTCGAAGCGCGCGACGTCGAGGCCGAGGGTGCGCGCGTGCTTGGCGAGCGAGGCGCCGTCGAGCGCGTCCTGGTTCGAGAACAGCATCTCGTGCATCTCCCAGTACTTGTTCTGGCGCTGCGCCGCGAGCGCGGCGATGGCGGCGCCGCGCGCCAGCTCGTGGTTCGGCAGCGGCATGTTCTTCACGACGATGCGCACGTCGTCGGGATAGAGCGCGGCGAGGTCGTGGATGGTCGCGACGGCCTTCTCGCAGAACGGGCACTGGAAGTCCACGAGCTCGACGATGGTCACCTTCGCGGTCGACGGGCCCATCGCGGGCGCGCCGGCGACGTCGAGCTCGGCGCGCTCCGGGAGGGCCGGCCGCTCGGCGGAGTCGCAATCCCCGCCGCACGGTGACGGCGCGCCGGCGGCGTGGTCATGGCCGTGCGCCACACGAGCCGGCGCGGGCGGCACCGCGCGAGACTGGGGAGAGCCCGCGTGTTGCGGTGCCGCCGGCGCCGCATGATCGGTAGGCGACGTAAAGGCCGGCTCGGCGACAGCCTGCGTGACCGGCGCGCGCGAGGCGCCGCCGATGGGGCTGTCGCCGCTGCGGACGATCTGGACGGTGACGACGGCGCCGGCGACGGCGGCGAGCGCGAGAGCGAGCTTGGCGATCATGGGAGTCTCCTGGGCTGACATGGCAGAGGAAGCGGGGGAACGGGCGCCGCCACCGCGACATGCGGCGACGACGGCAGCGAGCGCGGCGCGCAACGCGGCGCGTGCTCGCGAGAGCCGGGAACGAACGGTGCCGACGGGGACGGCCTCGCGCGCGGCGATGGCCTCGTAGTCGAGGCCCTCCCACTCGTAGAGCGCGAGCGCCGCGCGTTGATCGTCGGGCAGCGCCTGGATGGCGCGGCCGACGCGCGCGTCGCGATCGGCGCGATCGAGGGCCGCGCCGGGATCGAGCGCCTCGTCGAGCGTGTCGTCGCCGATCGGCGCGACGCGCCCGCGACGTCCGAGGACGCGCGCGCGATCCTGACAGAGCCGGCGCGCGATGCAGAGGATCCAGCCGCGCAGCGACGCGCGCCCCGATGGATCGAAGCGATGGATCGCTCGATGCACCCGGACGAACGTCTCCTGCGTCAGATCTTCGCCATCGTCACCGGCGAGCGCGATGCACAGCGAGAGCACCGGTCGCCGGTACGTCTCGACCAGCACGCGGAACGCGTCGGCGTCCCCGAGACGGCACGCCTCGAGGGTCGACGGGTCCAGCGATTCGTCTCGCATCACCCCCGAGCACGACACCCGCCGCCGAAAGTTCCCAGAAACCGAAGACTCACCCATGCCGGGCCCTACCGCACCCGGACCTCGTCCAATTCCTACAGCCGTAGTATTGCGACTACACGCATCGTAACCCCGCGATCAGAGGTCGATCTTGTCGCCGGGGCCGGTCGTCGTCCCGCCGCCGCTGCTGCCGC
This sequence comes from Kofleriaceae bacterium, assembly GCA_035525615.1. Classification (GTDB taxonomy): domain Bacteria; phylum Myxococcota_A; class Polyangia; order Haliangiales; family Haliangiaceae; genus UBA2376. The sequence goes on along the minus strand of DATLEB010000308.1, from coordinate 32,546 downwards.
GGCCGCCACCACCACCGCCGCCGCTCGATTTGCGCTTCTCCAGCGTGAGCGGGATCTCCGCCTCGGTCGCGTCGGGAGGCAGCGACAACGTCTTCTCGAGCGTCTTGTAGCCGCTCGCCTTGGCGACGATCTTCAACGACGCGCCCTTCCCTGCGGCCAGCTCCACCGACGACGTCGTACCGGTGATCGCCTTGCCGTTGACCGTGATCTTGAGGTCCTTCGCGTCAGCGGGCGTCACCGCGAACGACAGCTTCGCCGTCGACGCGACCGCCTGCTGCGCGCTGCCACCGCCGGCGCCCGAGGCCGCGCCCGAGCCCGACGCAGCGCCCGAGCCCGCCGCCGCGCCCGAACCCGACGCTGCCCCCGAGCCCTGCTCGCCGCCCGATGCGACGGCCGAGCCCGATGCCGCGCCCGAGCCCGATGCCGCGCCCGAGCCCGAGCCCGATGCCGATGCCGAGCCCGAGCCCGGATCCGTACCGGAGGCAGCAGCCGAGCCCGACGCCGTGGCCGAGCCCGACGCCGTCGCCGATCCGGACGCGGTGGCCGAGCCCTTGTCGGGCGTCGTCCCCGTCGCGGCCGCGGAGCCGGACGCCGTGCCGATCTTCGCCTCCTCGGCGACGGCGTCCTCGGTGCCGGTGCCGAGCCCGAAGTAGAGCCCCGAGAACGTGCCGATGGCGCAGCCGATCGACATGACGATCGGAACGATCTTCGGCATGCCGTTCGACCGCTCGGGCGGAAGCGCGAGCTGTCCGGGCGCGCCCGGCGGACGGCCCGGTCCGGCGCCGTGCGGCGGATGGCCGTGACCGCCCGGCGGCTGATATCCCGGCGGACCATGCCCCGGCGGACCGTGACCCGGCGGACCGTGAGCCGGAGGATGACCGGGCGGACCCGGGGGATACATCGGTTGCTGCGACATCAGAGCTCTCCCGTGAGGACGAGTCCGCCCACGCCAGCTTGGACCCACGGCGCCACGAACACCTTGGGCGCGCGCCTCTCGTCGACGCGCGAGTACTCGTCGTTGCCGAGCTGCTTGGCGCGCTCGTCAACCTTGCGGCGGTACTCGACCTGCTTGGGCTTGTAGATCTTCTGGTAGTAGTACGCCGTCAGCCCGCCCGCCACGATCGTACCGAGCACGAAGCCGTCGGTGAGCAGGGCCAGGCTCTTGCCGCTCTGCCGCGCGTCCTCGCGCGCCGACTCGCTCGCGCCGTCGTCATGCCACGTGCCGCTCTTGCCGACCGCGAGGATGCCGGTCGTGGTCGCGCCCGCGACGAACGCGAGCGTCGCGCCGCCGGCGATGAACAGCATGGTCTTGCTCGGCTTCGGCGGCATCGGGATCTCGGGCGGCGGCGGCGGGGGCCGCGGCGTATCGATGATGACCGCGGCCGACTCGAGCTCGAACGTGCGCTCGCTCTCGCTGCCCGCCTCGATCGCGATCTTCTGCTCCATCGGCTTGTAGCCGTCGGCCGTGATCGAGAGCGAGAACTCGCCGGGACCGAGGAAGAGCGGCTCGGTGAGCGGCGACGTGCCGATCGGATTGCCGTCGATCGCGATGGTCGCGCCGTCGGGCTGAACGCTCAGCGCGAGCACGCCGATGCTGAGCTTGGCGTTGTCGAGGCGCTTCTCGGCGTCGGCGCGCATCTTGGCGTCGGCGTCGGGCGCCTGCGCCAGGAACGAGCGCAGGTGCGTCGCCACCTCCAGCCACTTCTCGAGCTTCTCCTCGGCGATCGCCATCGGATAGTAGATCTTGGGGTTGGGCACGAGCTCGAAGGCCTTCGCGTATGCGGCGAGCGCGCGCTCGTACTCGGCCTTGGCCTGATCGGCCTTCTTGCGCTTGGTGTAGTAGTCGCCCTTCTTGAGGAACCCGTCCCCGCCGTCCAGCAGCTTCTTGGCCGCGGCCTTCATCTCCGGGGTCGGCTCGGCGGGCGGCGCCGGCGCGCCACCATCGCCACCGTCAGGCGGCGGCTCCACGTCGGGCAGCGGCGCCGGCTCGTCGCCGGGCATCTCGACCTCCGGGTCCGGTTGCGCGACCGCGACCGACGTCGCGCTCACGAGCGTGCATAGCGAGACCAGCGCAGCCACGCGCCAGGTGCGGCGAGCTCCCATGCCGCGAAGTGTACTACGTCGACCGCAGGCCGGCGTGCACCTGCGCGACGAACGCCACCGAGCGCAGCGGCTTGCCGACCAGGTGCCCGACGAAGCCGAGCATGAGGTCGCGCGCGGTCGCGCGATCGTCGTCGGCCACGGCCAGCGCCGCGGCGCCCGACAGTGGCACCGATGCCGCGGCACACAGGTACGCGCGCACCGTCGCCGGCAGCGGCCGCACGCCCACGCCGCGGCTACCCGGCGCGCACCCACCGCAGACCGCGCCGCCGCGCGACGGATCGAAGACCGCGCCGGCATCGAGACTCTCGTCGCGGCCGCAGCCGGCGCAGCGATCGAGCGCCACGCCGTGCCCGAGCAGGTCGCACAGCGCCAGCTCGTAGGCGCGCAGCACCGACGGCGACGGCCCACCCGCGAGCGCGTGCCACAGCGCGAGGAGCAGATCGAGCGCGGCCGGCTCCGGCATCTCGGCCGGCGTCAGCTCGCGCACCAGCTCGAGGCCGTAGCTGGCGTGGCCCATCAGCACCGGATCCATCCCGAGCGCCGTGTGATCGGTGATCGCCGTGGCGCGCTCGAGGTTCCACAGCTCGGAGCCGCGCGCGCGCCGCCCGAGCGCCAGCTCGCTGTGCACCATCACGCCGAGGCCGCCGCCGAAGCGACGCCGCGAGCTGCGCGCGCCGCGTGCGATCGCCGAGACGCGACCGAGCTCGCGCGTGAACAGCGCGACCACGAGGTCGGACTCGCCGACCGGCGTGGCACGCAGCACCACACCGTCGGTGAGGGTACTGGCGGTCACCCGAGCAGCGTAGCAGAGGGCGCCGACGGCACGACCGTCACGCCCTCGCCCGTCGAGCTCGGGCGGCGCATCAGATACGAGAGCGTCAGGGTCGCGACGATGAGCAGGATGATCACCGCGAGCGTGAGCCCGCCCTGGCGACCCTTGTCCTGATCGAGCAGCGCGGGCGGCAGGAAGCTGCGCCAGCCGCCGTCCTTCTCGCGCTTGGCGCGCTCTTCGCGCTCGCGCTCCGCCGCTTCCGGATCGTCGTCGTCGATCGCCAGGACCGGGATCGACACGGGGATCGTGGGAATCGAGTGCGCGGCCGACGTGCGAACCGTGACGACCGGCCGCCGATCGCGGAGCCGATCGCGGAGCACGGGGATCGATTCGACGACCGGCAGCGCCGGCGCGATCGCCTTGGCCTCGGTGATCGCGTCGGTCGCCGGAGCGGGCGCGAACGCTTCGGGAAGCGCCTCGGCCAGGAGCTCGTTGACCGCGGCGACGTACTCGTCGACGGTGATCTCGACCTCGAGCTCGTCGTCGGCGATCGCGTCGACCGACACCGCCTCGATCTGCGCCGAGATCTCGCTCTTGCGCAGGAAGCGGCCCTTCGAATCGCGCACGCGGCGCAGCTTGGTGCCGGACGCGCTCGCCGTCTCCGCGACAGGCGGCGCCGCTTCCACCGCAGGTGGCGGCGGAGCACTGACGCGCAACACCACCGGCTCGGTGCCCATCGCCGCGCGCGACGGCGGCACGAGGACCACCGACGAGGTCGTCGCGCGCATCCCCGGTGAGTCCTTTCGGGGACCACAAAGCGGCGCCATCGCGTCGAGCAACGCGTGCGCTTGCGCCGACGCCACCGGCGCCGCCGCGAAACCACACGCGCCATACCGCGAGAGCGCCTCGTCGACCGACAGGCCGACGCAGCGCGCGTAGTTGCGGATGAAGCCGCGCACGAAGACGTCGGCGGGCAGCTCGTCGAAGCGACCTTCCTCGAGACGCTCGAGCGTGCGGAGCTGGATGCGCGTGACGCGGGCGACGTGCTCGCGCGTCAAGCCACGCGCCATGCGGCCGGCGGTGAGCCACGCCGCCACCGAGGCACGACCCTCGTTCGATCCGGACGGAGGCGATGCGGCAGGAGCCGGCATCGGAAGGTCATCGTTGGTTGGAGCGCGATCCATCGTGCGTATTCGCTCGGTGCGACAGGTCGTCAGAAGGCCCGAATCAAAACGTTTGAGCCCGGCATTGCGCTGCCGCACAGCTACGAGGCGAGAGCTTCAGACACGCGTCGCGAGCAGTGCGGGCGTCATCGGTCAGGCCTTGTTCGAGTCGAGCCTTCATGAGGTAGAGCGCTGCCTCCTGCGATTGGCACGCCGTCTGGTCGCTAACGTCCTGAAACTGCTCGGCCGCTTTTTCCCATTCTTCGCGGGCAAAGTAAACCCGTCCCAGCCGATAAGTTGCCACGCACATCTTGGCCTGGAACTGCAGCGCCTGGCGGAGCTCCTTGGCGGCGGACACGTGGTCACCCTTGAGGAAGTAGCTCCAGCCGAGGTGAGCCCGGGTCAGCCCCGGGTTGACCAGCCGGGCCGGGTTGGACAGCGCCTGGGTCAGGTGCTCGACCGCGGTGTCCGGCTCCCCCATGAGGTTGGCCACGACGCCCCGATTGGACCAGGCCTCGCCGTAGTCGGGTGACAGCTCGACCGCCTTCTGGAAGTCGGCCCCCGCCTTGGTGAGCTGCGCGTCCATGTCCGTGCGCAGCGCGTCGGCGTCCACTCCCGTGAGGCAGTCGTCGATCTCGATGAGCTTGAACGTGCCCATCCCGCGCAGGTAGTTGATGAGCCCGCGGATGTTGTAGGCCTCGTCGTTGGTCGACAGGTACGCGATGGCCTTGTTGGCCTCGGTCTCCGCCGCTTCGAGCTCGTTGCGCTGGAGGAAGTCGCGCGCGAGCGCGAGCCGCGTCTCGCTCTTCTTGGGATCGCCCTGCGGCTGCGTGCACGCCGCGCAGCCCGCGCCGAGCGCAGCCACGAACGCAGTGCAGACCAGGAGCGCGACTCTTCCCATCAAGTCGCCGCGACGCTAGCGCGCGAGGTACGTCCGGTCAACGCAGTGAGATCCCTCCCCGTGCTACAGAAGGCCATGCCCGCGCCCGGCCCGCTCGAGCCGACTCGCACGCTCACCTTCCCGTCCACCGGTGGCGCAACGCTCTACGCGGAGGCTTACCTCCCGCCGCGCCCCGCTCCCGCCGTCGCGCTGATGGTGCACGGCTACGCCGAGCACTGCGGCCGCTACCGCGAGGTCGCCAACACGCTCGTCGGCGCGGGAGTCGCCGTCCTCGGCTACGACTACCGCGGCCACGGTCGCGCGTCGGGACGCCGCGGCCACATCGAGGCGTGGAGCGACTATCACGACGACCTCGACGCGGCGCTCGCGCAGGCGCGTCAGCTCGCGCCCGGCAAGCCCGTCATCCTCGTCGCGCACTCGAACGGCAGCTTGATCTCGCTGCGCGCGCTCACCGATCCCGATCGCAAGCCGGACGTCGTCGCGGCCGTGGTGTCGTCGCCGTTCCTCGCGCTGCGCCTGCAGGTGCCGCCGGCGAAGATCTTGCTCGCGCGCGGCATGAGCAAGGTGTTCCCGGCCTTCTCGCAGAAGAACGCGCTCCGGGTCGAGGACCTCACCAGCGATCTCGAAAAGCAGAAGGCGCGCATCGCCGACACGCTCTGTCACGACGTCGCGTCGGCGCGCTGGTTCACCGAGGCGCGCGACGCACAGGCGCACGTCCGGCACCAGGCCGCCAACATCACGATCCCGACCCTGTGGGTGATCGGCGGCGACGATCCGATCGCCGATCCGACGGTGTCGGAGCCGGTTGCGCGCACCGTGCACGGCTCCGAGGTGCACCTCCTGCGTGGCTTCAAGCACGAGGTATGGAACGAGCGCGAACGTGCACACCCACTCGGGCTCGCGGGCAGGTTCGTCGGCAAGATCGCGTCCGCGTAGGGGATCTCGCCGCCCGGGGAAATCGTTGCGGTTCTCGTCGAGGCCTCTATACTTCCAGAGGTTCCTTGAGCCGCTGTTGCCACGATTTGCGGCCGATTTCATCGGCGCGGATCGTCGGCGTATCAACCGGGGCACTCCCTCCCACGGCCCAGCCCGAGGCCAAGCCCGAGGTCCATCCCGATGTCGCTCATCGCCTGCATGTGCAATCAACCCCAGCGCCTCGCCGAGGCGCTGGCGCCGGTGCGCGCGTCGCTCGTCGCGCCGGGTCCGATCGCGCGCTGGGGCATGGGGTACGTGCACGGCGGCGAAGTGCTGCTGTCGCGCACGCCACGCAGCGCCGCCGTCGCCGGAAGTGACGGCCACGAGCCGCTCGACTTCTTCCCGGCCATCGAGCCGATCAAGAGCGACTGCATCATCGGCCACGCCGCCTCGGCGATGGACGACTCGTCGCCCTCGAGCTTGCCGACCGAGGCGACGCAGCCGTTCCGCTTCCGCCGCTGGATGCTGGCGCAGGACGGCGCGACGCTGGTCGAGCCGCCGGTGTGGCAGCAGCTGGCCGATCACGTGCCCGACTTCCTGCGCCGCAACCTGCGCGGTCGCGCGGCGGCCGAGCTGACGCTGCACGTCTTCATGGCGATGCTGCACGACCAGGGCGTGCTCGACGATCCCAACCTGCCCTCACCGGTCGCGCGGCGCGCGCTCGCCGACACGCTCGCGCTCTTCGCCGCGACGCTGACCAAGGCCGGCGCCGCGTGGCGCCCGGGCACGATCGCCGTCTCCAACAGCCGCGCGCTCTGGGTCGCGCGTCCCGACGTCAGCGGCGCGCCCACGCACGTGCGCCGCCTGCAGGTGCACGACGATCGCGGTCACCGCGACGATTCGTTCCGCGGCATCCTCATCACGTCGGCGCTCCCCACCGGCGAGGGTGCCGAGGAAGTTCCCGCCGGCAGCGTGGTCGCTGTGAGTCGCGACCTTCGGGTGGACATCACGTCGCTCGCGACTGTGTGATTAGGACAACAGGAAACAGGAAACAGGAAACAGGAAATAGAAGAAGGCCTCGGGGGCACCCGAGGCCTTTCTCCGTTTCGGTCTCGGTCTCGGTCTCGGTCTCGGTCTCGGTCTCGGACTCGGTCTCCGTGTTTCCTGTTTCCTGTTTCCTGCTTCCTGTTGTCTTAAAAAGCCGGCTCACCGCGCGAGCGAGTACGCATCCGCGCGTCCGCCCTTCGTGGCCTTGCGTCCCTCGGCGGCGCCGGGCGACGGGGCGGCCGCGAAGCCGCGCTCGACGCGCCCGGTGATGTCGCCGATGTCGCGGCCGAGCGTGTCGTCGTCCATCTCACCGGCGAGCGCCTGCGCCTCGGCGGCGCGGATGCGAAGGATCTGCTGCGCCTGGTCGAGCTTGCCGTCGGTGTACGCGGCCGACGCTTCCTCGAGCGCGCGCGCGGTGCGCGCCTCCTCGACGAGGCGGACGGTGTCCTTGTCGCGCGTCGACGCGACGATCGTGGCGTCGCCCGTGACCTCGGCGCGCGCGAGCGCGGTCTCGGTGCGGCTGCCCTTGCCGAGCTCGTCGAAGGTCCACGTCACGTGCGCCAGCTCCTTCACGCTCTCGCCGCCGACGGTGGCGCGGATGCGGAGCACGACCTTCGTGTGCTCGCCGCGACGGAGGTCGGCGACCGGGATGATCACCGCCCCGCCTTCGCGGGTCAGCTCGTAGCCGATCACGTCGAGGATCTCGACGCCGGCGGCGGGCTCGATGCGGAGCGCGGCGTGGGTCAGCACGGTCTCGCCCAGGCTGCCGAGCTCGGCGACGAACATCGCGCCGAGGTCCGCGGCGTTCTCGACGAAGTGGTAGTTGCCGCGACCCGCGACGGCGATGCCGGCCATCGTGTCCTCGTTGAAGTCGAGGCCGACGCCGACCGACGTGATCGAGATGCCGCTCGCGGCGCGCGCGCTGGCGAGCCGCACCAGGCCGCCGCGATCGTAGATGCCCTCGTTGGCCTGTCCGTCGCTGATGAGCACCATGCGGCGCAGCGGCGTACGCGCGCGCGCCAGCTCGTCGGCGCCGAGGTTGAGGCCGCCCGAGATGTTGGTGCCGCCGTCGGCGGCGAGCGTGTCGATCGCCGCCTTGGCCTTGGCGCGGGTCTCACCGCTGGCGGGGCCGAGCGGCAGCACGATGTCGGCGTTGGTCGAGTACGCGACGATGGCCAGCTCGTCGTCGGGGCCGAGCTTGTCGATGAGCACCTTCGCCGACGCGACGGCGTCGGTCCACGGCTGGCCGAGCATGGAGCCCGAGCGATCGAGCACGATGGCGACGCTGGTGGGCGCCCGCGACGTGATGCGGTTATCGGGCGCGGCGAGCGCGACCGCGAGATACGTCTCGGTGGTGCCGCGCAGGATGTGGCTCGAGTCGAGGCGCGCCGAGAGGTACGGCGACGTCGGGCCGGCCGCGGTTCGAACCCGCGTGCGGCGCGGGCTCAGAAACACGACCGCGGCGAGCGCGGCGAGGGCCGCCACCAGGAGAACTGCGGTGCGGCGACGATGGTTGCGGGCGACCGAGGCGGGGGCCGTGCTCATCCTCGTCTGAACGCGCGGGCTGTGCGAAGCGATCTACGCACTGAGATCGAAGCAGAATCATGGCGTTACGACGCTGCGCGTTATTGTTGGTTGACACGACGCGTCAGTGGCCCTAACACTACGCGTCATGATGACAGCTCAGGATCGTAAGCGTCAAGAACGCCAGGCCCGCCGCCGGCGCATCCAGGATGCCGCTCGTCCGGTCTTCGTCGAGCGCGGGTTCGCCCGTGCCTCGATCGAGCAGATTGCGAAGCAGGCACAGCTCTCGGTCGGCGCTATCTACCTGTATTTCCAGTCGAAGGAGGACCTCTACGTCTCGATCCTCGAGACGTCCCTCGCCGAGCTGGACGCCAACCTCGCCGAGGTTCGGCAGGGTGATGCGAAGGCCCGCCTGGCCAACGCGTGGACCCGCCTCAACGCGTGGGTCGAGGCCGAGCCCGAGATGGCTCGCGCCCTGGCGATGACGAGCCAGCCGGGCCTCCGTGCCCAGCTGACCGAGGACGTCACGGCGGGCATCGCCACGGCGGTCTCGCGCCTGCGCGAGCACCTCGGTGCGTGCGTGGCGGACGGCATCCACGCCGGCGCGTTCCGGTCGGTCAGCCCGGCCGAGGTCGCGGACCTGCTGTGGACCTCGTTCATCGGCAGCCTCGCGGCCGACGGCGTCACCGGCAACTTCGCGTTGCCGGCCTCGCAGCGCACGACCCTGTTCGCGTGCGTCGAGGCGGGTCTCCGCGCTGCGGAAGCCGCGTACGTCCGCGCCGCCGCGTGATCGTCGCCTAGGGCCCGGCCGCGGGCCGATCGAACTTCGTGGTGTCACCTGGCTGCGAACAGCGCAGCCGGGCGAGCCAGTCGACCGCCGCCGGCAACGTGTCGGCGTCGGGTGAGATCACGAGGCCCATCACCATTCGCGCACCGTCACCGCACGTCCACAAGGTCGTGACGGCCGGCGAGCGATTGTCGTCCGCGACGAACTCGCCGCGCTCGAACGTACGGCGCTCTCCGCCCGAGAGCGTTCGCGTCTCCTCGCCACCCGCTGCCGGCTCGAAGCTGGCGCCGCTCGCCTCGAAGAACTTCGGGATGAGCGCGCGCAGCTCCTTGGCGGCGCCGGCGTCGCGCGCGGACATCTCGGTGAAGATCGCCACCCGCTGACCGTCGGTGATCGAGAAGACCTCTCGATCGTCGTCCAGGTAGTGCCAGCCCGCGAGCACCGACGGATCGTCGGCGCCGATGGGGATGAGATCGCCGAGCGCGGCCTCCTCCTCGGGATCCGGCGTGCACTGGAACGTCGCGTACACGCGATCGCGGATCATGGCGTAGCTCGAGGACGCGACGATGCTGAGCGTGATGCCGCGCTTGCCGCACGTCACCTGCGCGTACGCGATGCGCACCGAGCCGCTCTTGCCCTCGATGCTCGTCGCCGGCTGGCCGCCGATCATGGTCCGGCTGGCCTCCCCGATCTCGACGCGCTCGCCCTTGGCGAAGTGCTCCATCGAGATGCGCAGCGCCGCCGGCATCTCGTCGGCGGTCATGATCGCGCCGACCTCCCACGAGACGTAGATGGCGTTAAAGCCCTTCTGCCCTTCGAGCTCGCCGGCGCGATACGACAGATCGGCCGGCACCTTCACGAACGTGGGCAGGTGGAGGGAGAAGCCGGGCAGCTCGCGGCGCTTCAGCTCGAGCTTTTCGCACCCGCCGAGGGCGATCGCGGCGGCGGCGAGGCCGACGACGGCGGCTAGAGTGCGTGGCGCAGGCCGGCGCCGATCATCAGCCACGACGAGCTGTAGTCGCCGTCGTTCACGTACGTGGTCAGCGGATCGGTCGACTGATCGCGCACCGGGTTGAGCTGCGGCGCGAGCCCACTGCCCTGCGCGACCGTGCGATCCGACATCTTGGCGAAGGCGAACAGCGCGTCGACCGTCCATGTGCCAAAGGTATATCCCGCGCCGAGCGCAGCGAGGTGCTTCTGTCCGTCGACCGAGAGCACCGACAGGTACTCGGTCGGCGGCGCGCCGGTCTCGAACGCGTAGCCGACGCGGACCACGAGCGGCCGGCCCGAGAGCGGCGTGCCCTCGACGCCGAGGTGCGCGGCGTACGTGTTCTTGAAGTTGCGCGGGATCTCCATCGGACCGAGCTCGTAGGTGCCGACGCCGGGCACGTCGACGAGGCGCACGTCGTGCGGCTCGATGGTCATCTTGTCGTGCTGCGACCACAGCTGGATCGTGGTGGCGAGCTCGACGCGCCAGGCGCCCGGGCGCACCTCGATGCCAGCCCTCACCTCGGCCGGCATGTCGAAGGCGACGTCGGCGCGATCGCCCTCGACCGACGCGCCGTCGTAGAAGCCCGAGGCGGGCAAGCGCGTGTGCAGCTTGCCGTGGCCACGCACCCACACCGGCAGCTGGAGCGCGGCGCCGAAGGTCGCCTTCTTGCCGAGATCGATCTGTGCGCCCACCGAGCCCGACGGATTGAAGAAGCTGTTCTGGTCGATGCGGTTGAGCGAGTCGAAGTCGGGATCCTCGGGCGCGCACGTGGTCTGCGACGGGCAGCCCGACAGCATCACCATCGTCTCGAGCGCGACCAGGTGATCCTGGAGCGTCACGCCGACGCGGATCGAGTCGGTGAGGCGGATGCCGACGCCCGCGCCGAGCGTGGCGATGAGCGAGTGCGAGAGATCGATCGACGAGTACCGCTGCGGGCCGTCCTCGTCGAACTTCGCGAGGCCGGCGTACGGTGCCCACACGCCGAAGGCGAGCGTGCCCTTCTTCCCGAGCGGGCGGGCGTAGCCGATCGACGGGATGGGCAGGCCCGGCGACTGGTTGTCGACGGCGGGCTGCGTGTTGCCGCCCGAGTCGATGCGCTCGTACGAGATCGCCTGCTGCACCAGCGCGGCGTCGACGAGGAGCGCGCCGCCGGTGATCTGGGCGAGGCCGCCCGGGTTGTACCAGAGAGCGTGCAGATCGTCGGCGCCGGCGACGAACGCGCCGCCGCGCGCGGTGGGACGCACGCCGCGCGTCGGCAGATACATGCCACCGGCGGCCACATCGGCAGCCGTGGCGGAGATGAGCGCGAGCGCCAAGGCCGCGCGGAGCCAGTGCTTCGACATCGTGGTGGCTCCGGTCTACAGGTTGCGCGACTTGATGATCTGGATGAACTTGCGGAGGCCGCGCTTCTCCTCGTCGAGGAAGTCGGCGACGCCGTTCAGCATCGCGCGGTAGTCCGCGCCGGTGTAGCGGGCGCCGAGCGAGTTGTACGGATCGTCGCGCAGCACCTCGGAGAGCCCGTCGACGAGATCACCGACGGCGGTGCGGCCGGGCTGCGTCTCCGAGTACAGGTTCACCATCATCTGCGCCAGCGCACGCTCCGCGTCGCTCTCGCGCGCGCCCTTCACGAAGACGAGCTGCGCGTCGAGCCAGCCGCGCTCGGGCGCGATGCACTCGCCGATCACGCGCGCGATGGGCACCAGATCGCGATCATCGAGCGCGATCTGCGCGACGTCGGCGATCGACGTCAGCGACGTGACGAACGACTCGCTCGAGCTCGCCTCGTCGACGAGGTACTGCATCAGCTTCTCGAGCTGGAGCCGCGTCTCCGGCGTGGCCTGCAGGGACACGATGAAGTCGGCGGCGCCGGCGAAGACCGGGCTGGTCAGCTTGGCCTCGAGGTCACCGGGCAGCTCGGTGGTCAGCCACGCGGTGCGGTCGCCGGCGGTGTCGTGGGCGGCGATGCGGCTCTGCAGGAGGCCGATCACCGCGATGAGCACGCCGCGCGTGCGCGGGTTCTTGAAGCGCCAGCCCGAGCCCGGCACGTTGGCACCGCGCGTGAGCACGTCGATGACCTCGCTCACGCTCCCGGTCCACGCCTCACCTTCGGCGCCGGCCTGCGCCAGGCGATCGCGCTTGCGGTTGTAGGCGTCGGCGAGGAGGTGCCACGGCGAGAGCGTCGTGATCGCGCGGCCGTCGGACGTCATCGACGTGGTGCGGCCCTGGCGATCGGCGAGGCCGGCGCGCGGCGTGAGCACGTAAGTCCCCGCGACGCGGACGATGTCCTCGTAGTCCTTGCCGTTGGCGGTGACGGTATTGAGGCTCGCGGCCGTGCCCTGGAGCGCGCCCATGAGCGTGCCGTCGGTGAGGATGTCGACCATGAGCCGCTCGTACGTCATGGCGCCCGAGCCGAAGACGTAGCCCGGCGCGTTGGGGTCGACCGACTGGTGGGTGACCGAGTTACGCGTCGCCCAGTGCTTGTGGAGGACGACCATCACGTCGATGAACAGCTGCTCGCTGTTGTCGTCGGCGAAGGCCTGGACGATGGGACGGATCTGGTCGTAGAAGTTCTCGACCTCCCACACCGGCAGCGTGCCCGCGTGCTGGGCCTGGTAGAGGTCGCCCTCGCGGTCGCGCATGGGATCGACGACGTGCGTGAGGAACTCGGGCATCGGGTTGAGGAAGAGGACGCGGTTGAGCGCGGCGGGCGTCGGGTGCGAGCGCATGCCCTGGATGCCGGCCTGGCCCTCGATGTACGCGTCACCGCCGAGGACGTCGATCGAACCGTTGAGAAACGCGCCCCAGTTGTAGTTGAAGTTCGCCTTGGGCCGCGGGCGGCGGCCCTGCGAGACACAGCCCTGCGGCGTCGCCGCGGTCGTCGTCGAGTCGAACTCGCCGGCGTCGGTCTCGCAGATGTACTGACCGCCGGCGTTCTTCGCGTAGGCGATCGACTGGAGGTAGAACGTCGCCAGGTTGTTGACGCGAAAGAGGTCGCACTCGTCGTAGGTCGCGACCGGGATGCCGCCGACGATGACCTGCGCGTCCTGCTTGTTGCAGGCGACCGCGTTGTTGGAGTCGGCGATGACGTGAAGGATGCGCTGGAAGAGCGAACGATTGAACGCGTTGTCGACGGCGTTGCGATCGACCATCGTGGCGAAGCTGCCGGTGACCTGCTGCTGCGCGTTGATGTCGAAGCGGTCCTTGTACGTCATGAACTTGCGGAAGCGCTCGCCGAGCTGCGCCACCTCGGGCTTTTCCATGGCGGCGAGGAGGCCGCGCACGAGCGCCGGACGCGCGAGGATCTGGCGGATGACGGGTGTGAGATCGTCCCAGAGCGGCGCGTTGGGCGGGATGACCGCCTCGGGGTGGCCGTCGCCCTTGCGCGCGGCCGAGACGATGGCCTCGACGAGCTGCGCGACCTCGGGCTCCTTGGTCGAGAGCAGGACGTTGGCGAGCGCGAGCGTGTCGTTGATCGCCGGATCGCGCAGGATCGACAGGTACGCGTACGACATGTCGAGGAGCGGCGAGTCGGCGGTGTCGTAGCCGCGGTACTCGAGCGTCTCGCCGTTGGCGTAGGTCCTGGTCGCCATCATGCGCGGGCCGACCAGGGCGGAGGCGCCGCGCGTGAGATCGAACGCGGTGCCTTTCTGCGGATCGAAGAGCTGGATGCCGTCGCGCGCGAGCGCGGCGAGCACGGTCTTGTCGAGGTCGACGTACTGGTAGAGCAGCGGACCGGCGTCGGCGGTGAGCGCGCGACCGAGGGCGTCGCGGTACATCCACGGCGTCGACTCGGCGCCGTCGGGGAGCTCGAACGGCGCCGGCGACGCGATGGGCATGCCGGCGGCGTCGACGTACTGACCGAGGTCGTTCACGTCGGCCTGGCCGTCGGTGTTGGCGTCGACGTAGGGCGCGACGATCGTCCGCAGCTTGGCCACGCCGCGGACGTCGCGCGTGGTGAGCGGCGCGACCATCGTGGTGCCGAGCTGCGCGCGCTCCGTGAGGAGGAAGTCGAGCGCGATGCGCAGCGTGCGATCGGAGGCGCCCGGGTTCGCGGCGGGCTCGGCGTTGCGGAGCGTGACCGCGACGGCCTCGATGAGGTTCTGCCACTCGCCGCGCGCGCCGCCGCCGGGCGTGATCGCCTGCGTGAGCGCGAGGACGAGGTCGTGGAGCTCGGGGTAGCTGACGAAGGCGCGGACCGCGCCCATCGCCGGCGCCATCGGGCGATAGCCGAGGCGATGACCGAGGCGCTCGAGCGCGCCGACCGCTTCGTCGTCGGCGGCGATGTGGCGCAACGACGCGATGAGCGCGTCGATGGACACCTGCGCCTGGTCGTTGTCGTAGAGCGCGAGGAACTCGTTCGAGGTGAGGAAGGTCTGCAGCGTCGGCAGGTACGACTCGGGGAAGACCGCGTCGGTCGCGGCGGCGAGGCGCTCGCGCTCCGCCATGAGCGCCTTGAGCTTGCCGCTCGCGGTCGCCTCCGGCGCGAGGCCGAGGCGACACATGTCGCGGACGGCGTCGCCGCGCACGTCGGTGTTGCCGCCGTCTGCGAGATCATCCAGGTAAGCAATTCGCTTGCACACGAGGGTGTGCACGGTCTCGCCGAACGTTCCGTTGTCGACCGGCTGGCGGGTTTCGTCGAAGGCGCCGTGACACCCCGCGGAAACCAACCCGGCGATCGTGACGACGGCGCAAAGGCGCTGCGCGAACGATGCCCTGAACGGCCTGAACGCAATGACCGAGCGCGATTCCCTCATCGTGCACTCCTGAACCAAGGTCGATACGTGACGGTAACGAAGCGGAGTTCCACGCTAAACGGCGGTCTGGCCACGCGTCAATCCTTGGTTTTTGACGACTGCGGTTCAGACGCGCAACGAAGGTGCCGGCGCATACATCGCACGCGTGAGACGTGAGGTGGGTCGAATAGGAGGGTGGTTCACACCGTCGATAGATCGTGGTCGCGATCTCTCCCTCCTCGTCGCTCGCCGGCATGTGCTTGCCGGGCGGCATCCGTCTTGGCTCGGCCGTCGCGGCGGGCGCGAGCGGCACCGTGTATCGCGGATGGATCGGCACCGGCGACGACGACGAGATGCCGGTCGCCGTGAAGGTGAGCCACGCCGACGACGATCACACGGCGATGCGATCGATGCGCGAGGCACAGGCGGCGGCGCGGCTGGACGTCGACGGCGTCGTGAAGGTGGCGAGCGCCGGGCGGCTCGACGACGGTCGCAGCTGGGTGGCGATGGAGTGGATCGACGGCGAGACGCTCGAGGCGGCCCTGAGTGACGCGAGCGACGCGAGCGACGCGTGGCCCGTCGAGCGCGTGCTCCGGGTCGCGGCGCAGCTCGCGAACGCGCTCGAGGCGGCGCACGCGGCGGGCATCGTGCACCGCGACCTCAAGCCGGCCAACGTGATGCTGCGCCGCGAGAGCGGGCGCGCGGTGATCGTCGACTTCGGCATCGCGAAGTGGGCCGGCGAGGCGGCGACGAGCGCGAGCCGCTGCGCGGGCACGCCGCACTACATGGCGCCCGAGCAGGCGCTGGGCGAGGACTGCGACGAGCGCGCCGATCTGTACGCGCTCGGCTGCGTGATGTACCGGATGCTGTGCGGCGCGGTGCCGTACGACGGCACGGCCGTCGAGGTGATGCTCGCGCACGCCGCGCAGTCGGTGCCGCGCGCGAGTATGCCGGGCGTCCCGGAGGCCGTGGTCGAGCTGGTCGAAAAGCTGATGGCGAAGCGACCCGACGAGCGGCCGCTGAACGCGGGCTGGGTCGCGGAGCGGCTGGCGCGCATGGTGCGGACGACGGTCGATCCGTACATGGCGACGGTGCCGGTGGCGGTTCCGGAGAGCCTCGAGTGGACGACGTCGGTGCCGGTGCACGCCACGCGGCGCGGCTGGGTCGCGGGGATGCTCGTGGCCGCGGTGATCGCCGGCCTGACCTTCTGCGCGCTGGCGCGGCGCCCGGCGATGGGATCCGTCGACGAAGGCACGCAGCCTGCCCTGCCCCCGCTCGTGATGCCGGAGCCGACCACGCCGGGCGCGCCCGTGGCGGTGGTGGTCGACGGCGACTTCTCCATGCGCGCGACGACGCTGGGCGACCCGCTCGCGGGCGGCGTGATGAAGCTGAAGCTCGAGATCTGGGACGCGAACGACGAGCCCATCGACGCGAGCCAGGTGGCCGCGACGATCCGCGCGCCCGGTGGCGCGACGCAGGCGCTCGCCGTCGCGGGCGCGGACGGCGTCTTCCAGCTCACGCAGACCGTGCGGGACGCGGGCACGCACGTGCTGTCGGTGTTCGCGCCGAGCGGCGAGACCACGTTCACGGTGCGCGTCGAGGTCGGCGCGCGCCCCGGCGCCTGAACCCGACCGACCGAGGACGACGCGGCGACGACTACGGCTTCCGCGCCTTGAAGACGAAGGCGCCGCCCAGGCGAAGCTCCTCGTACTCGGCGAAGCCGAGGCGTGACAGCTGCGCGCGCAGCTCGTTCGGATCGTAGCGGCGGATGCCGGCGATGCGCGCGGCGAGGCGGCCGGTGAAGTGCGGCGCCTCGGCGAACGTGGACCCGACGTAGATGCCGCCCGGGCGCAGCGTTCGCCAGATCTCGCGGAACACCTGCTCGGAGTCGTCGTAGGCGTGGATCGCGCCCGAGTTGTTGATGCCCTCGAACGCGGCGTCGACGAACGGCAGCTGATGGGCGTCGCCGCGCACCAGCACGACGTTGGTGTAGCCGCGCACGCGGCCCGACGCGACCTCGAGCATGGCGCGCGAGATGTCGAGGCCGACGATGAGCGCGCCCGGCGACGCGGCGGCGATCGCGCGCGTGAACAGGCCGGGGCCGCACGAAAGATCGAGCCACGGACCGTCGCGGTCGTCGAGCGAGAGCGCGTTCTTGTGGATGAAGAGCTCACCCGCGAAGCCACCCACGCCGGCGCCGGCGCCGCGGCCGGCGAAGAGCCGCACGAACGCGGGACGCCACATGCGCTCGTAGAGGCGCGCCACCAGCGCGCTCTCCATGAGCCGCTGCTCCGACGTCGTCACCGCCGGCTCTCCGCGCCCCGCGACGTCGAGCAGATCGTGGAAGCCGCGGGTCGAGTCGATCGACAGATCGCAGCGGCGGCACGTGAGGCCGTGGCTGTCGTCGAACGAGCCGGCCGCGCCGCAGCGCGGACACTTCAAGATCGGCAAGACGTGCGGATCCACGTCCGCCGCTTGTATCACGCCGGCTCCGCTCGCACTCGGCGCGCTACCAGGAGCCGCCGAGCAACGTGAGCGTCGCTCCGCGCGAGGGGCCCGACGTACGCGCCAGGCCGATCCCGCCGAAGCCCCAGCGACCGTCGTCCGTGCGGCGCCCGGCACCACCCCGGTGGCGCCACTGGATGAATGCTGCCGGCGCCGGATCGCGCTCGAGCATGTCCGACTCGCTGCCCGGCTTCATGTTGCGCGTCCAGCGGAAGCCGAGGTACGCGCCGCCGAGGAGACCGACCGTCGACAGGAAGCCGAACGCCTGCTCGTCATCGTTGGTCTCGGAGTCGGACGTCGCCGCGTAGAGGAGCCACGGCGTCAGCGCGCCGACGAACGCGGCCAGGTTCACGCGCGTCATGCGGCGCGTCGAGAGGTCGCTCTTGCGCGCGGCGGCGTGACCGATCAGGTAACCGCCGGCGATGCCGAGGGCGCCGTTCAGCGAGTACGCCTCGCCCTCGGGCGGATCGAGCGCCAGGCCGAAGGTGAGGCCACCGACGAGCCCCCACGCCGCCATCGAGTCGATGAGCGCGTGATCGCCCTTGGTGAGCTCGGCGTTCTTGTTGAGCATGTACGCGGTGAGACCGCCGGCGGCGGCGCCGAGCACCATGCCGCCGAGGACGTCGTCCTCGGTCGTACCGTCGAGGCCGGTGACCACGTCGGCGAAGAGGCCGCCGGCGACCGCGCCGCCGATGACGCCACCGCCGTAGCGCGCCATGCCGCTCGGACGCACGTAGCCCGTGTCGATCGGGCGATCGACCGGGTTGTCGCCGGGCGTGTCGTACTCCTGCGGCATCGGCGCCGGATCGATCGGCAAGCGTTGCGGCGTCGGCTCGACGATGCCGAGCTTGCGGTTGAGCTCGGCGAGGAGCGCCTTGGCGTCGGGATCGTCGGGCGTGCGCACCAGCGCCTCGAGGACGAGCTGCCGCGCGTCGGACGTGAGGCCCTCGCTGTCGAGGACGCGGGCGCGCGCGACGAGCGCTTGCGACACCGCGAGATCGAGCTCGGGATCCGTACCCGGCGCAGCGGTGGGCGCGCCTGGCGGCGCGGGCACAGGCGCGGGGCCGGTGGCCGGCGGCGGGTCGCCGTACGGGTCGACCGGCTGCGCCCACGCGACGGCGGGCAGTGCGGCGACGAGAGCGCTCGCCAGCCCGGGAACCAAAAGGACCACGGCCGCAGCCCGACGCCTGGGTTCCATCACCTTCCTTGGGTACCACCGCCACCGCGCCCGTTCAACGGGCCGTGCGATCGGTCACCCGGTCTGGCTGGGAACGGGCGGCAGGGGCTGCGTCGGCGGGCGGTCGGTCTTCCAGGTCTTCTTGTAGAAGAACATGAAGAGGACCTGGATCATCGACAGGATCGGGACGGCAAAGAGCGCGCCGATCAGGCCGAAGCTTCGTTCCCCGAGGACGAGCGAGAAGATGACCAGGACCGGGTGGATCTTGGCGGCCGTGCCGATGATCTTCGGGTTGAGGAAGTTGGCCTCGATGAAGTGGATGCCGATGATCCACCCGACCATCGCCACGCCGCGCACCACGTCGATGCCCTCCTCGCCCGAGACCAGCGCGGCGAGGACGATCGGGATGGTCGACAGGATCGATCCGAAGATCGGGATGAGGCTCATGAGCGCCGCGACGAACGCCAGGATGAGCTGGTACTTCACGTCGAAGATGACGAGCCCGATGTAGGTCAGGATGCCGTTGATGAGGCAGATGAGGAGCTGGCCGCGGATCACGCCGGAGAGGCCGCGATCGATGCCGGCGATGATGACGTCGTAGTCGTCGCGCACGTGCTGCGGGAACATGCTCCGCATGAAGCCGTGCATCTTCTCCATGTCGATCAACATGAAGGCGCCGATCATCAGCGCGAGGAAGAAGGTGTAGATGCCCTTGATGATGCCGGCGATGAGCGCCTGACCCATGCGGAACAGATCGTCGACCTGCGACTGCAGGCCGGCGATGGACTTGTCGATGTACGCGCGTAGCTTCTGTTCGAGCGTCACCGGGACCGGCGCGACCTCGCTGGGCAAGATGCGCATCCCTCCGCCCGGCTCGGGCTTGATGAGGATGCCGGTCGGCGGCAGCTGCGCCGCGAAGCGTCCGTCGGGGAGCGGCGTGAGCACGAACGCGGTCTCGGGCGGCAGCGGCACGTCGGGGACGAGCGGCGCCTCGGTGACCTCGGGCGCCTTGGTCGCGAGCGACGGGAAGCGCTGCTCGAGCCAGTGCGCCAGCTCGGGCGTGTACTGGGTCTGGATCTTCTTGTAGAGGACCGGCATCTCCTTGCCGACGCGCGCGACGTCCTTGTAGAGGCGCGGCACGAGCAGGAAGAAGAAGCCGACCACCGCGGCGATGAAGATGAGGTAGCAGATGATGATCGCGAGGCCGCGCGGCATGCGCCGCGTCCCGTTCTTGCGCTCCGCCATCCAGCGGATCACCGGCGCGAGGATGTACGCGATGAGCGCCGCGAAGATGAACGGCATCAGCGCGCGGCGTCCGATGAAGACGACGAGCAGGATGAAGAGCGAGAAGCCCCAGCGGCGCAGGAACGTGCGCACGGGTCCGCCCGGACCGAGCGGGGTGCGCCCCGACGGCGCAGGCGGAACCGTCTGCGGTATGGCTGCGAACGGAGGTGGGTCGGTGGGACTCGCCATGGCGGCGGCTCAGGCCTTCTTGCGTCGCATACCCGACACGGCGCCCGAGATCCAGCCCCCGACGCGGCCGAACACCGAGCGGCGTGCCGACCGCGACGTCAGCTCCGAATCGGAGAGGCCGTGGTCGATCTCGGCGGACGGCAGCGCGGTGATGGCGCTGTCGCCGAGCAGCGTGCGGCCGACCTGATCGGCGACGGCGAGGCGCGGCTCGGCCCGGCGTTCGCGCGGCGCGGACTGGACGATCACGCGCTCGCGTCCGACCTCGGGGCGAGCGGCGCCCCAGCGGCGGCAGCCGGCGCAGCGCCACGAGAACGCGGTGGAGCGCACGCCGCAGTGGCTGCACCGCCACGACGCGCCGTCGGCCCACGCCAGCGCGCCGCTGTCGGCGGCGAGCGCGGTGAGCTCGGCGGTGATGGTGTCGCTGTCCTTGCTGGCGAGGGCGAGGCGCGCGGCGGCGATGCGGGCCGGCAGGTGCTCGGGCGAATCGACCGCGACCTTGCGGAAGCGGTCGAGCGCGCCGGTGCCGTCGAGCGGGCCGAGCGCCTCGGCGGCGGCGACGGCGAGGTGCGGGTTCCGGGTCGCGTCGGCGAGCTCGACCAGCGTCGCCGCGGCGGCGTGCGCGGCCGCCTTCTCGCTCGCGGGATCGAGCGCGCCGGCGTGGACCACGATCGCGGTCGCGTCCTCGTCGAGGTCGTCGCTGGTCGCGGCCGCGGTCGACACCGGCGCCTCGCCGTTGCGGCTCGCGAGCTGACGTTCGGCCTCGTTGAGGCCCGGCACCAGGAAGCGCGCGAGCTCGGGCGCCACGGTGAGCGCCTGGCGGATGCGCTCGCGCGCGGCCTTGGGGTTCTTGCGCGCGGCGGCGAGCTCGGCCGCGGCGGCAAAGAAGTGCGCCGTCTCCTTGCCGTCGGGGGCGCTGGCGCGCGCCTCCTTGAGCAGCCGCTTGGCGCTGTCGAGATCGCCGTCGGCGATCGCGCGCTGCGCCGCCGCGCAGAGGAGATGATGATGGCGCCGCGGTGGCTGCTCGCCGCGCAGCTTGCACAGGCGCGCCCAGGCGCCCGCGGCCTCGGCGAAGCGGCCCTGCTCCTCGTACATGCCGCACAGCGCGCGCAACGCGCCCTCGTGACGGGGCTCCGACGTGAGCACGTCCTCGAGGGCGCGCGCCGCACGCCGCGGCATGCCGGCGGCGCGGAAGTCGAGGCCGAGCTCGTAGAGCGCGCGCACGCGCAGGCGGTGCGTCGCGCCCTCGCGGACGGCGAGCGCCTGGTGCACGCGGATGGCGCGATCGTGCTCGTTGCGCGCGCGGAAGAGCGCGGCCAGCGCGAAGTACGGCTCGCTGTCCTCGACGTTCTCCTCGACGACCTTGCGCAGCTCGGTGATCACGGTGTCGTGATCGCGCGCGATGTGATGGATGAGCGCGCGCATATACGCGCGGCTGTGGCGCGCCGAGCGCTTGAGCATGCGGTCGTCGGGCACGTAGTAGCGGCCGATGAGCACGCCGGCGGCGAGCGCGCCCATGCCGACGAGGAGCACGACGAGCGCGGCGCCCACTAGCGGACCTCCAGATCGTCGTCGTCGTCGTGCTCGATGGCGCGGTCGATCGCCGCGAGCACCTTGGCGGCGCCCGCGTCGGGCTCCTCGGGCAGATCTTCGAGGGGCGACGGCTCGGTGAACGGCAGGTTGCGCAGCCGCGCCAGCTCGCGCTCGAGGCGGCCGATGAGCGACTCGTACTGCCGCCGCCGCCACAGGTAATACATCGACCAGAGGAGCAGCGTCGCGACCGCGAGGATGGCGACCAGCCAGCCGGCGATGAGGCCGGGCAGCCAGACCTGCAGCTTGGGCTCGGCGGCGAGGCCCTCGAGCCACGGCGGCACGTCGACCGCGACCCAGCTGGCGTTGGCCACGAGGAACAGGCCCACGATCACGCCGAGCGCGATGAACGTGAGCGTGACCGTCGCCTTCGCCGCGATGCGGAGCCAGCGGATCATCCGCCGGCCAGTCTACCCCACGCCGCTTCCGCGCGGACTCCCGCGCGCGGTCAGACGACGCCGGTGTGGCCGGCCGTGATCTGCGCGTTGGCCAGACGGCGCGCCTCGGCGACGGTCCGCATCGTCGTCCAGAGGTTGGGGTTCTGGGCCACCAGATCGTAGAAGTCGCGCGGCGGCAGGACGGCGAGCTCGCACGGGCCGGCGGCGACGACGGAGGCCGACGCCATCTCGCCGGAGAGGAGCGACATCTCGCCGAAGTACGCGCCCTCGCCGAGCGTGGCGAGCACGACGGCGCGGCGCTCGCCGACCTTGCGCACGACCTCGACCGCGCCGAGCACGATGAGATAGAGCCCGCCGGCGCGATCGCCCTGACGCACGATCGCCTGACCGCTGTCGGCGTGGAGCGGATGGAAGCGCGCGAGCAACGCCGGGCGATGCTCCTCGGGAACGAGGGTGAACAGCGGCGTGGTGCGCAGGAGGTTGGCGAGCAGGCGCTCGCGATAGAAGCGCTCGAGCGCGGGGCCGACCTCGGGGAACACCGCCGCGAGCTCGCGCAGGAGGAGCCGCGGGATCTCGAAGATCTCGACCTCGGAGAGCGCGACCACGGTCGCGTGGCGGCGGCGATCGGCGAGCAGCGCGAACTCGCCGAACATGGAGCCGTCGGCGAGGCGCGCCAGCTCGACGGGCTCGCTGTTGCCGTCCTCGGAGCGGCGCTGCACGACGACCGCGCCGTGCGCGATGACGTAACACGCGTCGCCGGGGTCGCCCTCGCGGATGATGATCTCGCCGGGATCGAACTGCTTCACGACGGCGCGGCGCGCGAGCTCGTGGGCGGCCTCGTTGGGCAGCATCGAGAACACGCCGAGCGGGCCCTCGAGCACCGAGCCGTCAGGGCCGAGCGACGAGAGCGTGCCCTCGAACGAGCGATCGAACGTGACGCCGTGCTCGGTCGCCGTCCCGCCCTCCTCGGTCGCGGCACGCTGACCGGGGCCCGCGGCGCGCACGGGCGTGGGCGTCGGCGTCGGCGTGATGCCGCTCCCTCGATCGCGATCGCCGCGCAGCGTGCCCTCGTCGGCCGCAGACGCGTGCTGCGACGGGGGATGCGTGGGCTCGTCGTCGAACGTGGCGGCGACGCCGGTGTCGCCGGTCTCGCCGGTGTCGTCGTCGTCGACGAGCGCCGCGGGATGGCGTTCCGTGTTCGTGCCGGTGCCGGTCTGCGTGCCGTTCTCGCCGGGATCGGAGAGCGGGCGATGCGTGACGTCGGTCGACGAGCCCATGCCGCGCGTGCTCTCGACCGACGACGTCGAGATCTGCGAGCCGAGCGGCGCCGGTCCCGGAGGTCCCGGGTTGGTGACGGCGTCGTCGGGGTCGGTGGCCGAGAGCGGACCGAGATCGAGGAGCGCGAGATCGTGCGCCGACAGCTTGGGACGCTTGCGCGTCACCATGTCGGCGGACAGGTCCGAGCCGAGGCCGGGCCCGTGATCGGTGGGCGCGTCGTCGATCGGCGATGGCGGCGGCGCCACGCGTCCGTCTCTGGGCAGGCGCGGCGGCGGCGCGGGTGGACCTGACGCCGTGAGTCGCGGCAGCGGCGCGTTCGCCGCCGACGCGCCGGGCGGATGCGCCGGCAGACCAGCCGGCGGCTGACGAACCGCCGCCGGCGGCGGCGGACGCGTGGGCGGGCCGGCGGGCCGGCTCGCGACTGGCGGTGGACGCGTCGGCGAGGCCGCGGCGCGCGCGCCGGGAGGCGCAGGTGGACGGAGCCCCGGCGGATGCGGCGGACGCGTCGCGCCGGGCGGCGGCTGCGTCGGCCCCGGGCGGCGATGTTTCTCGATCGACGGCGATGCCGACGGCAACGGCGACGGCAACGCCGACGGCAACGGCGACGGCGACGGCGCGGCGACCGGCATCGGATCGCGCGCGGGCTCGCGCGCGCTCGGGTCGCGGACGGTGGTGAGCGGGACAATGGTCTCGCTGTCGTCGTCGGTCAGGCGGCGCGCATGCTGGCTGATCGGCGCCGAGCGCTGGGTCGTCGGACCGAGGAGCGACGAGGGCACCGACAACGACGGCGAGGACGGCGACGAGCGCGCCGGCCCCGTCAGCACCTCGGCCATCTCGACCAGGCTGTCGCTCGTGCTCTCGTGGAGCGGCAGCGGATCGGGCAAGGGCGTCTCGCTGTCGAGCGTCGAGTGCCGCCCCGTCGTCGGCGAGGGCGCGCGCGGTGGCGGCGGTGGCACGTGTTTGACCGTCGGCGCGACCGTCGCGACCTCGCGCATCGCGGACACGTCGGCGTCGAGCACACGCGCCGGCCGGGCCGGCGGCGCGCTCTCGGCACGCTCGCTCATCGGAGCCGGCATCGGCGGCGGCTGGGGTGTCGCCATGGCGAGCGCCGGCGAGCTGCCCACGGGCACGCCGGCGGGCGCTCCGAACGGCGGAGGATTCGTCATCGGGCGTGGCGTCACCGGCGCCTGCGATCCCGTGCGCTCGATGTGCTGCAGCATCCCGTAGAGCTCGCTGTCGACGGGCGCGAGATCGAGCGCGCTCTTGCAGACCGCGGCCGCCTGCCCGTTCCGACCCTGGTCGAGATACGCGCGCGCCACCGAGCGATACAGCTCGACAGCGTCCCCGGCGCGGCCCGCCTCGCGATATGCGGCGGCGAGCGTCAAGCGGAGCGCCAGGTTCTGGGGCTCGCGCTTGAGGTCGCGCTCGAGCTCGCGGATGGGACGCTTGGAAGTCATCAGCTGGGGGACAACGACACCGTGGCCTGGAAGGTCATGCCCTGCGACGCGGCCGGCAGCTTCCACCTGGTGGCGACACCCTTCATGCACCCGTCGAAGGCGTCGCCGAGCGGCGGCCGGAACGTCGAGCGCGCGTAGGCGCCCGAGGACGCGAAGCTCGCCGAGACGATGAGCGTGATGGTCTTCGCCTGCAGGCCGGTATTCTTCTTGAGCGCCTGCTCGTAGCACTTCTGGATCGCGCCACGCGACTTGTTCACGACGTCGATGAAGTTCTGCGACATCGCCGCGGCGGTCTTGTCGTCGACGGGCGGACCGCCGGCGCCCTGCGGCCGCTTCTTCACGGCGAGGGCGTCGCCCTCGATCGTGAACACGAACTCCTGCGCGCCGCCCTCGAGCTTGAGGCGCGCGATCTCGGCCTCGTACTGCTGGATCAGGCGATCCTTGTCAGCGAGCGCGGCCACCTTGCTCTCGCAGTCGCTCAGCTTGGCGAGCGTCTCGGGCTTGTCCTTGGCCGGCGGGCTCTTGCATGCCGCGGCGGCGCCGAGGGCGACGAAGACCGCGAGGACGACGAGGAATCTACACATCAGGTTCTCCGGGCGGGGACGATGGCGGGGTCGAGACGGGGAGCTCCGGACGCTCGATGAAGCGTCCGACCACGGCCCCCTGGATCACGTGTCTGGCGACGACCTCGACGACTTTCACGGGATCGATCCGATTATACAGCGCCGTCG
The DNA here is from genome assembly GCA_035525615.1 of Kofleriaceae bacterium. Taxonomy (GTDB): domain Bacteria; phylum Myxococcota_A; class Polyangia; order Haliangiales; family Haliangiaceae; genus UBA2376. The sequence continues at coordinate 7,004 of DATLEB010000308.1, read as the reverse complement.
CCAGCCTGGGCCCGCCTCCGCGCGACGGAGGTAGATCGGCGAGCGCGAACCGGGGCCGAGGTGCGTCCACCTGCGGCAGCTCGCGCACCAGGACGTTCGGCCCCTGGGAGCAGCGACCGAAGCAGCTCTGCCAGTCGAGCTCGCAGCGACCGGCGAGACGGTGTGCCGCGATCTGCCCGGCAAACGCCTCGTGTACGGCCCGCGAGTTGCGGCGATCGCCGCACTCGGGGCCTCGGCAGACGATGACGCGGAAGCGCCGCTCGGGCACGCCCTAGCGTAGCGCGTCGCGAGCGGCCTGGGCGACACTCGCGGCCGAACGTGCGTCGGTGGCGACGTAGCGCAGGGTCTCGCGATCTTCGGGTCCGCCGGATGCGAGCGCCGTCACCATCGCCTCGACCAGCTTCTCCTCACGCGCGAACGTGGGGTCGGCGCGCTCGAGCACGAGCTGCGTGCGCAGCCACGCGCGCTCCGAGCCCTTGCCGACGGCGATCATGGCGCGCACGAGATCGACGCGATCGCCGTTGGGCGTCGCCGGATCGTCGGCCTGTGCGGTGAGGGCCTTCACGGCCTTGGCGCGGTCACCGTCGGAGATCTCGCGATCGCCCAGGGCGCCGATGGCGCGAGCGACCACGCCGATCGCGGCCGGCTCGGAGCCGGTGATGAAGTCGTAGCGCGGCTCGAGCGCGAGCAGCAGCGCGGGCAGACCCTTGGGATCCTTGCGCGCGACGAGGAGCTCGATCACCGACTCGCGCAGCTTGGCCGGCGTGCGGCCGTCCTGGACGATCGTGAGGAGGTCCTTGGCGACGTCCTCGCCCTCGAGCTTGGCCAGCGTCGAGACCGCGAACTGCTTGATCTCGTCGAAGCGCGCGTCGCGATCGCGCGCGATGGCGACGAGCGCCTGCACCGTCGCAGGCGGCTCGCCCGAGCCGCTCGGCGCCCAGCCGTCGCAGTCGAACGTCGCGCCGAGGATCTGCCCACCGGCGTCGAGCTTGCTCGCCGCGCGCGTGGCGCCGGTCTCGGGGTCGAGGGCGACCAGCGAGCCGTCGGCGCCGATGGCGACGACGACGTTGCCGGCGTGCTCCGACGCCACCAGCTCGACGCGCGGGTGGCTGTAGGCCCACTTCAGCTCGCCGGCGCGAGTCAGCCCGAACACGAAGCGGAAGAAGTGCACGGCGACCGTGTCGCCGTCGAACGCGAAGGCGTCGCCCTTGGCGGCGGCGCGCCACAGGATGCGCTTGCGATCGAACGCGGTGTAGCCGGCCTGCACCGGATCGAACGCGTCGCGATCGTAGGTCGCCGAGGCGAGCTGCTTGGGCAAGGTCGTCGTGCCGTACGTCGAGCCGGTGCGCGTGCCGGACGCCGCCTTGACGTCGAGGCGGAAGATGCCGGCCTTGGAGCCGAACCACGCCGCGTCGCTGGTGGTGCGCACGAACGCGATCTCCTCGTCGATGCCGCGGATGCGCGTGAGCTGCGCGCCGCTCTTCGCATCGAGGACGGAGAGCCACTGCTTGAGGAACGGCGAGAACACGAGGCCGCCCTGCGCCGACGGCGCGCCGAGCGCACCGGGGGCGTCGTTGCGCCAGCGCTCGCTGCCGTCGGGCGAGAACGCGGCGAGCGTCCACACCGGCTTGGTCGTGCCCTGGCTCTGCCAGGTCACGTAGACCTGGTTGCCGTCGGTGGTGGCGCCCACGAGGTCGCCGCCGACCGAGATCGAACCGCGCTGCTTGCCGTCGGCGACGTTGCGCACGACGACGTTCTTGCCTTCGCGCGCGACGACGAGGTCGCCGGCGACCGCGACGCGCGACTGCACGTCGGCGTTGACGGTCCACAGCGCCTTGCCCGCGTCGGCGTCCCACGCGACGAGCTTCTTGGGGCTGCCGCTGGCGACGGCGAGCACGAGCGGCTTGCCGGTCGAGTTCTTGACCTTCGGCGCGGCGGGGAGCTGGCGCACCGCGAGCGCCTTGCCGAGCGCATCGGAGTTGTTGTCGTCGGAGGTGAGGCCAAAGACCGTCTTGGGGCCGCAGCTCGCGACGAGCCCGAGGACGAGGGTTGCTGCTACCGCGTAACGCATCTCAGTCGCCTCCGAGCTTCTCTTTGAGTGCAGCCTCGGCCTCGCGGCGCGACTGCTTGACCGGCGTGGCCGGCGTGGCGTCGACGTAGTCGCCGAGCGCGGTGATCGCCTCGGGGCCGGCGAGCTTGGCGAGCGTGCGCACGACCTGGGTCCTGGCCGCCTCGTTGCCGAAGTCGGGGCGCACGAGGATCGCGCCGAGCGAGACGGCGAGCGCGCCGTCGGGCGCGGTGCCGAGGTGCTCGCCGATCACGCGCGCGAGGTCGGCGTCGGCGATGGCGGCGAGCGCCTTGGCGGCGGGGACCTCGCCCTTGTCGAGGAGCGCGAGCAGCGGCTCGGCGGCGCCCTTGGGCTTGCGCGCGACCACCGCCTCGGCGGCGGCGGCGCGAACCGACTCTTCCTGATCGTGGAGCGCGGCGAGGATCAGCGCGCCGGCGTCGGTGTGTCCGCCGAGCGAGCGCACCGCGGCGACGCGAACCGCCGTGTTGCGCGCGCGCACGTAGCGGCCCACCGTCGACATGTCGCCGGGCTTGGGCGCGGCGCCGAGCGACGAGAGCGCGGCCGCCGCGACGTCGGGATGGAGGCCGGTGCCGAGCGCGTCGAGGAGCACGGCGTGCGCCGCCCCGTCGTCGGTCTTGCCGAGCTCGGTCGCCGCGGCCTTGCCCTTCTCCGCGTCACCGCCGAGGAGCGCCGCCTTCTGCGCCGCCACATCGACCTTCACCTTCTTGGGCTTGGCACCGCGCGGCTGCGCCGCGACAGTGCCAGCGGCTCCGATCACGAGCGCGAACGCGATCAACTTCAAACGCATGAGAACCCCCGCTCCATCGCTATGCGCGACGGCGTAGCAGAGTTACCTACCCCGAATCAACGCCCAAACCGCAGGGATCACTGATCTGAAGCGACCGGAGACGCACCGCCCGGGGTCTTCCCGCGTCGAGCGAGGAAGCCCGATAGCGAGGCGACGGGGGGGCCCCAAGTCCGCAGCGACCGACTGGTCGTGAGGAACTTGGGGGGGACCGGCAACGAAGCTAGCGGGCTCTCAGCCGAGGCCGCCGATGTCACTCGTCATCATTTTTTTTGGTGTCGTCGTCGGAGAAATCGACCTTGCCGGTGTAGCGCTCCTCCTGGCCGAGGATGTCGAACTTGCCGGTGGCGACGGTGCGGCCCTGGACCTCGAGCACCATGAGGACGTGCTTGTTCACGCCGACGTGCTTCCGCTCGAGCGTGAAGTTCGAGAGCAGCGCGTTCTGGCCGCGCTGGTCGAGGTACTGCTCGAAGCTCGCGATCAGGTTCCGCTGGCCGCCGCCGACGTCGTAGAGCTTCACCTTCACCTCGATGTCGGTGAGCGGCTTCTTGAAGAAGGCCGCGAAGTGAATCTTCCAGCTCTGCTTGGTCTTGTCCTCCCAGAACTTGGTCTTCGACTGCTTCTTGATCGCGCCGATGTACGCGCCGACGCTCTTGGCGAAGGACGGGTACTTCTTGTCCGACACCATGATCTTGCCGCCGAAGACCTTCTCGGGGCCCTTCTGCGCCTCGGCCGCGCGGGCGAAGACGGTCAGGCCGAAAGCCATCGAGACCACGAACACGGTCAGCGAGCGCAGTGACATGCAGTCCTCCCGAGCTGAGCGACGAATCGAGCGACGAATCGAACGACGAAACGACCCCGAAGGGACGAAAGAGTAGCCGGCCTGATTCAGGCCGTGCCAGCGGAATCGGCCAGGAGCGTCTGGATGGCCGCCAGATCCTCGGGAGCCGCCGCACCCGCAGCCTGCGCGAGACCGAGCGCGCGACGGCCGAGCACGCGATAGAGCTCGGCTAGCGCCGGATCATTGGCGAGCGCCGCGAGATGACGCGCCACGGTACCGGAGTCGCCGCGGCGGATCGGACCGGTGAGGCCCTGCGCGAGCCCCTTGTCACCGACATTGGCGACCGCGCTCTGCGCGAGCGGCACCAGCGCAGCGAGCGCCGCCTGATCGTCGACGCCGGCCGAGCGGAGGAGGCCGACCGCGGCGTCGAGCAGCGCGACCACGTAGTTGGACGCGATCGCGGCGGCCGCGTGGTAGCGGACCATCGCGGCGCCGTCGAGCGCGAGCGCGGTGCCGCCGAGCTTCTGCGCGAGGTGATTCGCCGCGACGCGCCCCGGGCCGTCGCCCTCGACGCCGAAGACGGTGCCCTTCCACGCGCGCATCGTCGCGCGCGGATCCGAGATGGCGCGCAGCGGGTGCAGCGTGCCGGCGCCGCCGATCTTGCCGGCGACCGACGTGAACGCCTCCGACGCGGCGTGCGCGCCCGAGCAGTGCAGGAGGACGTGGCGCTCGCCGACCAGACCGGTCGCAACGAGCCGCGACGCGACCTCGGAGACCGCGTCGTCGCGCACGGCCAGGATCAGGATCTCGGCCTCGAGCACGATGTCGGGAGGCGCGGGCGAGAACGCCGCGACGCCTGCGGATGCGGCGGCCGCGCGCGCCGCGGCGGGGCGGCGGCTCCACAGGCCGAGCACGGGAACGCCGGCCAGGCGCAGGCCGCCCGCGAGCGCGGTGGCGACCGGGCCGGCACCGACCACGAACGTGTTGGGATTACGCGACGTCACCGGTAGAGACCTCGCCGGTCGATATAGCCCAGGACGGCCTTGCTCACCAGCCCCGACGCGTCCTGGCCGGCATCGATGCGGCGACGGACCTCGGTCGACGAGACCTCGGGCATCGCGAGCTCGCTGATCGTCGCGCCGGGCGGAGCCTCGACGCCGCCGCGGCCGATCACGATCAGCGGCGCGCGCCGGCACACCTCGTCCCAGCGATGCCACTTGGCGACCTCGTGCAGGATATCGGCACCGACGACGAGCCGAAACGCGTGGTCGGGGTGCGTCTCCGCGAGGTGCTCGAGCGTGTGCAGCGTGCGGTTGTCGCCGCCGCGCTCGGCAAAGACGTCCGCCTCGACGCGCGAGACGCGCGCGCGCCCGCCGAGCGGCGCCACCGCGAGCTCGCACATCGCGACGCGCTCGTCGTACGGCGCGAGGTCCTTGTTCTTGGCGAACGGATGCTTGTAGGTCGGCACGAACCACAGCTCGTCGACCGGTGCGGTCTCGAGCACGTACAGCGCCACCAGCGTGTGCGCGACGTGGGGTGGATTGAAGCTGCCGCCGAAGTACGCGACCGTGGTGGCCACGGGCCGACGTTAATACAAAAGCCACGCGCGGCGGGCGGCCACGAACGCATCCTCGGCCTGCGCCCACGTCGCCGCGATGTCGGCGAGCGGCGCACCCGCGTCGACCAGCTGCCGCACCTGCGCCGACCCGGCGAGCAGGTCGATGGCCGGGATCTTGTCGACGAACTCGTACGCGCGCGTGCGCCACGCGAACGCGCTGCCCAGGAGGCGTCGCGTCGCGCGCAGCCAGGCCACACCCGTGAGGTAGGGACGGAACGCGCGCGTGTCGGTCACGTGGATCTGCACGCCGCCGCACGGCTGGCCGCCGTGCTTGTGGAAGGTCGGGATGAACGTCATCGGGCGGAAGCGCGCGCCGGGCAGCGTCGCGAGCTCCTCGGCGAGGGCGTAGCCGTCGAGGCCGGGCGCGCCCGCCAGCTCGAACGGTCGGGTCGTGCCGCGCGCCTCCGACAGCTCGGTGCCCTCGACGAGGCACATGCCGGGATAGACCAGCGCCGTGTCGACGGTGGGCATGTTGGGCGACGGCATCACCCACGGCAGGCCGGTGTCCGCGAACATCATGTCGCGCGTCCAGCCCTCCATCTTCACGATGTGGAGATCGAGATCGAGGTGCTCCTCGTCGGCGCGCCAGCGCGCGATCTCACCGGCGGTCAGGCCGTGGCGATTGGGACACGAGACCAGGCCGACGAACGAGTCGTAGCCGGGCGCGATGTCGCCGCCCTCGACGAGCGCGCCGCCGATCGGGTTGGGCCGATCGAGGACGACGAAGCTCTTCTTCGCCTTGGCGCACGCGCGCATCGCGAGCACCATCGTCCACACGAACGTGTAGTAGCGGCTGCCGATGTCCTGGACGTCGTAGACCATGACGTCGATGTCCTCGAGCATCGCGGGCGTCGGCGTGAGCGACTCGAGGGTGGTGCCGTACAGCGAGTGCACCGGGAGGCCGCTGCGCGTGTCGTGCGCGCTGTCGACGTCGATCATGTCCTGCGCGTCGCCGCGCACGCCGTGCTCCGGCCCGAACAGCGCGGTGATCTTCAGATCGTCGCGCGCGGTGAGCAGATCGATCGCGTGGCGCAGCTGCGTGTCGACCGCGGTCGGATTGACGAGCAAGCCGAGACGGCGGCCCGAGAGCAGCGACGCGCCGTCGGTCGCCAAGCGAGCGAGCCCGGTCTGGACTGTCATTCCGGTTCCGGTTCCCTGTTCCCTATTCCCTATTCACGCGAAGATCGGCACAGGCTTCAGCGTGACCTTGCCGTCCTTGGTGACGACGCGGAAGCGCACCGCGCGACACTGGTGCTGCGCGCGGAGCTTGCCTTCGTTGACCTTCAGCTTGGCGATGAAGTTCTCGAAGGAGACATCCTCGGGCGCCCCCGATGCCTTCCGGGCGGCGAGGTACTCGGTGTAGACGCGCTTGTAGTAGTCGGGCTCCGACTCGGCGACGAGGGCAGCGAGATCGGGATCCGGGGCGGGCTTGTCCTCGCCCTCCTCGAAGTCGACGCGGCCGGGGATGATGACGTTGCCGTCCTCGTCGAACTCTTCCTCGCCCGGTTCGGGGCGACCGAGCACGCGCGCGAGCATGACGTTGAGGCCGTTCGCGAGGCCGTCGAGCTCGGCGCCGACCGGGCGGAACGTGCGATCGAGGTTGCCGTTGATGATGTCGGTGACGCCGCCCTCGATCTGATCGACCTGCATGATCATCCGGCGGTGCGTCAGGTAGATGCCGAGCAGCGCGAGCAGCAGCGCGCCGCCACCCGTCAACAGGATCAGCTTGGTG
>DATLEB010000303.1:0-19998 GCA_035525615.1 Kofleriaceae bacterium | reverse complement strand
TCCGCCAGGTACTTCTCGAACGCCTTGAAGTTGTATTCCCTCCCCAGGAAGTCCTTCACGAGCACCGCGGCGTCCTTGCTGCCGCCCGGGACCAGGACCTTGTCGCGGTACGCGTACGTCACCGACGTGTCCATCAAGCCCTTCTTCGCGAACGGCGTCAGCAGATCCTTCGCGATGACGAGGCTCCACATGTACGTGTAGTACATGGCCGAGTACCCCATCAGGTGGCCGAAGCTGGTGTGGAAGTGCGTGCCTTCCACGTACCGGAACGGCGTGTACTTCGACTGCAGGCGCTTCACTTCCGCCAGCTGGTCGAGCTTCTCGGGATCCGCCGTGTGGAACTGCAGCGAGATCGATGCATAGAACATCTGCTGCACGGTCTGCGTGCCGACGCCGAACTTGTCGGCCTTGCGCATGCGCGCGACGAGCGCCTCGGGGATGACCTCTCCCGCCGCGTTCTTCGCGAACCGCTTCAACGTCTCGTGGCTCCACGCCCACTCCTCGAACATCTGCGACGGCGCCTCGACGAAGTCGTGCTCGGTCGCCACGCCGCTGTGGCGGATCCACGAGTGGTTGCCGCCCAGCACGTGGTGCATCAGGTGGCCGAACTCGTGGAACATGGTCACGACGTCGTCGTGCTCCATGAGCTCGTTGCCCTTGGCGAAGTTGCAGACCAGCACGCCCTCGGGGAGCTGCACGCCCGTCACGCCGTCGTGCAGCGTGAACTGCGCGGCGTGTTTGTACTTGCCGTCGCGCGGGTGCATGTCGAGGAAGATGCGGCCGAGCTTCTCCTGGCCGCGCATCACGTCGAACGCCTTCACGTCCGGGTGCCACACCACGGCGTCCTTGGCCGGTACGTACTGGATGTCGAAGATGGTGCCCGTGATCTCGAGCAACCCGCCGAGCGTCTGCTCGTAGGGGAAGTACGGGCGCACGTCCTTCGAGTCGACCTCGTACTTCTTCTTCTTCACGCGGTTCTCGAGGAACGTCTTCTGCCAGTCCTCGACACGCGTGGCCTTCTTGTCGATCGACTTCAGCTCCTTGAGGAGCTCGGCGTAGTCCTTCTTGGCGCGTGTCTGCGCCAGCTTGCTCACGCGCTCGATGAAGTCGGCCGCGTTCTTGGCCGACTTGATCATCTTGTCCTCGGTGATGTAGTTCGCGTAGTTGTCGTAGCCGAGCAGCTCCGCCTTCTCGTCGCGCAGCGCGAGCACCTGCGCGAGCAGCGGCTCGTTGTGCTGGTCGCCGCGCGAGCGGAACGCGACGTAGAGCAGCTTCTTCGCCTCGTCGTGCTCGGCGTAGAGCATGAACGGGTTGTAGTCGGGGTAGTCGGTCGTGACCTTGACCTTGCCGGTCGCGTCGGCGGCGTGGCCGGCGAGGAAGTCCTCGGGTAGACCGACGAGCTGCTCGGACGTCAGCTCGACCGAGCGCGTGTCCTCGGCGATGTTCTTCGCGAACTGCTGGCCGAGCTTGGTCAGCTCCTCGTCGATCTGCTGCAGGCGCTGGCGCGTCGCGTTGTCCTTGTCGACGCCGGCGCGCCGGAAGTCGCGCAGCACGCGCTCGTGGTAGCGGACCGCCTCGGCGTCGGCCGGGTCGACCTTCACGGAGGCGATCGCGTCGTAGAGCGCGCGGTTGAGCCCGAGCTCGGTGGCGAACGTCTGCGCTTCCTGCTCGCACGTCCGCGCGGCCTCGCGCACCTTCTCCGTCGGGTGCACCTCGGAGTAGAGGCCGGCGAGCGCGAACGTGTTCTGCAGGCCGGTGTGCAGCTCGTTCAGCACCTTCAAGGTGTTGTCGGTGGTGCGCTCGCCCGCGACCGCGAGGATCTGGGGCAGGATTTCCTTGGCGGCGACGAGACCGACCCGGCACTCGGCCAGGAACAGCTCCTCGGGCGGCTTGGGCTTCACGACGGGCTTCTCCACGACGGGTTCCTTCACGGGCTGCTCCGTGGGTTTGCTCTTCGGGCCGCACGCGACGCCACTTGCGAACATGGCGGCTGCGACGAACGCGAGACGACGCGTGCTCATCCAGGGCTCTTTAGCATAGGATGCGCCCGTGCCGCCCGAGGAAGTACCTCTACCGCTGACTGCGACACCCGCCGCATGGCTCGCTGTCGCACTCGCGGATCTCGACGCCGTGCACCAGGACCACCTGCACTGCGAGCGCAAGGCGGCGCAGTCGGCGCTCTCACTCGTGCGTAGCTATCCCGAGCACACCGAGGTCGTGCAGGCCGTCGCGCGGCTCGCGCACGAGGAGACCGCGCACGTCGTGCAGGTCTCGCAGCTGCTCGGCAAGAAGGGCATCGCGGCGTCGAAGGACTTCGGCGACGAGTACGCCGCCGCGCTCGGCGCGCACGTGCGGCGCGGCGAGCCGCACCGCCTGCTCGATCGGCTGCTGGTGTTCGCGCTCATCGAGGCGCGTTCGGCCGAGCGCCTCGCGCTGCTCGCGACCGCGATCCCCGACGAGGCCACCGCGCACCTCTACGGCGCGCTGGCGAGCGCCGAGGTCCGGCATCGCGACATGTTCCTCGAGCTCGCCGAGGGCATCGCGCCCGACACCTGGCGCGACCGCCTCGCCGTGCTCGCGCGCGCCGAGGCCGACATCATCGGCGGCCTCCCCCTCCGCGCCCGCATTCACTAGGCCCCGCTACGAGCTACTGCACGCGGCGGATCGCGAGCTCGAACGAGCCCGCGCCGGTCGACAGGTACACGGTGCCGCCGGTGACGGCCACGTCCCACGCGTTGGTGCGCGCGAGCGTCGCGCCGATGGCGTCGAGCACCGCGCCGTCGAGCTCGAACAGCTCGATCTCGGCGGCCTTGTACACCTTCTCCTCGACCAGCGCGGCCGCCAGCGCGTCGACGCGATTCCAGCCGTAGACGACGACCCGCCGCACGGCCTTCTTCGCCTTGTGCAGGCGCGGCGGCGACGGCGAACCGACCTCGATCCACGCCTGCAGGTCGCCGCGCAGATCGCGCTGCCACAGCGCCGGCTCGTCGTCGGCGCCGAGGCCGTTCTTGCTCCAGTCGACGCCTTCGGCGTGCTCGAGCGCGCGCGCGATGAGCCGCGCCACCAGGTACCGCTCGCTCTCCGACGGATGCTGCGCCACGCGCAGGTCGAGCGTGTCGTAGACCCCGCGATCGCTGTCGGCCAGCGTCATCTCGAACCGGCGCATCGTCGCGGAGAGCGCCATCGTTACGGCCGCGCCGAGAAGGTCACGTCGTCCACGCCGCCGGCGCGCACCGCGTCGAGCACGCGGATGAGCCGCTCGTATGGAACGTCCGGATCGCTGAGCACCTCGGCGCGCGTGAAGCCGAGGTTCGAGCGCAAGGTCGACACCTTGGCCTCGAGATCCTCGAGCGCCACGTCGTCGCCGTACACGCGGATCGTCGTCAGATCGACGTCGACGACGAGCGTGCCCGGCGCCGCATCCGGCATCGCCGGCTGCGGATAGTCGTCGGGGTCGTACGGATCCGGATCGTCGGGATCGATCGCCGTGAGCGACCCAGCTCCCGAGCCGGCTCCCGAGCCGGAGCCGAGTCCGCCGCCCGCCGTCGCCGTCGCCGTCGCGAGGATGATCGTGCGCATCGCCAGCGCCTCGGCCTCCGCCGGCGCCAGCCCCGCGTGTTGCAGCATCGCGCGATCGAGCTCGATCACGCGCGCCACCGCCGAGTCCTCGCCGAACCGCTCCACCGGCGCGACGCAGCCGCGCAACGGCGCGCCACCGCTGTCCCGGATGCACGCGCGCCGACACGTCGCCTCGATCGTCGCGAGATGGCGAGCCGCGTCGCTCGCGTCCTCGCCGAGCCGCGACCACGCCGCCGAGCACGCCTTGTCGCGATACATGCGCTCGCACGACAGCGCCTCGCGCAGCGCCGCGCTCGCGTGGCCCTTCTCGCCGACCGCCTCGATCGCCGCGCGACACCCTTGCGCCGCATCGCGTGGCGGCGGCCGCTTGTCGCGTGCGCACGACGCCGCGGCCAGCGGCAGCGACAGACCGATCACGAGGACCAGAAACCAACGTGACAAGGCCCACTGATGGTAGCGCATGTGCTGGGCGGCCACCGGAGGAGCCATGACATCGTTGCGCACCGTGCCTGAACTGCACACCAGCGCTGCTGCGATTCTGGTGAGCTGCGGCGGCACGCATGCTGCAGAAATCGCCCGCACTATGCGGATCACGAATGTCATTCTGTCGCTCACGACTGTCGCGTCGATCGCTACGTTTGCGGGCTGCTCCAAGAAGAGCAAGGCCACCGAGGTCGCCACGCCCGCGCCGAAGAAGCCGGCCGCGACCGCGAAGGCGACCCCGTCCAAGGTCGGCGATGCGTCGCTCACCGTCGACGATCCCAGCGGCACGGCGCCGCCCTCGGGTCCCATCTACTTCGAGTTCGACTCGTCCGTGCTCACCGCCGAGTCGCGCGACCTGCTCTCGACCTTCGCGGCGTGGGCGCTCACCAACAAGCCCAAGCTCACGATCGAAGGCCACACCGACGAGCAGGGCACGACCGAGTACAACCTCGCCCTCGGCGATCGCCGCGCGCGCGCCGTCGCCGACTACCTGATCGCGCAGGGCGTCGACACCAAGCTCGTCAACACCATCACGTTCGGCGAGGAGCGCCCCGCGCAGCAGGGCTCGACGGAGGACGCGCACAGCGCCAACCGCCGCGGCGAGGTGAAGACCAACTAGCGCGGCCAGCGCGCTCAGACGGTCGCGAAGGCCTCGGTGGGAATCTCCACCGGGGTCTTGTCTTCCTTGCTGATGAGCGCGGCCTTGCCGGGGACGGTGGCGAGGATGTTGGCCGAGTAGAAGAGCGCGGCGTAGCGCTTGCCCGTGTAGAACGGGCGATCGGCGTGGTCCTCGGGCAGCGACGCGAGGGCCTTCTCGGCGAGCGCGGCCTGCTCGAGGAGCAGCCAGCCCACCGTGGTCTCGGACATCATCTCGAGGAAGCGGTTGGCCGCGAGCGGCACCATCTCCATCTTGCCGCCGCCGAACCAGCCGAGGAACCGCATCGCGGTGCCCATGCACGCATCGGCCGCCTGCGAGAGCGCCGCGGCCGCGTCCTTGTAGCGCGCGTCTTCCTTGATCGTCGCCGCGAACGACTGCACGTCCTTCACGAACGCCTGCATGTTGGCGCCGCCGCGCTGGCCGAGCTTGCGGCCGACGAGGTCGAGGGCCTGGATGTGGTTCGTGCCCTCGTAGATCGAGAAGATCTTCGAGTCGCGCGCGTACTGCTCGATCGGATAGTCCTTGAGGAAGCCGGCGCCGCCGAGCGTCTGGATCGCGGTGACGCAGACCTGGAACGCGGTGTCGGAGCCGTACGCCTTCACCAGCGGCACGAGCAGATCGACCTGGCCCTGGTGGTACTCGGCGGCGGTCTTGTCGTCGCCGGCCGCGTTCACCTTGTCGACGTGCACGGCGAGCTTGATGATCAGCGCGCGGATGCCTTCGACCTTGGCCTTCATGTCGAGGAGCATCCGGCGCACGTCCGGGTGATCGATGATCGCGACGCGCGGCGCGCCGGCGTCCTTCCACTGCTTGATCGACGGACCCTGCTTGCGGTCCTTGGCGTACTCGAGCGCGTTGAGGTACGCCGACGACGCGACGCCGAGACCCTGCACGCCCACGCCGATGCGCGCGTAGTTCATGAGGTGGAACATCTGGGAGATGCCCTTCTGCTCCTCGGTGCCCACCAGCTCGCCGATGCAGTTGTCGTTCTCGCCGAAGTTGAGCACCGCCGTCGACGAGGCCTTGATGCCCATCTTGTGCTCGATCGATCCGACCTTCACGTCGTTCGACGTGCCGTCGGGACGGTCGCGCGGCACGAGGAAGAGCGAGAGGCCCTTGGTGCCGACCGGCGCCTCCTCGGTGCGCGCGAGCACGAGGTGGATGATGTTCTTCGACAGATCCTGATCGCCGCCCGAGATGAAGATCTTGGTGCCCTTGATCTTGTACTTGCCGCCGCCGAGCGGGAACGCCTTCGTCGTCGCCGAGCCGACGTCCGAGCCGGCGTGCGGCTCGGTGAGGCACATCGTGCCGCCGTAGGTGCCGTCGTGGAACTTGGGTGCGTAGGCCGCGACCTGGTCGGCGGTGCCGAACTCCTGCACGACGTCGGCGACGCCCTGCGTGAGCGCCGGATACATGTTGAAGGCGGCGTTGGCGCCGCACATCAGCTCCTCGGCGACGGCGTGGAGCGTGAACGGGCCCTCCTGGCCGCCGAACTTCTCCGGCACCGAGAGGCGGCGCCAGCCCACCTCGTAGAGCGACTTCCACGCGTTCTTGAAGCCGGCCGGTGTCTTCACCTTGCCGTTCTCGAGCGTGCAGCCGGTCGCGTCACCGGTCGCGTTGAGCGGACCGAGCACGTCCTTGGTCCACGCGTAGAGCTCTTCGAGCACCGCGCTGACCTCCTCCTGGCCCCAGTTCGCGTACGGCGCCTGGCCGAGCAGGTCCTGCAGCTTGAACTGCTCGAACAGGACGAAACGAATGTCGCGCAGGTCGGCCTTGTAGCGGTTGATCGGCTGGGACATCGACGAGCTCCTCCGGTCGTAACGAGTGCTGAATGAACCGTCATTCATTCTGGCTGACGCAGCGCATCACGTCAAGTCCCTACTCGACGATCGCCGCCGATGGCGCGGGCTCACCGGCGACGATCCAGTCGGCGCGCGTCGCGCCCGGTGTCTGGTACACGCGCACGAAGCGGGCGACGCGGCCGCAGCGATCCGCCGGCTGCGGCACGACCACGCCGGTCACGACGTCCTTCGCGCGTGTGCCGGCCGGCGCGGCGACGCGCACCGGATCGATCTGGAAGCTCGAGCCCGACCACGTCGACAGCTCGACCTCGGCGCCGCAGCGCCGCGTGCCGCGCTTCACCTTGCCGGCGGCGGACCAGCGCGCGACGGCGTAGGAGCCGCTCCATCCCGTGACCTGCGCCTCGGGCGGCCAGCCGGCGGCGACCGCGGTCTTCCATCGCTTCGCCTCGGCCAGATCGTCGGCGACGAGCGCGCGCGTGACCGTTGGCGTGCCGCGCGTCCGAGCGACGGCGCTGCCGCCCGGAGTCGTCACCGCCACGACGACCAGGTCGCCGGTCCACACCGGCAGCGTCGCGAAGTCGACGACGGCGGGCGCGCTGCCCTCGACGGTCTCGACGCGAAACGCGTTGGCGTCACGATCGATCCGCTCCACGACACGCACGATGGCCAGCGTCTCCGGACCGGGGCGTTTCACGGAGCCCACCGTCGCGTACGCGCGCGGCAGTCCGGTCGCGCCGATCGCCGCGAGCACCTTCAACCCGGCGTCGTGATCGGCGACCGTGATGAGTCGCTGCACCGACGCCTGCGTCGGCGGGATGCCATCGAGGCACCAGCCCGATACGCTCGAGTCGGGGTTGCCATCGCGATCCTCGGAGAGCCGCTTCGCGATCACGAGCTCGGCGACGTACCAGCGATCGGCCGACGCCGCCGCCGGCGCCAGCGCGCGGTGCCCGAGGAGCCCGAGATAGATCGCGTGCCCGCCGGTGTGGGCCTTCATCGTCGGCGATCCGGCCGCGACCTCGACGTCGAACACGTAGTGCTCGCCGCCCGCGCCCGAGCATTCGTCGAAGCGCTGGCGCAGGTTCACGAGCGCGAAGGTTCGTCCGTCGGGCGCGGTGACAGGACCGGCGGGCGCCGGATCAGCAGCGGCGACGGAGGCGGTACAGAGGAGCAGAGCGGCGAGCGCGTTGCGGTTCATGTGTCATCTCAACGCGCGCCGCAGGACAGCCGCCGTAAGGCTCGTGCAAGACCTGCGACCTGTTAGGCTCGCCGCCCATGAGCGGCACCAGCACCATCTCCCTCGCAGGCAAGGTCATCGTGGTCACCGGCGCGAGCCGCGGCATCGGGCTCGCCATCGCCGGCGCGTGCCTCGACGCGGGCGCCAAGGTCGTGATCGCATCACGCAAGCAGGGCGACCTCGACGGCGCGGCGGCCACCCTCGCCGCCAAGGGCGACGTCGCCGCGTTCGCGTGCCACACCGGCCGGGCCGAGGACGTCGACGCGTTGTTCGCGAAGGCCGTCGAGAAGTTCGGGCGCGTCGACGGCCTGGTCAACAACGCCGCCACCAACCCGCACTTCGGGCCGATGATCGACACGCCGGACCTCGCCATCGACAAGACCGTCGAGGTGAACGTGAAGGGCTACTTCTACTGCGCGCGCGCGCTGGTGCGTCACGCCCGCACGCGCGACGGCGGCGCCGCGATCGTGAACATCGCGAGCATCATGGGCACGCGCGCCGCGCCCATGCAGGGCATCTACGGCATGACCAAGGCCGCGGTCATCAGCATGACGCAGACGCTCGCGTTCGAGCTCGGCGGGTCGAACATCCGCGTGAATGCGATCGCCCCCGGCCTCGTCGAAACCAAGTTTGCATCGGCCATCGTCCAGAACCCGGCGCTGCGCGACCACGTGGTCAAGCGCACGCCGCTCGCGCGTCACGCGCAGCCCGTCGAGATCGCGGGCGCCGCGGTCTACCTGCTCTCGGACGCGGCCTCGTTCACCAGCGGCACCACCCTGGTCGTCGACGGTGGCGTCACCTCGGTTTGATGGTAGGACGACGTGACGATGCGCGTCGCCCCGCTCTTGCTCCTGCTCGTCGCGTCGAGCGCTTCCGCCGAGACCATCCGTGGCGCCGTGACGTTCAAGGGCAAGGCGCCCGAGCGACCGGCGCTCGATCGCATGAGTGACCCGGTGTGCGCGAAGACGGCGAAGCTCGCCGAGGACGTCGTGGTCGAGGGCGGCAAGCTCCGCGACGTGCTGGTGCGCATCAAGGTCGGCACCGCCGGCACGCACACCGCGCCGACCACGCCGGCCGTGATCACGCAGACCGAGTGCATGTACACGCCGCGCGTCGTCGGCGTGATGGCCGGGCAGAAGCTCGAGATCAGGAACGGCGATCCCACGTTCCACAACGTGCGCGGCACGCTCGGCAAGCAGATCCTGTGGAACCTGGCGCACCTCTCCGGCGGAGAGCCGCACGTGCGCAGCGATCTCGGCAAGGCCGGCGACGTGGTCTCGCTCCACTGCGACGTCCATCCGTGGATGGCGGCCTGGGCGGTCATGAGCGACCACCCGTTTTTCGCGGTCACCGGCGCCGACGGCAGCTTCGAACTCGACGGCGTCCCGCCCGGGACCTACACCGTCGAGGCGTGGCACCCCACCCTCGGTCTCAAGTCGACCAAGGTCAAGGTGAAGAAGGGGAAGGCCGCGAAGGCGACCTTCTCGTTCTCCTCACCATGAGCGACAGGAGCGCGAGGGCCATCGCGGCCATCCCGCTCTGCGAGCTGCCGCCACCGGCGTCGCAGCCACCTCCACCACCGGTGGTGATCGTGCACGGCGGGCTGGCGCACTCGGGCTCCGACGCCTGGCGGCACTGACCGGTACCGTCGAAGTCGACGAAGCACTGGAGCGGCGCCGGGCAGTTGATCGTCTGGCACGGGTCGTTGATGCACTCGCCGTTGCCGGGGTTGCACACCTGGCCGTTGCCGCAGACGGTGATCTCGCAGATGTCCTCGACGCACTCGCCGCTGCGCGGGTCGCAGATCTGGCGCGAGTTGCAGGTGACCCCGTTGCACGGATCGTCGACGCACTCTCCGCGGTCGCAGCGCTCGTCGGGGTTGCACGCCGGGTCGCACGTCACCGCCGTGCACGTACCGTCGATGCACGCCTCGTTGGCTTCGCAGTCGACGCCGAAGCACGGGTCGGCCACGCACTCGCCGGGTCCGGTGCCTTCGCGGACGCAGAGCTCACCCGGATCGCACCCGAGCGAGAAGCAGTCCTGGCAGATGCCGCCGAAGCACTCGAGCCCCTCCGGGCACGTGACGTCGTCGCACAGATCCTCGCACTGACCGTTGGTCGTGTTGCACAGCTCGCCGGGATCGCAGTTGACCGTCGCGCACGGGTCGGGGACGCAGAAGTCGTCGGACCCGCCCGGTACCGGGCCCATCTCGCAGAAGAAGCCGAACGGGCACGGGAACTCGCCCGCCGCGCACGGATTGACGCACATGCCCTCGAGACACGCCTGTCCGGTGACCGGACACGTCGCCAGGTCGTCGGCGTTGCCGTCGCAGTCGTCGTCGAGGCCGTTGCAGACCTCGGGACGCGGACCGATGTAGCCGTCGCAGACGATGCCGCCGCCGGCGCAGATGAGCTCGCCGAACTCGCACTCGCCGACGTCGCAGGCGCCGCCGGTGCAGTTGCCGTTCATGTCGACCGTGCCGAAGCCCGCGTCGACGCAGTTGCCGCCGGTGCCGGGCACGGGCGGCTCGTCGATGGAGTTGTCGCAGTCGTCGTCGACGCCGTTGCAGATCTCGGGCATGCCGCCCATGCTGCCGACGCACTCGACCTGGCCGTTCACGCAGGCGAACGTGCCGGCGCTGCACGAGCCGCTGCCACCGCACGTCGTTCCGATGGGCGGGCCGAGCATCTCGTCGGTGCGACCGTCGCAGTCGTCGTCCATGTTGTTGCAGACCTCGATGCCGGGCTGCACCGTCGGCGCCGTGCACTGCGTGCCGGTGCCGTTGGCGTTGCAGACCAGCGTGCCGGTCTGGCGGCAGACGCCCTGCTGGCCGTTGTCGCAGGCGCCGCCCAGGCCCGGGAAGGCCTCGTCGGTCGAGTTGTCGCAGTCGTCGTCGAGGCCGTTGCACGCCTCGGTGCCCGGACCGACCTGGCCCGTGCACGTGCCGAGCATGTTGCCGTTGCAGGTCTGCGTGCCGCTGCGGCACGTGCCGGTGCAGGTGTAGCCGCCGGCGCCGTCGGGCACGCAGCCCGTGCCGCCGGTGTAGCACTCGATCGAGATCTCGTCGGTGAGCGTGTCGCAGTCGTCGTCCAGCGAGTTGCACGTCTCCGTCGTCGGGCCGGTGCCGCCCGTGCACTGGAGGTTGCCGCCCGTGCACTGGAGCGTGCCCGGGTTGCACTCGCCGATGTCGAGGCCGCAGCTCGTGCCGACGCCCGGGATGGGCGCCTCGTCGACCTGTCCGTTGCAGTTGTCGTCGAGGTTGTTGCAGATCTCGGGCTGGGCGCGCTCCTCGGGGGTGCAGGTCTGACAGCCGCCGAGGTTCTCGTCGATGGAGCGGTCGCAGTCGTCGTCGAGGCCGTTGCAGGTCTCGGTGCCCGGCGTGATCGTCGGCGCGCTGCACGTCGTGCCGAGCTGGTCGCCGGCGCACACGCGCACGCCGGTGCGGGCGCAGACGCCGAACTGGCCGTTGTTGCAGGTCTGGCCCAGCTCCGGGAAGTCCTCGTCGACCTGGACGTCGCAGTCGTCGTCGAGCGTGTTGCAGCGCTCGCCGATGACCGAGTCCTGGATGATGTCGGCGATCGCGGCCGAGAGCTCGACCTCGTCGTCGACGAAGATCGCGGTCGAGCGACCGCCACCGGCGGCGGCGATCGCGTTCAGGTTGGCGATGACCGCGGCGTCGGGCGTGGCGAAGCCGACGACGTACACCAGCGCGCCGTCGTTGCGCAGGTCGGTGGCCGCCTGCACCGGGTTGCCGCCGCAGGTCTCGGCGCCGTCGGTGATGAGGATGACGCGATAGGGACGGCAGGTGAGCTGCGTGTCGCCGGTGCGCACCGTGTCGAGGTACGTGTTCGCGCTGACGAGCGCGCCGCCGAGCGGTGTCGTGCCGCTGCCGCGGATCTCCTGATCCGTGAAGGCCTGCGGCGTGCCGGGGTAGTTGCTGTCGCCGTCGATCCAGTCGAGCAGCGTCTGCTCGTTGTCACGCGCAAACGAGACCAGGAGGTCGCCGGCGTTGAAGCCGGGGTTGTTCGTGTTGACGAAGCCGCACGGCGCGGCGCCGCCGCCCTGCCACGCGCCGGAGCGCAGGCCGGCCGACGTGCCCGGGCACGCGAAGTCGGTGCCGCGCTGGTGGAAGCGCATCAGGCCGTACTCGACCTCGCCGAACGCCGACACGGCGTCGGTGATGCCGGCCTTCACCTTGAAGAGGCGCGAATCGTCGGCGAACGCGTTGCCGCAGGTGCCGCTGGTGCACGTGGCACACGCCACGTTCGAGCCCGGGCACTCGCTCGAGCCGTCGCCGCCCGTGAACGTGTCGTTGCACGTGTTCCAGTTCATCGAGCCGGAGCTGTCGAAGAGCAGCAGCAGACGCGGCTTCACGATCGGGGTCGCGTTCGCGTCGGTCTCGGTGCTGTCGAACGGCGAGTGACAGCCCGGATCGTTGGGGAAGTCGCGGAGCGCGTCGCCGTCGTTGTCGAGGCCGTCCTGGCAGGCCTGATAGAACGTCTCGCTGCCGTCGGTGGCGCTGGTGCAGTCGGGATCCGACGGGAAGTCGGTCGCGCCGTCGCCGTCGTTGTCGAGGCCATCGCCGCATGCCGCACCGCTGTTCTCGGTGGCGTCGGTCGGGCCCTGACATCCGACGTCGAACGGCCAGTCGGTCTGGTTGTCGGCGTCGTTGTCGGCGCCGTCGCTGCACTGCGGGCCGGGCGTGTTCTCGGTGTTGTCGCTGGGCGAGTCACAGCCGACGTCGTTCGGGAAGTCGATCATCCCGTCGCCGTCGTTATCGAGGCCGTCGCTGCACTGGCGCTGGCTGGTGACGAAGCACGGTAGCGACGACTCGCTGGTGAGCTCGCCGGGAGCCTGCGCGGTCGCCGTGACCTCGAGGCCGCCGTAGAGCTCGCCGAACGCGCCGTAGTTGTTCGACGTCCACGGCGCGGTGGCGGCGGGCGAGCTTGCGGCCGTCGCGGTGCCGCGCTGCTGGAGATTGAAGCGCAGCGAGATCGCGGCATCGGCCTCCGACGTGCCGCTGATCGACGGCGTCGTCGACCCGATCGGGCACGTGATGATCGGCTTCACGGTGCGGCGCTGGTTGACGTTCACGGTCGCGGCCTTCGGGAAGTACGTCTCCCAGGTACCGCCGAAGCCCGACTGCATGCCGGTGAGCTGCAGGTCGATGCGATAGAGGCCGGTCGCCCCGTTGCCGCCGCTGGGCACGTTCACGCTGAACGCGAGCGGACGCTGCTGGAACGGCGTGTAGGAGACGCCCGCGTTGTAGACCGGCGCGCTGGTGCCGCAGCCCGACGCACACGACAGGGTCGTGCCGCTGAGCGTGACGTTGCCGCTGATGGTCCAGCCCGTGGGCAAGACGATGCCGATCTGATCGCCGCTGAAGATCTCGGTGCCGATGTTCGAGACGAAGCCGGTGAGGCTCGCCGTCGAGCCTTGCGTCGCCGACGTCGCCGTCACGTCCCAGGTGGGCGCGATCGAGACCTTGGGCACGGCGATCGGCGAGACGATGGTGAGCGACTGCGTGCTGAAGCCCGGCGCCGGCAGCTGCGACGAGATGTACTGCGCCGTCATCACGTTGGTCGTCTGACCGCCGCCGCCTACGTCCATGACCGCGGTGATGGTGTAGTCGGCCCCCGGCGCGAGCGTGCCGAGGTTGTAGTTGAGGCACTGCAGCGTGCCGTCGTCGGGGCACGTGGTGATGCTCGAGGGCGCCGGCGTGCCGGAGACGAACGACTGACGGCTCGAGTCGAACTTCAGGCGCGCGACGGCGTTGGTCTCGGTGGTGACCGAGAGGTTCGAGCCGCGAAGCGTATACGTGAGGTTGTCGGCGTTGGTGGCGAGGGTCTTGTCGACCTCGAGCTCGAACAGGAGGCGGAGGAACACGCAGGCGGGCGAGCCCACGTACGTCGGCCACCCGTTGTCCTTGGCGCCCGAGTTGGTGCCGCGCGACGAGGTGTCGGTGCCGACGACCTCGCCGCAGTCGACGTTGCCGCCCGACGGCAGGAAGCCGGGATCGATGGGGAGGCCGGTGACGCGCACCGCGACCTCGACGAAGCCGGGCTCGCCGGTGCGGGTCTCGCCGAGCGCGACGCGGATCGCGTTGGCGTCGATGCCGCTCGCCGACGCGGGGGTGAGATCGAAGCCGGCCGCGGTCTCGGTGAGCGTGCGCGTGATGTTCGACGACGAGCCGATGTTGGCCGCGCCGTTGGCGATGGTGGAGCCCGGGTAGCGGATGCGCTCCCACGGACCGTTGACGTTGTCGAACACGATCGAGGCGCCGGCGCCCTGGCTGCCCTCGAACGGATAGTAGGTGCCGGGACCGGCGACCATCGAGCCGTAGCCGAACGGCGTGTTGCCGTCACCGCCCGTGACGGACTGGCCGCCGGCGGCGCCGAACACCTTCACCTGATCGTAGTCCCACTGGTTGTGGGCGAAGTACGGACCGGTGGTGTCGTTGAGGAGCGCGACGATGCCGGGCGAGATCGACGCCGGCTGCTGCGACATCTGGATGCCGTTGTTCATCGTGATGAACGAGCCGGCCGGGTTGCGCGCCGTGAGCGGATCGGTCGAGTAGAAGATGCCGACGTCGCCGTGCACCTGCGAGATCGAGCCGGTCTGGAAGCTGCGCGTGCCGCCGGCCGAGCACCCCGCGGTGCCGACCGTGCACGAGAGGTTGTTGAACGTGTTGCAGGTCGAGCCGCCGCTGCAGCCGTTGACGGCGATGCCGGGATAGCGCGGCTCGATCGTGTTGTTGTTGGCGTCCGTGATGCGGACACCGACGACCTCGGTGTTGGGCGGCAGGTACTCGGTGAGGTACCCCTGCAGGCCGCGGTTCACCTTGTCGGGGACCGGCGTGTACTTGAACTTGAACGAGATGATGTCGCCGACGGCGAGGCGCACGTCGGAGCCGCCGGTTCCCGACGAGGTCCCGGACTCGGGATCGATCACGTCGACCGTCGCCTGCGTGAGGCTCTTCGACGTCATCACCTGCGCCACACCGTCGCCGTGTGCGTGACGCAGCACCGCTCCGCCGATCACCGCGAGACCGCAGAGACCGGCGAACCAGAGACCGACATGCGAGCTATTTCGGTTCGTGTTCTTCATGGTGCTCTGGGTTCTCACGGGGTGTTCGAGCAGCAGCGGAAGCCGAGGTTCGCGAACGCGAAGCTCGGCTCGAGGGCGATGAACGACAGGTCACAGCTCAGGCCCTGGGCGACGTTGTCGAAGCCGCCACCTCGAACGCGGAACGCTTGTGTGCCGACGGGTGTGGACGTCCACTCGCGGAGGTTGCCGGAGAGGTCGAACGCGCCGTACGGCGAGATGCACTTGCTGTTCGCCGGCGCCGGACAGCCGTGCTTGGTGCCGGTGGCCACGACGACGTCGTCGTTGGGCCCGGCGCAGTTGGGGTCGTTGTCGCGGCCGTTGCACGCGGTCGGGTCGTACGTGTTGCCGTACGGGAACTCCAGGCCCGACGCGCCCTCGCACCCGAGCTGCCACTCGGCCTCGGTGCAGAGGCGGCGGCCGGCGGCCGCGCACGCGGCGGCGGCTTCGGTCTGCGTCACGTTGCGCCACGGCATCACGGTCGGCTTCGAGCAGCTGCGGTGCTCGGCGATGCCGAAGTCGGTCGCGGTCGCGCCGGGACGTGACGCTTCATACGCGTACATGTAGAAGTCGGTCGCGCCGTTGACGACGTGGACCATCGTGTCGGGCGCGCCTTCGTCGAACCGCGTGTCGCAGTCGTCGTCGATGTTGTTGCAGGTCTCGGCCTGGGGCGTCGGCGGCGTGGGCGTCGCGCAGGTGAGCCCGTCGTGGGCGCTGTTGCAGGCGAGGTTTCCGAACGCGCGGCACGCGCCGGTGCCGCCGTCGTTGCAGGTGTCGCCCTTGGTCGGGTAGGCCTCGTCGGTGCGCGTATCGCAGTCACCGTCGAGCCCGTCGCAGAGCTGCTCCTGCAGCGGCAGATCGTTGCAGGTGTCCTCGGTCGCGCCGCCGTAGGCGCACTGCCACGTGATCGTGTTGCTGCAGCCGTCGGTGCCGCAGGTCGGCGCGGTGGCGGCGCACGTGCCGGCCTGGCGACAGAAGTTGGTCGGGACGACGAGGTTCGAGTCGGCGGCGTCGATGTCGCGATCGCAATCGTTGTCGATGCCGTCGCACACCTCGGGGCCGGTCGGCGTGCACTGATACTCGCAGCCGTTGCCGGGGGCGCCGTCCTCGTCGACGAAGCCAGGGAGGCACGCGGTGACCGTGCACGAGCCGGCCGAGCAGCCCTCGACCGCGTTGGCGAGGTTGCAGGCGGTGCAGCCGCCGCAGTAGCGCGGGTCGTTCTGCTTGTCGAAGCCGTCGTCGACGGTGCCGTCGCAGTCGTCGTCCTGGTTGTCGCAGACCTCGCTCGACGGGCCGGTCCAGCCCTGACACGCGATCACGCCGAAGGAGCAGACCGTGCTGCCGTTGAGACACTGACCGACGCCGCCCAGGCCCGTCGGGTTGCACGTCACGCCGGTGCCGGCGAGGTTGCCCTCGTCGACGCGGCCGTCGCAGTCTTCGTCGACGTTGTCGCAGGTCTCGGCGCGCGTCGGGAACACGGGGCACGCGTACTCGCAGCCGGCGATGGCCGGCACGATGTCGGCGAAGCCCGGGTCGCACGTGCCGAAGCCGCACGTGTTGTTCGAGCAGGTCGGCGTGGCGTGGAGCGCGCGGCACTCGTTGCCGCACGTGCCGCAGTTCATGACGTCGGTGTCGAGGTCGAGGCCCTCGTCCATGTTCGAGTCGCAGTCGTTGTCGACGAGATCGCAGATCTCGACGCCGCCGTTGGTCGGCGTGCAGAAGTAGTCGCAGCCGTTGGCCGGGTTGTTGTCGCGATCGACCCAGCCGGGGAGACAGGTGAACGAGCACGAGCTGTTCGCGCACGTGCCGGCGGTGTTGGGCTGGTTGCAGCGCATGTTGCACGCGCCGCAGTGACGCGGATCCGACGTGGTGTCGAAGTCCTCGTCCATCATCCCGTCGCAGTCGTTGTCCATCTCGTCGCAGCGCTCGGCGATCGCGAGGCAGGCGTCGATGCCCGCGTCGGTCTCGGCGTCGATGCCGCCGTCTCCGTCGCCTCCGCCGTCGCCGTCCCCACCTCCGTCCCCGAGGTCGGCGTCCTGGCGATCGCCGCCGAGGTGATATTTGTTCAGATCACACGCGCTGGCGAACAGCGCGCAGACCAAGGTCAAGGCCACCCACAGCGCGCTCGTTCGAGGCACGCTAGATAGTAGGAATACCGGGGGCCGAGGTCGCGGCAGTTACCCGTGGGTTAACCCAGTCTTTTCGAGTCAGCAGCCGCACCCGTTGTCGGCGCGCTCGACGCGGATCTCGTCGAGGGAGAAGGCGTGGCCGGCGCCCGAACCGAAGGTGAGCGTGACCGTACCGGTCGGGCCGTAACAGGCGCCGTCCTCGCAGGAGGTCGGCAGCGCGTCGAGGATGTCGTCGCCAGCGGCGGACGCGGCGACGACGTGGCGCCGCGTCGTGTGCGTGTACGGATCGTGATCTCCGTCGAGATCGGGATCTGGCAGCTCGGGGCCGTCCATGTAGGTATGGTCGACGTCGACGAGGTCGAGGCCGTCGGCGGAAACCAGGGTTCGCAGCACCTCGCGCGCCTCGTCGGGGGAAACGTGCCCGGCGACACAGAGGGCCCGGGTCGCCGAGGCGGCGTCGGTGGGCGCGCCGTGGCTGGGGAGGTACTGATCGTCGCCGGCGGCATCGAGGAGCGAGACGGCGCGAGCGGCGACGGCGCAGTCGTCGGATGTCGTCTGCCGGATCACAGCAGCGAGGACCTCCGGGTCGGCGAGGTGCTCGACCGCCAGCTGGTTGAGCGCGTCGAGCGCGGCCGGGTACGAGAGGCCGTTGTCGAGCGCGGCGGCGATGGCGCCGGATGCGTCGTCTCCGAGGAGCGCGAGGGCAGCGTCGCGGTCGAGCTCGACGAGGGCGTGAGCGGCGCCGCCGGGTGTGAGGCCGGGGAGCAGTTGATCGGCGACGTCGTCGCGCTGGGCGGCGAGCGCGGCCTCGACGAGGCGCAGGCGCAGGCGATCGTCCTTCGGTGGGACGAGCGCGACGACGGCGTCGGCGAGCGCCTGCTCGGGGTGCGGAAGCGCGACGATGGCGGCGAGCGCGTCGGCGACGGCGGCGACGTCCGTGGCCTCGAGCTGGTCGAGCGCCCAGCCGGCGACGAGGCGGCGGAGGCAGCCGTCGTCGAGCGTGGCGTCGGGGGCGATCGGCGCGAAGACCTCGATCGTCGAAGCGCAGCCGACGTCCTCGGTCAGGATGGCACGACACGCGAAGTCGCCCTGGCGCAGGAACGCGATCGCGACCGCGCGCGCGCGCTCGGGCGGCACACGCGCGAGCGTCTCTTCCCAGGTCGCGCCCGTGGGGCCGAGCGCCGCGAGGAGCTCGCCATTGCCGGCGGTCGCGGCGGTCGCGGCGGCGGGGCCACGCCCGCGGGGCGTGGGCGAACTTGCTGGCGCGACGGACGGTTGCGTCGCGCGCGCCGGCCGCGCGTTGCCGCCGCACGCGGCGGTGCCAGCGACGGTTGCACCGGCGAGGCTGGTTGCGAGGAGCGCGGACGCGAGCGGGCGCATGCCGGTAGAACGCGCGAACCTGCACCGCGCATCCCTCGCCGTTCGTCCAGCTGGGCGCGCTGGCGCGAGGTGTGCAGCATGGGTGCGGCATGAAGAAGCTCTTCGTTGCCTTGCTCGGCGTGGCTGCGCTCGTCCTCAATCCCGTCGGCGCGTGCTCGATGTTCTCCGACCGCGCCGGCGTCTTCGAGTTCGGAGACGCGGAGGTGCGCGCCGCCGTCGAGGGAACGTGGACCATCACGGTCCCGGCGTCGGGGCCCGGGACGGCGCCCATCGAGTACACCATCGCGATCGCGCAGGGCACCGACCCGGTGGCGCAGCGGTCCGCGCCGCGGTCGCTGGTAGCAACCGCGGCCGCGTGCAGCGACCGCACGCTGGTCCGGTCGGCGAGCGCGTGCGGCGACTCGACCACGGTGCCGCTCGACCTGCAGCTCGTGAACGCACCGCCGGAGCCCAGCGGGCGCGGCAAGCTGGTCATCTGGGGGACGAGCTTCGGGCAGGGCGAGCTCCGCGCGTTCGTGGGCGTTCACCAGGTCTCCGCGAGCATCGACTCCAGCGGCACCGCGTCCAGGGTCCGCGTGCTCGTCGACAACGACTACCGCGACGGCACGATGGTACGCGTCGGGCCGCTTCCGCCGGCCGCCGCTCCCTCGCCCGGAACGTGACGCACGTCATGTTCGCGGGCCCGCCGATCGGAGCTGATCGGCGGCGAAAACCCGGGCATCGCGCCGGCCCTGACGCTAGATTGCGCCGCGTCCGGGAGGAGCCATGTCCATTCGTACGTCCGCGCTCGCCTCAGCTCTCGTCGGTCTCGCGTTCGCGGCGGTCGCCGCGCTCACCGCCGCGCCCGCCGCCGCCGACACCATCATCGCTGGCGGCACCGTCATCAACCAGACGTGGACCACGGCGGGCAGCCCCTACATCGTCCAGGGCGACATCACCGTCCCCGCCGGCGCCTTCTTGACGATTCAAGCCGGCGTCGTCGTGCAGGCCCAGGCCTCGGCGGACAGCCAGGTGTCTGGCCTCGACACGAGCCGTGTCGAGCTGACCGTTCTCGGCACGCTGACGGTCAGTGGCACCGCCGGCAATCCGGTCGTGTTTCGCAGCTCGAGCACGACGAGCGGCACCTGGTACGGCATCGTCGTGGCCGCCGGGGCCACGGAGGCCACGCTCGACTACGCGCAGATCCAGGACGCCCGTTACAACCTGCAGACCAGCGCGCCGGGCACCGTGCTCGACGCCAGCAACGTCACCACATTCGAGGCGAGCAGCTACGGGCTCTGGGTGCGTGCGGGAAGCCCGGTGATCGATGGGCTCGTGGCGCACAACAACGGTTCGATCGGCGTCCTCGTCGAGGAAAACGGGTCGCTGAGCCTCAGCGGCTGCGTGCTGCGCAACAACAGCTCCTACGGCCTCGCCTTCCAGCCGACGTCCTCGCGCACGCTGGCGATCGACAACTGCTCGATCAACGCGAACGGCACCTATGGTGTCTACACCGGCGCGTCGACGGCCGGCACCGTCACGATCACCGACTCGATCATCACGAACCACAGCTACGGCGTGTATCGCGGCGACACCTCGTCGGTGTCGACGACCTACTCCGACGTCTGGAACAACTCGTCCGGCAAC
>DATLEB010000285.1:0-10654 GCA_035525615.1 Kofleriaceae bacterium | reverse complement strand
CAGGCCGTCGGTGCCGAGCCACGCGAGCGACGCGCCGTCGTGCCACGTGCGGCGGCGCAGCGCGGGATGCGCGGCGCGGAACGCGAGGAGGCGCGACGTGAAGGTCAGGAACGCAGCCTCGCGCGCGGCGGCGGCGGGGTCGTGCCACGTCGCGACGGAGTCGAGGTTGTACGGGTTGTTGTTGCAGCGCTGGCTGCGAAGGACCTCGTCGCCGCCGACGATCATCGGCACGCCGGTCGAGAGCACGACGAGCGCGAGCGCGGTGCGCGCGGCCTGGCGCTGGCGCGCGCGATCGCCGGCGTAGTTCCAGGCGAAGTTGGCGTCGGTGCCGCCGTTCGACGGGCCGTACGGCCACGGCTGCGCGTTCGACTTGGTGTCGCACGCCACGACGTCACCGAGGGTGAAGCCGTCGTGCGCGACGACGAAGTTCACGGACGCCGACGGGCCGCGACCGCTGGCGCGGAA
Organism: Kofleriaceae bacterium; assembly: GCA_035525615.1. Lineage (GTDB taxonomy): Bacteria > Myxococcota_A > Polyangia > Haliangiales > Haliangiaceae > UBA2376. The sequence continues at coordinate 10,189 of DATLEB010000285.1, read as the reverse complement.
GATGCCGGGCGAGCCCGCGATGCGATCGGCGAGGCCGCCGAGCGTGACCTGCTCGACGCCGACGAGGTTCACGTCCTTGCGGACGAGATCGCGGAACTGGTCGTTCCATTCGGACCAGCCGTGCGGGAAGTTGCCGACCTGGTACGTGCCGGCGCCGATGCCCCACGGCTCGGCGATGAGATCGACACCGCGACCGCCCGCGACGGGACGCGCCGGCAGGTCGTTCGCGGCGCGCACGAGGATGTTGCCGGGCTCGTCGGGCGCGTAGCGGAAACACGAGCGCTCGCAGCCGTTGGCGAGCACGGAGGCGAGGTCGAAGCGGAAGCCGTCGACGCCGAGGTCGCGCGACCAGTACACGAGCGAGTCGAGGACGAGGTCGCGCACCTCCGGGTGCATGACGTTGGTGTTGGCGCCGACGCCGGTGTGATCGGCGAAGCCGGTGCCGGCGGCGCTGAGCTCGTAGTAGGTCGCGTTGTCGATGCCGCGCAGCGAGAGCAAGTTGCCGCCGCCGCCCTCGGCGGTGTGGTTGTAGACGACGTCGATCACGACCTTGATGCCGGCGTCGTGGAAGGCGCGCACCATGGCGCGCCACTCGCGCGTCGGGCCGCCGGGCGAGCGATCGCAGGCGTAGCGGCGGTCGGGCGCGAAGTACGCGAGCGTCGAGTAGCCCCAGTAGTTGTCGCCGCCGGAGCTCGTCGGGTCGACGTCGTTGGCGTCGTTCCACGTCTCCTGCACGGGGAGGAACTCGACGGCGGTGATGCCGAGGGCGGCGAGGTCGGCGGCGCGCGCCGCGGCGCCCGCGTAGGTGCCGGCGCACGAGAGCTGCGGGTCGGCGGCGGTGAGGCCGCGCAGGTGCACCTCGTAGACGACGTCGTCGGCGAGCGCGCGCTCGGGGCGCGTGCCGAGGTCGGCGTCGGCGAACGCGCCGGTGACGCTGCGAGGGAGCACGATCGACTTGGGCGCGACGAGCGCGTTGTCGCGCGCGCGGTTGTCGTCGTCGGTGCGGTACGGCGCGGTGTCGAGCGTGCCGCCGGGCAGCGGCGTCGTGGGATCGTGGCTGACCTCGCGCGCGTAAGGATCGACGAGCAGCTTGTTCGGGTTCATGCGGTCGCCGTCCCCGGTGACGCGCGCGACGAAGCCGAGCTCGCTGCCCGGTGTCCACGCCGGGTCGTACGTCCAGCTCGCGCCCCAGACGCGATAGCCGTAGTGGACGGCGCCGTCGGGCGCGATGCCCGCGGCGGCGAGGTCGGCGGCGGTGATGTCCGCGAGCCAGTCGCCGGAGAGGCCGCGCTCGGCGACGAGGCGCGCGGACTCCGCAGCGCCGAGCGCCGCCGGATACAGCCACACCTCGACGCGCGTGGCGCGCGGTGCGGCGACGCGGAAGTGCAGGCCCTGCCCCGCCGGATCCCACGTCGCCCCGCGCGGCGGCGAGAACGGCTGCGGGTCGCCCGCGTCGGCGGCAGCGTGATCGTCGTCGTCGTCGTCGCCGGACAGATCCTGCGCGGCCGGGCAGCCGGCCAGCGCGCAGACGAGCAGTGCGAGCGCGCAGACGAGCAGCGCGTGCTTCGACTCGGCCGCCTTGCGGCCTCGCTCGGCACGAACGGATCGACCTCCCTCGGCACGAACGGGGGACCGCACGAACCGGGTTCGAGCAAACGGCGTGCGCACGGGGCGCGCGCGCAGGTGCGCGAGACCAAACGCGTCGAGCCGCGCACGACGCCGCGATACGCGGGCACAACGCCCCGGCACGTTGCCAAAAGCAACGCCCACGCATCGACCGCCGCCGCCGCCTCCGCGCTACCGTGCCGCGTGGCCCAGACCAGACCGTGGATCAGCTTCCACGCGCCGTGGACCGAGCGGGCCAAGAGCGGGTTCGTGCTCCTCGAGCGCATCCAGCGGTTCCTCGACGCCTGCGCCGTCGACCCCGCGCCCGACTGCGTCGAGCTGACGGCGTACACCGCCGCGATCGGCGCCGACGCGACCGCCGCGTTCGGACCGCCGCGCGAGGTCAAGCAGAGCGCCGACGCAAGCCGCGGCCTCTGGCGCTGGGAGCGTCGCGCGCCCGTCGACGCGACGCCCTATCTCGCGTTCTACCGTGAGCGCGAGCACCTGCCCGCCCCGTCACACGCGCCGTCGAAGCGCGCGGTCGCGCTCATGATCAACCACTGGTTCGAGATCAAGCGCCCCGGCACGACCGCTCCGCTCTTCCCCGGCTCACAGCTCCAGAGCAGCGTGATGATCTGGCTCGACTCGCGCCACGCCAACCTCTCGATCCGCTACGACGCGCCCGAGCTCACGCCCGCGCTGCGCGCCGCGCACGCCGACATCGTCGCGACGCTCGGCCCGAAGACCCCGCGCCACGCGCTCCAGCGCATCATCCCGGCGCGCACGCCGGGTGGACGCGAGCGCCGCGAGCCCATCACCTGACCGCGTCGACCGCGCGATCAGTTGTCGACCCACGGCACGCGCGGCGCCGAGAAGTTCAGATAGAACCACCAGCCGCGCACGCCGTTGTTGATGTCGACGTCGGAGTGCCCGGCGCAGTTCGTGTTGCCTGGCCCCGGCGGATCGCCGCCCGGCAAGACGCTGCTGAGCGGCCGTCCACCGACCACCGGCAAGGACATCGGCAGGACCGTGTTGTCCGCGTCGGTCTCGCTGATGAAGCCGCGCAGGAGGCCGTTGATCGTCGTGCTGGCCGGGTTGCCGACGTAGGTCGCCGCGATGCGCGCGTTGCGCAGCGTGATGGGGATGTTGGCGACGTTGATGGTCACCGTGACCTCGTCCGACAGGTAGCAGGGGCCGGTCGCGTTCGTGATCTCCGGCGTGTACGGCCCGGTGGTGGTGTTCGCCAGCGGCGACAGGCACGTGCCCGACGCCGTGTTGGTCGCCATCGCGGTGATCGCCGCCGACGCGGGCGGATTCCGGCTGCACGTCGTCGACGCCATCGGCGAGGTGCACGAGGGGAAGTGGATCTCGAGCCCGGTGGTCGCGCCGCCGGTCTGGTTGAGCGGACGGAACACCGCCGCGATGTTGAGATCGAGCTGGCCGTCGGCGGGGTTGTCCTCGTCGTTCTGGATGCTGCTCTGCAGCTCGGCGTTGACCGCGAAGCCGGCGACCGGGTTGTCGGTCACGTCGAAGCAGAAGACCGCGCTCACGTGCACGTGCGGATCGCGCAGGTCGAGGTCACTCATGCGGAACGCGGTGCCCGCCACCGTGTTGAGCTGGCAGTTGTTGTTGCAGGCGTCGGTGTCGACGTTGTTGTTGTCGTCGCACTGTTCGCCCTGCTCGACGACACCGTTGCGGCACACCGGCGGGCAGTCGCTGTCGTTGTTGTTGTTCGCGCCGACGCCGGCGGGGCAGCAGCCGTCGTTGTTGGCCGGCGCCGTGATCGCCGGGAACGAGCACGCGGCGGTGCAGCTGCCGCCGCCGCTCAGGACGTCGCGCGTGCACGCCACGCCGTCGGTGCACGAGACCGGGCAGCGGCCCACGCCCACGGTGATCGCGGTGTCGCACGTCTCGCCGCTGTCGACGACCCCGTTGCCGCAGCCGGCGACGCAGTCGTTGTCGGTCGCGGTCGTGGCGCCCGGCGGGCAGCAACCGTCGCTGGGGATCGTCTGCGTGATGTTGGTGTGCGTGCACATCGCCTGACACCCGGCGCCGCCCACCGCGTCGGTGGTGCAGTTCATCCCGTCAGCGCACGACGCCACGGTCGGGCACGCGCCGTTGCCGGTCGCGATGGCCGTGTCGCACAGCTCGCCGGTCTCGACGACGCCGTTGCCGCACGCCACCTGGCAGTCGTTGTCGTTGGTGCTGTTGCCGCCGCTCGGACAGCAGCCGTCGCCGTTGATCGGCGTCGTGATCGGCGCCGTCACGCACTCGGCCTGGCAGCCGCCGCCCGCGAGCGCGTCCTGCGTGCACGCCATGCCGTCGTTGCACGTGCTCGGGCACGCGCCGGCTCCGCTCACGATCCCCGTGTCGCAGAGCTCGCCGAACGTGTCGTCGACGGTGCCGTTGCCGCACGTGAAGAGGCACCGGGCGTCGCACGCGTTGTCGGGCATCACGTTGCCGTCGTCGCAGTCCTCGCCTGGGTCGACGACGCCGTTGCCGCATGCGGCCGGCGGCACGAAGGCGTCAGGCTCCTGCTCGGGAACGAGGTTGTCGCCGCAGCCAGAGCCTGCGACGAGGACGAACACGGCGCTCAGAACAGCGAGCGCGACACCGCGGACAGTCGAGACCATAGGCTCCCCCTCGGAGGCTAGTGGATTGCGCGGAGCGTACGCTCACTGGCCTTACCGGCTCAACCCTTGGTACCTTGCCGCCGATGGCAGGCCGTCCCGGTCCGCGGAACTGGCCGCTCTACGCGGCGATCGCGACGGCTGTGCTCTGTGTGCTGGCCTACGTGGCGCACGGCCGCGTGATCGATCTCCCAGGGCTCGACGATCTCGAGCGGCGGAGCATCGACCTGCGCTTCCGCATGCGAGGGCCCAGGCCCCTCCGCGACAGCGGCATCGTCATCGTCGGGCTCGACGACAAGACCCGTCGCGAGGCGCCCGAGGTGTTCCAGACGCGGCGCGGCTGGGCCAAGCTGATCCGCGCGCTCGGCGAGCAGCACCCGCGGGCCATCGCCCTCGACCTCTTCTTCTCGAGCCCCGAGATCATCCTGCCCGACGCGCTCGCCGCCGACGTGCGCGCCGCCGCGTCCGCGGCTGCAGCCGATCCCGCCCCCTCCCCGGCCCTGGCCCAGTCACGCGCCGTGCTCGACAAGGTGGTCGAGGAGCTGCGCGGCGACGAGGTCCTGGCCGCGGCCGTGGCCGACGCGAAGGTCGTGTACCTCGGCGCCGCGTTCCGCATGATCGAGCGCGCGAGCGATCGCCCGACGGCGCCGCCGCGCTTCCCGGCCGGGCTCGAGAAGGGCGAGGTCGGCGAGGCCGTCGGCGGCGCGCCCACCGCGCCGGCCGCGTTCGCCGTCGCCGCGTCTCTGCCCGCCATCGCCAAGGGCGCCGCCGGCGCCGGCGCCGTGAACCACTACCGCGACCCCGACGGCGTCGCGCGCCGCATGCCGCTCGTCGTCGAGCTCGGCGGTCACTACGTCGCGTCGCTCGGGCTCACGCTCGCCGCCGTGAAGACCGACCAGCCCACGCGCTTCTTCGCGCCGAGCGGCGCGGTCTCGCTCGGCACGCGCACCATCCCGTCGTCGCGCGCCGCCGTGCGCATCAACTACCTCGGCACGCCGTTCCCGCGCGTGTCGGCGGCCGACGTGCTCGCGGGCCGCGTCCCCAAGGGCGAGCTCGAGCACAAGCTGCTCCTCGTCGGCTTCACGCACGCCGCCTACGACAAGGTGCCGACGCCGTTCGACCCGCTCACCGACGGCGTCGAGCTGCACGCCACGCTCACGCACAACCTCCTCTACGACGGCGTGCTGCGCGACTCCTCGGGCTTCGCCGACGTCGCCGCGGTCATCCTCGTCGCGCTCGCCGGCGTGATGCTGCAGCTCCACGTCGTGCGCCGCCGCCCGTGGCTGCCGATCGCCGGCGCGGCCGCCGTGCTCCTCATCTGGATGCTCATGGTGCAGCTCGCGTTCGAGCGCCGCTCGGTCGTCACCGAGATGGTCGCGCCCTTGTTCGCGCTGGCCGCGGTCACCACCGTCAGCGCCGCGGTCGCGCTCGCCACCGAGGGCCGCAAGAACGCGCAGCTCCGCTCGGCGTTCGCGCGCTACGTCTCGCGCGCGCTGGTCGAGCGCATCATCGCCAACCCCGAGGCCGCCGAGCTGGGCGGCCGCCGCAAGGATCTCACCGTCCTCTTCTCCGACATCCGCGGCTTCTCGCGCCTCGCCGAGGGTCTACCGCCCGAGCGGCTCGCCGACTTCATGAACCAGTACCTGACGCCGATGACCGAGCTCGTCCTCGACGCCGACGGCACGCTCGACAAGTACATCGGCGACGCCGTCATGGCGTGGTGGAACGCGCCGCTCGACGTGCCCGACCACGCGGCGCGCGCGTGCAGCACGGCGCTCGCCATGCTCGACGCGCTGCGTCCGCTCAACACGCGGTTCCGCGCCGACGGCCTGCCGCAGGTGCAGATCGGCGTCGGCATCAACACCGGCCCGATGTCGTTCGGCAACATGGGCAGCGAGAAGCGCCTCGACTTCACCGTGCTCGGCGACGCCGTGAACCTGGGCGCGCGCCTCGAGGCCCTCACCAAGGAGTACGGCGTCGACATCATCGTCGGCGACGCGACCCGCCAGGCCGCAGGGTCGAGCTTCGTGTTCCGCGAGCTCGATCGCGTGCGCGTCGTCGGCAAGGACCGCGCCGCGCGCATCTTCCACCTGGTCGGCAAGCCGGGCCAGACGCAGCTGGCCACCGAGGATCTCGTGACCTGGGAGCGGATGCTCGACTTCTACCGGGCCCGCGACTTCGCCGGCGCCGAGGCCGAGCTGCGCGCCCTCGCCGGCCGCCACCCCAGCGACGGACCCACCAGGGTGTTTCTCGAGCGCGTCCGCGATCTCGCCGCGGCGCCACCGGGGCCGAACTGGGATGGCGTATACGATCAACGGTCCAAGTGAGCACGCCCAGCAGACACGTCCTCGCCCTCGACTTCGACGGCACCATGACCGACGCAGAGGCCGAAGGTCAGCCCTTCGTCACCGGCTACCTCGAGGACCTCGAGGCGCTCGTCGGCGCCGAGACGCCGGCGCAGAAGGCCAAGGTCGCCGCCATCGTCGCCGAGGTGCGCGCCGAGCTCGCCTCCTCCCCCGAGAACCATCCCTTCAAGTGGAAGGGCAAGGCGGTCGCGCCCGCGTCGGTGGATCCGTACCTGCGCATGGTGCCGATCGCCGACCGCGTCTTCGATCGCTTCGACGCGTTCGCCAACCACGTCGACCGCGGGCGGCTCACCGGCGGCGTCCTCTACAAGCACAACTACGGCCGCACCAAGGGGCGCCCGGTGTTCCGCGCCGGCGCCGCCGAGGTGATCGCGGGGCTCGCCGGCACGGAGACGTTCGTCGTCACGAACTCGCACACGCAGGCGGTGGCCGACAAGATCCGCACGCTCGACGAGGTGAGCGGCGGCGGGTGCGCGTGGCTCGCGGCGCGCGTGCGCGGCGACGCGCAGAAGTTCGAGATCGACGACGACTGGGACGGCGTGCCGCGCGAGCTGATCGTCCCCGGGCTCGCGTCGCGCAACGTGCTGCTGCGCCGCCGCCGCTATCACGATCGCCTGAAGGGCCTACTCGACGAGCTCGGCGCGACCTGGCGCGATCTCACCGTGGTCGGCGACATCTTCGAGCTGGACCTCGCGCTGCCGCTCGCGCTCGGTGCGCGCGTGGTGCTCGTCCAGTCGGAGCACACGCCGCCATACGAGGCTGCGTTCGTCTCCGCGCACGCGCGTGGCGTGGTCTGTAGCGACCTCCGCGACGTGCTGCGGCTAGTCTGATCGCCACTGCATACGGGTGTTTGCGGGGATAGGCGACCCGGCCACCGACGTTGCCGGCGCCTGCGGCGGCGCGCGCAAGTGCGCGATGTCGCTCGCTCGCGCGATGGCACCATGGTTGCTGAAGGGAGACGCGTGCGCCTCCTTCCCTTCGTCCATGTCGGTTGCGTCATCGCCTGCCTCGTCCAGGACCCGCCTGACGCAGATGCTCAGGCGGCCTGCCGGCCACCGCGCGTGATGATGGTGCTCGACAAGTCGAGCTCGATGCAGACGGGGACGATCGGCGGCGTCACCAAGTGGAACATCGCGAAGAACGCGCTGGGCCAGGTGCTCACCGGGATCCAGACCAAGGCCGAGGTCGGCCTGATGACGTTCCCGCGCCCCAACGAGTGCGGGCCCGGCGGCCTCGACGTGGCTCCCGCGCTCAACACGCGCACCTCGATCATGAACGCGCTCGCGGCGCCGCCGCCGAACGCGGGCAACTGGACGCCGATGTCGCAGACGCTCGAGGCCGCGGCGCTCGAGCCGACGCTCACGGGCGCGGCGGTGGACGCGCCGCGCTACGCGGTGCTCATCTCCGATGGCTGGCAGTGGTGCTCGCCCTACGACGCCTCGACACGCTACGACGGCGTCGACGCGATCGGGTCGCTCAACGCGCGCGGCGTGAAGACGTACATCGTCGGTTTTGGCGGCGCGACCGACGCGGCCGCGCTGAACCTCATGGCGGTCGAGGCCGGTACGGCGCTGCCGGGCTGTAACCCGTCCAACGACGAGCCGTCGGATCCCAACCAGTGTTACTTCCAGGCCGACAACGCGGCGGCGCTCGTCGCGGCGCTCCAGCAGATCGCCGACAACATCTCGACCGAGACCTGCGACGGCGAGGACAACGACTGCGACGGCCTCGTCGACGAGGGCCTGGTGCGTGACTGCGCCAGCGCGTGCGGTAGCGGCTCGGAGACGTGCACCAACGGCGCGTGGGGCGGCTGCGACGCGCCCGCGGTCGAGACCGAGGTATGCAACGGCCTCGACGACAACTGCGACGGCGCGATCGATCCGGGCTGTGACTGCTTGCCGGGCGAGACGCGCGCCTGCGGCGAGGCCAGCGACGTCGGCGCGTGCAACCCGGGCACGCAGACCTGCTCCCCCGGTGGCACGTGGGGCAACTGCGAAGGCTCGGTGAGCCCGACGCCCGAGATGTGCGACGGCGAGGACAACGACTGCGACGGCATGGCCGACGAGGACGAGGGCATCATCCTGCGCGGCCCGGCGGGCGCGGCGCCCTTGCTGTGCGACCCGGGCGAGGTGTGCGTCGGTGGTGACTGCGTGCCCGACGAGCCCGTCGAGCCGCCCACCGACGAGGAAGTCCCCGGCGGTCAGCCCGGCGGCTGCGGCTGCGCGACGGGCGGTGGTGGCGGCGCGGGCGACGCGCTCGGTCTCACCATGATCGGCCTCGGCATGGCGCTGGTCGTTCGCCGCCGCCGGACGCGCAGCTGATCACGGACACGCGACGACGGCGACCAGGCCGGCCGCGGTCACCTCGTAGCTGACGTTCACCAGGTTCGCGCGCTCGGTCTCGTGCTGCAGCTGACCGAGCGCGTTCTCGACGTCCGCCGGCTGCGGCCACCGGAGCGTCGCTTCCCATCGCATCCGCGCCGGCGCACGGTCGACGACGACGGCGTACTGGACGATCGCGCGACGGCTCCCTTCGCGGAACACGCGGCGCCCTTCCAGCGGCACCACGCGATGCCCGAGCGACCGCAGCCGGCGCACCTCGTCGAGCACCTCGGCACCCTCCGGCAGGACCACCGCCTGCCGCAGACCGTCGACATCGAGCTGGGCCTGCCAGCCATCGGGCTCACCGTCCATGCTCACGCCGCTGATGCTCGCCGTCGGGTCGGCGGCGAGCACCGCACGACGGGCACGCGCCTGACACAGCTCGTCGTCCTCCGCGAGCTCGCACGGGCGCGCGTGCTCGCGCGCCAGCGGCTCCGCGGGCGCATCGCGTCGCTCGACCACGCCGCGCTCGAGGCCCGGCAACCCCGGATCGAACGCGCGCAACGTCGCGTCGTCGCACTCGGGCGCCGCGGTCGCGAGCTCGGGCGCACGACTCGACGGCGGTCCGGGCGCGGGCTTCGCGCCACCACCGCACGCGGCGAGCGCGCCCAGCAACACGACTCCGAAACGACGCATGTCCAGAAGCTTGGCACGGCGAGATGGCCGGTGAAAGGAACCCCCGGTTGACAGTCCGGCGCCGGGGCGCGACGGTGCCGCCCATGAGCACTGCGGACAAGGTCATCATCTCGTGCGCGCTGACCGGCGCGGTCACGACCAAGAAGCACTGCCCGGCCATCCCGTACACGCCGGTCGAGATCGCCGAGGAGGCGAAGCGGGCCTACGACGCCGGCGCCGTGATCTGTCACATCCACGCCCGCACCGACGAGGGCGCGCCGACGTGGAGCAAGGACACGTTCGCGCGCATCCAGGCCGAGATCCGCGAGCGCTGCCCGGTGCTCATCAACTGGTCGACCGGCGGTGCAGGCCCGATGACGGAGCGCGTCTCGCACCTCGCGCTGCGCCCGCAGATCGCGGCGCTCAACATGGGCTCGATGAACTACGCCAAGTGGAGCGACGCCAAGAAGGACTTCGCCTTCAAGTTCATCTTCGCCAACGCGTTCGAGGACATCATCGCGTTCGCGCGCGCGATGAAGGAGCACGGCGCCAAGCCCGAGATGGAGTGCTTCGACACCGGCCACCTCGAGTC
>DATLEB010000268.1:0-19507 GCA_035525615.1 Kofleriaceae bacterium | reverse complement strand
GACGGGTTGTGGATCGCGTGCTGCGTCGGTTGCGCGGTGTAGGTGGTCGCGAAGATGCCCGGCGTGAAGAAGGTGTCGGCGGTCGTGTACCACTCGGAGATGTGCGTGCTCGCGCTGCCGGAGAGGCCGTCGAAGGTGTGCAGCATCTCGTGGATCACCATCGCCGCCTGCGCCTTCGGTAGCTGGCCGACGAAGACCGGCGTGAACGACACCACACCGCCGGACTGGTACGCCGGCACGACGCGGTCGCGCGCCGGGCGCGGCGCGGCCGGGTTGTCGCCACCCACGCCGCCGTCGGTGACCGCCTCGTCGAGGTCGCGGAAGCGATAGCGCTCGGGCATGGCGAGCAAGAGGCGCTCGATGGTCTCGAAGCTGCGGCGGATCGTGGCCAGCTGCGCGACCGCGCCGGCCTTGAAGTGCGCCGCCAGCGCCGCCAGCGTGGTCGCGTCGGTCGGCGTCCCCGACGTCCCGAGCGCGGCGCGCGCAGCACGCACCCACGTGAGCGCCTCGACGGTCGCGAGCCCCGCCTGCAGCATCTCGGCGACGCCGGGCCAGCCGTCGACGATGCGCAACGCCGCGCTGTTGGTGCGGTCGTTCACCCAGTCGTACGAGATGTAGCGATCGAAGCGGAAGAAGGCCGCCGAGTTGGTGCCGATCAGGAAGCCGTTGGTGGCGGCGTCGATCCCCGACGAGAACGGCGCCGGCAGGTGCCATCCTCCCTCGATGTCGCGGATGCGCGGCTCCTCGACACCGTTGGCGCCCACCTTGAAGTAGCGCGGGCCGTGAAAGAAGTAGGTCTTGCCGGCGTACGCGCCTCGCCCCGCAAGCGCGGAGTCGACGTACGCCGACGGCAGTCCGAAGTCGGTCAGGATCGAGCGCTCCGCCTCGGAGGTGCGAGCGCGCAGGTCGACGCGGCAGTACCTGTCGTCCTTGAACAGGAGGGCCTTGTCACCGCTCTCGATCACGGCGGCGTCGATGCCGTTGTGGAACGACGCCGGGAGCCCGGGGAACACCTGCGTCAGGAGGCGCGGCCCGTCGGAGACGCGGCCCCCGGTCACGTCCCATGCGTAGGTGACCGTCACCGGGCCGCGGAAGAAGCGGGTCTGCGGCGGTGCTCCGGCGAGCTCGAGCGTCGCGTCGATCCTGACGACGGCCATCCCGCGGCGTGGAGCAGGTCGCGTGCCATCGCGATGCCGACGGATTCACGGCGCGGTACGCCCATCCGGCCATGCCCGAACGGGCATCGCCGCGCCTGTTCGTCCGGAGATGCGGGTGGCGCACGCCGTGCACGGATCGCGCGCGCGATGCTGGCCATCACTCCCACCCGCGAGGGCATCTCCGACCGCTTCCCGCACCTCTCCTTCATGGTGAGGGTGCCGCCGTCGCGATGGTTCGAGGTCGCCTGCGCGACCGATCCGCGCCTGTTCTGGCCGCAGTACGCGGGATACCGGCGCGCCGAGAACTTCGCCACCAGCCGCGCGCAGGGCCTCATGCGGGCGGCGGCCGGCCAGTCGGTCTATCTGGTTCCGCCCGAGCAGCTCTGCCGCTTCGCGGGCGCGCGCCGCCTCTACTACGCCCTCGGCACGTACCTCACGGCAGACGGCGCCAGTCCGGTGCTCACCGCCGAGCGCGCCGAGCGCGTGCCGTGGGTGCGCATCGGCGGCGACTTCACCGGCCGGACCTTGCGCACGCCGCCGCCGCGCGCTCGCTACGGCAATGCCGCGCCGCCCGCACCGCTGACGTGGGGTGGCGATCGCGCGCTCGAGGCGCACGCCTTCACCCTCGACGCGCCGGCGCCGCTCACGACGAGCTGCTGGCCCGCCGACCTGCCGAGGGACGCGCCGAGCGAGTCGCTCGCGTTCGGGCTGCAGGCGCTCGGCGTGAACGCGTTCCCGTCGCGGTACGCCAACGTGTTCACCGCCGACGCGTCGCTCCAGCTCGCGCTCGACGGCGCGCTCGCGCAGATGGCCATCGACTTCCCGGCGTTCGCGGCGCGCCGCTTCTCGATCGCGATCGCGAGCATCCATCCGAACCCGACCGTGACGGCGCGCTTCGCCGGCTCGAACGCCGACGACATGGACTTCATCGCGTCGACCGGCAAGCTGCTCTCGATGTACGCGGCCTTCGAGCTGCGCAAGGCCGTCAACGCGGTGGCGGCGGCCGGCACGTGGAGCAACGGGACGCAGCTGAAGGCGCTCCTCGACGCCGAGCTCGACCCGCAGATCCGGAACAAGATCTCGACGATCCCGAACCAGTCGCTGCCGCGCTACGCCGAGATCTTCGATCTCGCCGGCGCGACGCCCGGCTCGCCGATCACGTTCAGCAGCACGTTCCAGACGTCCTTGCACGGCAGCATCGGCCTGGGCGAGAACTCGTCATCGAGCGAGGTCATCAACCGCCTCGGCTTCCAGTACATCAACGGGTGCCTCGGCGACGGCGGCTTCTTCGACGGCACCTCGGGCCTGTGGCTGACCGGCAACTTCGTCTCGACGCCGCTGCGCCTGGCGAATTCGGTGAACGACGGCCTGGTCGGGCAGGCGGGCTCGGCCCGGCAGCTCGCCGCCCTCATGACGCGCATCGCGAACGGCACGCTCGTCGACGGCACCGCGTCGACCGACATGCAGACGCTGCTGCGCGCGCAGGTCGCGCACTCGACGCCGTGGATGCTGCGAGGCTCGACCCCGGTGTCGTTCACCGCCGTCCTCAACAAGGTCGGCGTCGCCGACCTCAAGGCCACCAACGGCGGCGGCAGCATCTTCTCCGAGGCCGGCGTCGTGCTGCACAGCTCCGGGCTGCGCTTCGCGGTGGCGTGGACCAACGCGCGCCTCACTTCGGCCGGCTGGGATCCGATCGGCCGGCTGGTCGACAAGACCATCACCGACTACATCAACAGTCCGTGAGTGACCCCTGCTGGGCTCGAACCAGCGGCCTGTCGCTTAGAAGGCGACTGCTCTCATCCAGCTGAGCTAAGGGGCCGAATCGGCCAGAATCGTCGGGGTGAGAGGATTCGAACCTCCGACTCCCTGCTCCCAAAACAGGTGCGCTACCAGGCTGCGCTACACCCCGATCCACTCGCTTGCGCGAGCCCAGAAGGGATACAAGGATCTGCGCGATCGCGCAAGGCGCGTCAGCTCGTCAGATAACCGCGTAGTCGCGGGGCAAGCGCGGCCATGGCGCGCGCGCGGTGCGAGATGTGGCCCTTGGGGCCGACCCCGGCCTCGGCGAAGGTCTGTCCGATCTCCGGACAGTAGAAGAGCGGGTCGTAGCCGAAGCCGCCGCTGCCGCGCGGGGCGTCGAGGATGAGGCCCTCGACCACGCCGTCGCTGGTGAGGAGCTCGTCGCCGAGCGGGCCGGTCGGATCGGCGAGGACGAGCGAGCAGCGGAAGCGGGCGGTCCGCAGCTCGGGCGCGACGTCGGCCATCGCGCGCATGAGCTTGGCGTTGTTGGCGGCGTCGTCGCCGTGCTCGCCGGCCCAGCGCGCGCTGTAGACGCCGGGCTGGCCGTCGAGCGCGTCGACCTCGAGGCCGCTGTCGTCGGCGAGCGCGGGCCATCCCGTCATGATCGCGACCTGGCGCGCCTTCTTGGCCGCGTTGCCGAGGAAGGTCTCGGCGTCCTCGACGACGTCGGGGATGTCGCGGCCGAGGAGGCGCTGCGCCTCGACCACGCCGACCACCTCCACCGGCAGGCCCGCGAGCAGCTCGTGCAGCTCGACCAGCTTGCCGCGGTTGCGCGTCGCGAACACCAGCGGGCGGCGCACCGCCGCGGTCATCCGAACACGACCTTCTTCTGCGCCGCCGTCAGCTGGGCGATGCCGATCGCCGCGAGATCGAGCATCTCGGTCAGCTGCGCGCGCGAGAACTCGGCGCCTTCGGCGGTGCCCTGCACCTCGATGAGCCCGCCGGCCTCGGTCATCACGACGTTCATGTCGACGTCGGCGTTCGAGTCCTCGACGTACGGCAGATCGAGCACGACGGCGCCGTCGACGATGCCGACCGAGACCGCGGCGACCGGCGGCTTGAGCGCCGACATGTCCTTCAGCGCGCCGCTCGCCACGAGCTTGCGCAGCGCCAGCCCGATCGCCATCCACGCGCCGGTGATCGACGTGACGCGCGTGCCGCCGTCCGCGTTCAGCACGTCGCAGTCGACGGTGAGCGTGCGCTCGCCGAGCGCGCGCAGATCCACCGCCGCACGCAGCGCGCGGCCGATGAGGCGCTGGATCTCCTTGCCGCGTCCGCCCGGGTCGCGCTTGCTGCGCGTGTGCGTCGAGCGCGGCAGCATGGCGTACTCGGCGGTGATCCAGCCCTTGCCCTTGCCGGCGAGGAACGAGGGCACGCCGTCCTCGACGGAGGCGGAGCACACGACCCAGGTGTCACCGAGCTTCACGAGGACGGAGCCCTCGGCGTGCTTCTGGAAACCGGGGATGATGTCGAGGGAGCGGAGCTGGTCGGGACGGCGACCGTCAGGGCGGGGCATCGACCGGCAACATACCGGAGATCGCCTTCGCGAGCGCGCGTGCGATCGCCGCTTGCGTCGCGGGGCGGGCCAGCTCCTGGCCCTCGATCGGGTGATCGATGAAGCCGACTTCGACGAGCACCGCCGGCATGGTCGCGCCGAGCAGCACGTGGTGCGCATCCTGGCGCACGCCGCGATCGCCGGCCTCGCCGCGGACGGCGCGCAGCTCGCGCTGGATCGCGGCCGCGAGGTCGGCCGCCTCCCACTGGCACGCGCCGCGCTCGACGTCGTCGAGGATGAGCGCGGTCGCGGCGTCGATCCCGGGGCGGGGCGAGCCGGTCTCGCTGCGCAGCGCGCGCCCGTCGACGTCGACGCCGGCGGCGGTGAGCACGAAGGTCTCGAAGCCGCGCTGCACGCGACCCGGCGACGCGTTGGCGTGGATGCTGACGAACAGGTCGGCGCGGCGGCGGTTGGCGGCGGCCACGCGCTGGCGGAGCGTGAGCGTCGCGTCGCGCTCGCGCGTGAGGACGACGTCGTAGCCGCGCAGGGTGAGGTCGTCGCGGACGGCGCGCGCGAGCACGAGCGTCAGCTGCTTCTCGAAGATGCCGGCCGCGCCGGTGGCGCCGGTGTTCGATCCACCGTGGCCGGCGTCGATGACGACGAGCGGGGCCGCCTCGGCTGCACCCGCGCCGGCGGCCAGCGCAGCGGCGACAACGAGGAGCGGTCCGAGCTGCACGACATGTAGGATATCGTAGGATTCAGGTCTGGGCGCCAGTTTTCGGTGGTCGCCTTGACCCAACTATCTGTCGAAGCTACGTTTTTCCCTTCGCATGGATCGAAGCCGTCGAACGCTAGGCCCGCTGGAGCTCATCATGCTCGCGGCGGTGGTGGCGGAGGTGGCGATCGGCCGGCTCCTGGTCCGCGGGCTCGAACAGAAGCCCGTCCTCATCAAAGGGGTCTCGACGAAGGTCGTCCCGCCGACCTGGTTCGTCGCGCTCGACTACGTCGCGCTCTTCCTCCTCTACTTCGTCGCGTTGATCGGCGTGATCGTCCTCGCGCAACGCGTCCGCAAGCTGTCGTTCGACGCCGCGACGTCGGCGGCCATGGCCGCGGTGGGCGCCTTCGCGGCGGTCTCCGATCCGCAGATGGTGCAGACGTTCCTGCACCTCGCGCTCCTCGGCGTCGCCGTGCACCAGGTGGTGCGCGTGTGGATGGCGCGCGGTGATCTCGGCGCCGCGATCGGCATGACGATCATCGCGTCACCGATCTTCGTCTACTGCGTCGCGTCCTTGCTCTCCGGGCAGCTCTGGACCGAGGACCAGATGCTGGGCGGCGAGGCCAAGGCGTCGATCGGCAAGCTGGCGCGCAACGCGCTGGTCATCGCCGCGATCGCGTCGCCGTACTGTCTGTCGCCGCGGCCATTCGCGCGCTCGATGACGCGCGTGCTGCCGTTCGTGGTGGCGCTCGTCATCGCAGGCGCCGGCGCGGTCGCGCTGCGCCTCGACTATCCGTCGACGGTGAAGGCCGTGAATCGCGTGATCGGCCTCGAGCTGCGCGTCGACGCGCCGCAGGACCAGATCGCGCTCTACCTCCTCGCGTTCGCGACGATCACGTGGACCACGGTCGCATGCATGACGGCGCCGTCGCCGGCGCGGCGTCGCATCGGCGTCGGGCTGGGCCTGCTCGTGCTCGCGGGTCACGGCTTCGCATGGCCGGCGTCGTTCGTCACGGCGGCGGTGGGGCTCTCGCTGCTCGCCGACGGCGCCGTGCGGGTCCGCGAGGAAGAGCGCGCGGCGTTCGTGCCCGTGACCCCGGCGGTCGACGACGATACGTGGCAGAGCTTCGTCGGTCACGTCGTGAGCGCGCTGCGCAAGCTCACCGGCGACGATGGCGCGGTCAGCGCGGTGTCGGTGCGCGGCGAAGGCGAGCACACGTCGACGGTCGTGGTCGCCGAGCGCAACGGCATCCCGGTGCGGCTGCGCATCGAGCGCATGGCGCGCGCGGTGGTCGTCATCGACGTGGTGTGCGGGCGCGAGGTCGACGCGGGTCGGCCCGCGACGTGGACGCTCGTGTCGCGCACCACGCATCCCGAGCCGCCGTCGGCCGGGCCGGTGGTGCGCGCCGACGACGCGCCGTTCGACGAACGTTTCCGCTGCCGCGGCGATCGCGAGGTGCTCCTGAGGCTCATGGACGCCGGCGTGCGTGCCCGCGCGGCGGCGAGCCTCGACGGCTGGCTCGCGTACTGGGACGGGCAGTCGCTGCGGCATCGTGTGTTCCCGGGGCAGGGCGCGCCCATCGATCTTCCGATCCCGCTGTCGCAGCTCGCGCTCGAGAAGCGCGCGACGCCGGAGAGCGCGGAGCGGCTGGTGCGGATCCTCGAGCTGTGCGTGGAGATCGCGGGGCCGGGGCTCGCGACCGCCGACGAGCCGGTCGCGCTGGCCGAGGCTCCGTGATGAGGGCGACGCGTGCGCTGCGAGCGATGCGGGCGCTGGCGTTGGCGCTCGCCGCGGCGTGCGGCGGCAGCAAGCCGGGCACGGTTCCCGTCGAGCTGCCGGCGAGCCAACCGCCGCAAGACCTCGCCGAAGCTGACGACGAGACGCTCGAAGACACGGTCGCGGGCGCGCCCGTCACGCCCATCGCCGACGCGTATCGCGAGGTCGCGACGCGCATCATCGCCGACGCGCGCGCCGATCGCGGCGGCTGGGAGAAGCTCGCGCACCTGACCGATCGCATCGGCCACCGGCTCGCCGGGTCGCCGCAGCTCGACCAGGCCATCGCGTGGGCCGCCGACGCGATGAAACAGGACGGCCACGACGTCCGCACCGAGAAGGTGATGGTCCCGCACTGGGTGCGCGGCGCCGAGGCCGCGCGCATCACCGCGCCGATCCAGCGCGACCTGGTCGTGCTCGCGCTCGGCGGCTCCGTCGGGACGCCGAAGGGTGGCCTCGCGGGACGCGTCGTCGTGGTGCACGACTGGAACGAGCTCGAGGCCAGGAAGGCCGACGTGAAGGGCGCGATCGTGCTCTTCAACGTCGCGATGCCGGCGTGGACCGAGGAGCATGGCTCGGGCTACGGCGACGTCGTGCCGTATCGCTGGGCGTCCGCGTCGGCGGCCGCCAAGCTCGGCGCCACCGCCGTGCTCATCCGCAGCGTCACCGCGCACAGCCTGCGCACGCCGCACACCGGCAGCATGGGCTACGCCGAGGACGCGCCCAGGATCCCGGCGGCCGCGATCACGATCGAGGACGCGCAGCTGATCGAGCGCCTCGCCGGCGCGGGCGTGGTGAAGCT
The DNA here is from genome assembly GCA_035525615.1 of Kofleriaceae bacterium. Classification (GTDB taxonomy): domain Bacteria; phylum Myxococcota_A; class Polyangia; order Haliangiales; family Haliangiaceae; genus UBA2376. The sequence goes on along the minus strand of DATLEB010000268.1, from coordinate 11,764 downwards.
CCAGCTCGAGCTCGGCGCCCGGATGTTGCCCGACGTGCCGTCGGCCAACGTCATCGGCGAGCTGCGCGGGCGCGAGAAGCCCGACGAGATCGTCGTCATCGGCGGCCACCTCGACTCGTGGGACGTGGGGCAGGGCGCGCATGACGACGGCGCCGGCTGCGTGCACGTCATGCAGGCCCTCACCGTGCTGCGCCGCCTCGGGCTGCAGCCGCGGCGCACGATCCGCGTCGTGCTCTTCACCAACGAGGAGAACGGCCTGCGCGGCGGCACCGGCTACGCCGAGGCGCACGCCGCCGAGGTCGGCAAGCACGTCGCCGCGCTCGAGACCGACGCCGGCGGCTACAGGCCGATCGGCCTCGAGGTCGCCGCGCCCGAGGCGAAGGCGGACGAGATCGCGGCCAAGGTCGCCGACCTGCTCTCGTTGCTGGCGCCGATCGGCGCGACCAAGGTCGAGAGGTCGGATCACGCGGGCGCCGACATCGCGCCGCTCACGCGGCAGGGCGTGCTCGGGCTCGGGCTGCGCACCGACGGCCGCACCTACTTCGACATCCACCACACGCCCGCCGACACGCTCGACAAGGTCGACCCCGCCGCGCTCGCCGACGGCATCGCCGCGGTGGCGGTGGTCGCGTTCGTGCTGGCCGACCTGCCCGACCCGATCAAGTGATCGCCCATCTCGTCGCGCGGGCGCTCGAGGCGCCGCTCGTCGTCGGACAGCGCACCGGCCCCGACGCCGACGCCATCGTCGTGCTCGGCGCGCCGCTCGCGCCCGACGGCGCGCTGTCGTCGGTGGTCGCCGAGCGCGTGGCCGGCGGCGTCGCGCTGTGGCTCGCCGGCGCCGCCCCGACGCTCGTGATGACCGGCGGCAAGGCGCCGGGCGCGAAGCACGCCGAAGCTCCGGCCATGGCGGCCGCGGCGCGCGCGGCCGGAGTGCGCGCCGACGCGATCGTCGTCGAGGATCGCTCACGCACCACCGCCGAGAACGCGCGCGAGGTCGCCGCGCTCCTGCCCGCCGGCGCCCGCATCTGGATCGTCACGCAGCCCTTTCACGGCCGACGCGCGCGGCGCTGTTTCCGCCGCGTCGGGCTCGACGCCGAGGTGTGGCACCTCGCCGACAGCCTCGAGTATCGCGATCGCCGCCGCGCGCTGGCGTGGCTGGTGCGCGAGTACGCGGCGTGGGCGCGCCTCGCGGTCACGGCCGGCTGATGACGACCATGAAGTCGACGAACGCAGCGGTGCCGCTCGGCATGACCATCGCGTTGCCCGGCGCGAGATTGCCCGCCGGGACCTGGAGCGGCACCCACGTGCCGCCGTCGATGGAGGTGCCGCAGTCGACGTGCAACGCGTCGGTCATCACCTCCAGCCAGATCTCCTGGCTGCTGGTGAAGGGCGGCGCGCCCGCCGAGGGATTGGTGCCGTAGAGGAGGCGCATGGTCGGAACCTCGCGCCGGCAGCCCACGAAGCTCGACATGCTCGTCCAGTTGCTCGCGACGGTGACGGCGTTGGTCATCGTCTGCGTGCTGCCGAGGCGCGCGGCGACGTTGACCAGGGCGTGCGACGGGAACGTCGCGTTCGTCACCAGGAAGCCGTTGTTCTCGAGGCGGATGCTGTCGCCGCTCTGGGTCGCGCTCGCGGACGTCCACCGCCCCGCCACGAGGCCGGCGTTCATGCCGTCGAAGAAGAGGATCTCGTTGCCCTCCGCGTCGGGGTCGGGATCGCACGCGTCCCCGACGCCATCGGCGGTGCGGCCCGCGCTGGTCTCGCCGATGTTGCGCTGCTGCGGGTTGTGCGACTGCGGGCAGTTGTCGAGCGCGTCGTCGATGCCGTCGCCGTCCTCGTCGTGACCCGCCAGCGGCGCGTCGATGCGCGCGTCGATGTCGGGCAGCGGGCCGTCGCCCCGGCCGCCGTCCTCGTCCGCGAACCCCCCGTCCGGCGGCGGCAGCGTCTCGCGCAGGCAGGCGGCCGGAACGAGGAGGCAACCTGCCACCAGCCAGAACCGCATCAGCGCGATGGTACGACGGTCAGGGCAGCTGCGGCTGGGTTTGTGGCGCAGCCGGGGCCGTCGGCTGCGTCGCCGGGGCCGTCGGCTGCGTCTCGGGCGCGGGCGCCGCGTTCGCGTTCGGATCCTGGAACACGATGTGGAACTCGATGCGGCGGTTCTGCGCGCGGCCCTTGTTGGACTTGTTCGTCGCGCGCGGCTTGTCGGGCCCGTGGCCGACCGTGTCGACGCGGTCGGCGGCGATGCCCTTCTCGACCAGGTACCACTTCACGGCGTCGGCGCGCTTCTGCGACAGCGCCATGTTCTTCTCGCGCTTGCCGCGGTCGTCGGTGTGACCCTCGACGCGCAGGCGGATCGACGGGTAGTCGCGCAGCGTCGACGCCGCCTTGTCGAGCGTCTTCTTCGACTTCGGACGGATGCGCGCCTTGCCGGTGTCGAACGTGATGCCCTCGATGACGCCGGTGAACTCGCGCAGCACCTTCGGCAGCTCGTCGGGGCAGCCGTCCGCGTCGTCGAAGCCGTTCCACGTCTCGGGCTGATCCGGGCACGCGTCGCTGACGTCCGGCACCGTGTCGTTGTCGTTGTCCTTGTCGGGGCAGCCGTCCTCGTCCTGGAACTTGTCGAAGTCCTCGGGCTCGGTCGGGCAGCTGTCCTTGGTGCCGACCAGGCCGTCGGAGTCGGGATCCTCCTCGGGGCAGCCGTCGGTGTCGTCGATGCCGTTGACGTTCTCCGGCGCGTCCGGGCAGTCGTCATCCGCGTCGAGGATGCCGTCCCCGTCGCGGTCGGCGACGTCGGGGCATCCGTCCTGGTCCTCGAAGTCGTTCTCGGTCTCCTTCTCGAGCGGACATTTGTCGTCCGGATCGAGGAAGCCGTCGCCGTCCGAGTCCTTGGGCCTGGGCGGTGCCTTCCTCTCGGTGAATTCGTCCCAGCCGTAGGACAGGCCGAACTGCAGCTCGAAGGTCGAGACGATGAAGTCCTGGCGCCCCGCCGTGAGGCCGTGGCGGAGGTCGACGCGCGCGTCGAGGTTGTCGGTGAGCGCCCAGCTGGCGCCCGGTCCCCAGTGGAACGCCGCGTCGGTGTCGTCGACCATGAACGGCGAGGGCGTGAGCACGCTCTCCCCGCCGACGCCGATCACCATGTGCGGCGCGATGACGAAGTCGGTCTGGAGGCGCAGGATGCCCTGCAGGCGCCAGCCGATGACGGGGGCGAAGTACGAGCCGCGCCCCCCCTCGGCCACGTCGCCGGTCGAGGCGAAGGCGAACTTGGCCTCGGCCTCGACGCCCGCCGCGAGATCGGCGTCACGGCCGCCCAGCAGGTCCGGCAGGAGGATGAGGCCGCCGCGTCCACCGACGAGCAATGCCGTCCCCGGGATCTGTTCGGCGGCCCACGAGTTGCCGAGCTCGATATCGTCGCCGAAGTGATCGAGCCCGACGAAGCCGCCGACCTCGAGCCTACGCGGCGGCCTGTCGTCCGCATGCGCGGTCGACGCACAAAGCGCGGCCGCAACTCCGAGCGACAGTGCACCCCTGTTCACGCAGGCATCAGTCTATCCAATTCTGGTAGTTTGAAGGGGGGCCCGATGCTCACATTCAGCACCGATCCAGACGTCGCCGAACACCAGATGAACGCCATCATCTTCTACCTGACCGCGTTCGGGTACATCGATGGCGACTTCGACCAGACCGAAAAGACCTTCGTCAAGATCTACATCCGGCAGCTCGTCGCGGCCCGCGCCCGCGAGCTGATGCCCGACGCCACCGCGGCGGAGCGCACGGAGGTGGTCAACAAGTTCGTCGTCCACTTCCACGAGGTGTTCGAGCAGATCGACCACGAGATCCGCGGCCTCTTCGAGGAGGTCGTCTCCGACCAGGAGAAGGTCGAGCAGTTCGTCTACGCGAAGATCAAGCTCAAGTGCTTCGAGATCTTCCACACCTTCGACGAGCACAACCAGCGCGAGCTCCTGTCGAGCATCGACGAGCTCATCTACGCCGACGGCAGCGTCCACCCGGCCGAGGAGAAGTTCCGCGCCGAGCTCGACAACCTGCTCCACGCCGAGAAGCGCATCACCGCCGACGAGATCGATCTGATCGAGGCTCCGCCGGTCGAGATCTCCGGCTCGGTGAAGATCGCGCCACGCCTCGAGGACCATCCGTTCTTCCAGGCGTTCGAGCAGCACTACTCGTCGGATCCCGACCGGCTGCGCAAGCAGGCCGAGAGCGACTTCAAGCTGATGCAGAGCGTGGCCGAGCTGTGGAAGGCCCAGCGCATCAAGGGCGAGGGCAAGCTCGACGGCAAGCACGACGTGGGGCAGTTCGTCGGCCAGGGCCCGTTCCTCGACGGCCACGTCTACGTCCACCCCGCCAACCCGGGCGAGACCTACGAGCTGACCGTGCTCGGTGACCTGCACGGCTGCTACTCGTGCCTCAAGGCGGCCGTGATGCAGGCCGATTTCTTCGCCAAGGTCGAGGCCTACCGCGCCGACAAGACGAAGCCCAACCCCAAGCTGGTGCTCCTCGGCGACTACATCGACCGCGGCCGCTTCTCGTACAACGGCATCCTGCGCTCGGTGATGCAGATGTTCGTGGCCGCGCCCGAGCACGTCTACATCCTGCGCGGCAACCACGAGTACTACATCGAGTACAAGGGCCGCATCTACGGCGGCGTCAAGCCGGCCGAGGCCATCAACACGCTCATCGGGCACATGCCTGGGGAGATGTTCGAGGCGTACATGCACTTCTTCGAGCAGATGCCCAACCTGCTGCTCTTCGATCGCCTGATGTTCGTGCACGCGGGCATCCCGCGCGACTCCGCGATCGCCGAGAAGTACTCCGACATGGCGTCGCTCAACGACAGCGAGCTCCGCTTCCAGATGCTGTGGAGCGATCCGTCGACGGCCGACTACATCCCCGACGATCTGCAGGCGCAGAACGCGCGCTTCCCGTTCGGCAAGCTGCAGTTCGAGAAGTTCATGGGCACGCTCGGCTGCAACATGCTGGTGCGCGGCCACGAGAAGATCGACGAGGGCTTCAAGTCGATCTATCCCGACGGCCAGGTCGCGCTCCTCAACCTGTTCTCGGCCGGCGGCGCCGAGAACAACGACCTGCCCGAGAACTCGAGCTACCGCACGGTGACGCCGATGGCGCTCACGATCACGGTCGAGGCCGGCAACGCCAAGGTCACGCCGTGGGAGATCGACTACCAGCTGTTCAACGACCCGAAGCGCAACAAGTTCTTCGCGTCGCCGCCCGAGATCGAGCACAAGCAGGGCTGACGCCCGCGGGCGCTCACTCTTCGAGGAGCGAGCGCAGCATCCACGCGGTCTGCTCGTGCACCGTCAGGCGCTGCGTCAACAGGTCCGCGGTGGGCTCGTCGCCGGCCTTGTCGGCGAGCGGGAACACGCCGCGCGCGGTGCGGGCCACCGCCTCGTGACCCTCGACGAGGATCGCGACCATCTGCATCGCCTTGGGCGGCGTCAGCGGCGCGTCGGCGATCGAGCTGAGCTTGCCGAACTGCGCGTACGAGCCGGGCGCCGGGAAGCCGAGCGAACGGATGCGCTCCGCGATGGGATCGACCGCGTTCCAGAGCTCCGTGTACTGCGTCATGAACATGGCGTGGAGGGTGTTGAACATCGGCCCCGTCACGTTCCAGTGGAAGTTGTGCGTCGTGAGGTACAGCGTGTACGTGTCGGCGAGCAACTTGCCGAGCCCGTCGGCGATCGCGGTGCGATCCGCCTCGCTGATACCGATGTTGATCTGAGCGGCCATCGTGATCCTCCTGCGGCGGAGATTAGCCCGCGGACGTGAGATAGTCCCGGCGCCATGACCGAGAGCAGTATCCCTGTTGCCGACCTGCGCGATTGGAATGCGGGCGCTGGCGCACACGAGCGTTTCATCCGCACCGTGGGCGAGTCACTCACCGACATCGGCTTCTTCGCGCTCGCCAACCACGGGATCCCGGGGTCGCTCACGCGCCGGGCCTACGAGGCGGCGCGCACGTTCTTCCATCTGCCCCACGCGGTGAAGTCCCGCTACCACCGCGCCGGCGCCAAGGGCCAGCGCGGCTTCACCGGCTTCGGCACCGAGCGCGCGAAGGACTCGGGCACGCCCGACCTGAAGGAGTTCTGGCAGGTCGGTCGCACCGGGGTGCCCGACGATCATCCGGTGCACGCGCCGTACGGGCCGAACTTGTGGCCCGACGACACGGTCGCCGACTTCCGGCCGGCGATGTCGTCGCTCTACGAGTCGCTCGACGCGCTCGGCGCCGTGTGCCTCGAGGCGTGCGCGCGCTACCTCGACGAGCCGGCCGACACGTTCTCGTCGATGGGCAAGGACAGCGACACCATCGTGCGCGTCATCTATTACCCGCCGACGGTCGACGCACCGCCGGGCGCCGTTCGCTCGGCCGCGCACGAGGACATCAACCTCATCACGCTGCTCTCGGGCGCGACCGCCGAGGGGCTCGAGCTCCTGCGCCGCGACGGGACCTGGATGCCCATCCACGTGTCGTTCGATCACATCGTCGTCGACGCGGGCGACATGCTCCAGAACGTGACCAACGGCCTGTTCAAGAGCACGACCCACCGGGTGGTGAACCCCCGGGACGCGTCAAGCGAGCGATTCTCCATGCCGTGCTTCATCCACCCTCGCAAGGAGGTGGACCTGACGCCGATGCCCAGCGCGGTGGCGCGAACCGGCGGTAGCACGCAGTACCCGTCGCTGACAGCAGGTGCCTATCTCGACCAGCGCCTGCGGGAGATCGGTCTGGGCTAGGGTAGGGCCATGTTGCGGCGGTCCGGCCTCTCGTTGTTGTTCGTGGCGGCGTTCGCGTGGGCGTCCGCCGCGCCGGCGGTCGCCAACGGGCGCATGCCGGCGTCGTTCAAGGTCCGGTTCCGCCCCGGCAGCCAGACCGACATCCTCGCCGGCGTCACGTTCGGCTTGATGCTCTCGCGCGACGACGGCACGACGTGGCGCTGGATCTGCGAGGCTGCGGTCGGGTTCGAGGGCACGTTCGATCCCGACTACGAGTTCGCGCCCAACGGCACGATCTGGGCGACCACGTTCTCCGGGCTGCGCTACACGCGCGACGGCTGTCAGTGGCAGGCGGTCGGCGCGCCGCTCGGCGGTGGGCTGGTCACGGCGGTCAAGGTCGCCGACGACGGCACGGTCTACGCCGGCTTCGCCGATCCCGTCGAGGGCAGCAGCTTCTACAAGAGCACCAACGACGGGATGACCTTCGTGCCGGCGGGCACGCTGACCCAGAGCTTCGACTGGTTCACGTCGATCGAGGTCGCGCCCAGCGCGCAGCAGAACCTCTACGTCGCCGGCTACAAGTTCCAGGGCACCAACCCGCCGCTCAACATGCTGCTGCGCAGCTCGAACGGCGGCACGTCGTTCGAGTCACTGCCGGTGACCGCGTTCGCCGTCACCAACGTGTCCGAGCTGCAGATCGCGGCGATCTCGCCGACCAACCCCGATCAGGTGTTCGTGCGCGTGACGCTCACCCGCTCGACGATCGGCGAGGCCCTCTACCGCACCGACAACTGGAGCCGGCCGCTCAACATGGGCGGACCGACGTGGACCAAGGTCCTCGATCTCCCCGACTACATCACCGGTACGGCGGTGCGGCAGAACGGCGAGGTGTTCGTGACGACGACGACGACGGGCCTGCAGAAGTCGACCGACGGCGGCATGACGTTCACGGCGGTTCCGGGCGTGAGCTTCGAAGGTCAGTGCCTGATCGTGCGGCCGACCGATCAATCGCTGTGGGCGTGCGCCAACAACCTGCCGCCCGATCGGATGGCGGTGGGTCGGTCGTCCGACGGCATGGCCGAGTGGTTGCCGAAGCTGCAGTACAAGGACATCGACGGTCCCGTGCGATGTGATCCGGGCACCACGCAGTTCGATGACTGTCAGGCGACGCAGTGGTGCGTCGTGGCGGAAACGCACGGCGCGAGCACCGACGAGATCAGCTGCGCAGCAGACGCGGGCGTCGACGGTCCCGGTGGCCCGCCGCCCAAGGACGGATGCTGCAACAGCAGCACGACGCCGGGGTCGAGCGCGCTGATGTCGCTCATCGTGATGTTGATGTTGATGCTACGATCGAAGGCATGCAGGGCTTGTCGCGCATCGATCGGCTCGCCTACCGGGCGCAGCAGTACTCGTTCCTCCTGAACGCCACGGTGCTCCAGGAGACCGCGCGGGTCCTGACCCGGACGCCGCGCGTCGCGATCGACAGCGAGGTGCTCACCGCGCTGCGCCGCCGCACCGAGGAGCTGTACCAGCGCGACATGGAGAACGTGCGCACGGGCATGTACCCGCGCGAGCTGCTCTTCCAGATCCCGGGCTGGCACTACGCGCGCGTGTTCCCGCGGCTGTTGCTCGACACGCCCAGCATCGTGCGGCGCAAGAAGCGCGGCGCGTACAAGGACATCCCGCCCGTCGACAAGGGGCGGTTCCCTGCGTACTACCGCCGCACGTTCCACTGGCAGACCGACGGCTACTTCAGCGAGCACTCGGCGGAGGTGTACGACCTCGGCGTCGAGCTCTTGTTCCGTGGCACGGCCGACGTGATGCGCCGCCAGATCATCCCGCCGGTGACGCGGTGGATGCGCGAGGTCGGCGTCCCGCCCGGGCACGTGCGCTTGCTCGACGTGGCGTGCGGCACGGGACGCGCGCTGCGGCAGCTGGCGACGGCGCATCCGGCGATGCGGTTCCACGGCGTCGATCTGTCACCGTACTACGTGCAGGCGGCGCGGCGGCTCCTGGCCGACGTGGGCGAGGCGTCGCTCGCGGTGGAGAACGCCGAGCACCTGCCGTATGCCGACGAGACCTTCGACGTCGTGACGAGCGTGTACCTCTTCCACGAGCTGCCGCGGAATGCGCGGCGCAACGTGGTGGCCGAGGCGTGGCGCGTGCTGCGGCCGGGCGGCTTGCTGGTGATCGAGGACTCGGCGCAGCCGGCGGAGAGCCCGGGGCTGGCGACGGTGCTGGCGAACTTCTCCGTGGAGTTCCACGAGCCGTTTTATCAGGACTACCTCGAGGACGATCTGGCGACGCTGCTGGGCGCGCAGGGCTTCCGGGTCGAGTCGGTCGAGCCGCAGCTGGTCGCGAAGGTCGTCACTGCACGGAAGCCATGATCGGTTCGGCGAGCGCGAGCCCGCGCGGAGCGTCGGCGGTCGGCGACTGGATCATCACGATGAACGAGCGGCCGCCGCGGTCGAAGGTGAAGGCCTGCGTGTGCAGCGCGAGCTCGCCCATCTGGAAGTCGCCTGCGACGCCGCGGTAGGTCGCGCCGTCGATGGTGCGCGTGAGGGGCGTCGAGTCCGTGACCGTGACGCCCATGGCCTGGAGCAGCTCGTCGGCGTTGATCGAGAACGGCGCGATCATCACCTGGATCCCGATCTGCCCCGAGCGGAGCGCCACGGTGGGCGCGGCGCCGGCGATGGTGGTGACGGTGAGCTCGGGCGCGTGCTCGAAGCGCATGCCGCCGCGCTGCTGCCGGACCGTGGCGCGGCGCGCGATCGTCATGGTCGCGCCGGCGAGCTCGAACGGCTTGCCGACGGTGATCTCGGCGGTGCCGAGGGCGTTATCGGTGGGACCGTAGAGCGTGACGTCCAGCTCGGGCGTCGGTGGGCGCTTGGCGAGCGTGACGGTCTGCACCGCCTTGCGCACGATGGCGGGGTCGGCGGAGGCGCTGGTCGCCGTGATGATGACGCGCAGCTGCTTGCCCTTGCCGGCGGCGACGGCAGCGACCTCGACGACCGGCCCGCTCGTGACGATGCGGCGCGCCGTGACGGTGCGGCCGAGGAGCGTGATGCTGGTCTCCTCGCTGGCGGCGACCTGGCCGGTCGACTCGTAGGTGCGGGCGAGCTCGGCGAGGCCCTCGGCCTCGGTGGCGTCGGTGGGGAGGATGGCGAGCTCGGCGATGGCGTCGTCGCCGCCTAGGAGGATGGTGTCCTCGGCGTTGCGGCGCGCGCGCAGCGACGAGCTGTACGTGAACGAGAGGTCCGCGTCGGAGTACGTCCACTCGGGGCGTGTCGCGATCTCGACGGTACGACCGTCGTCGAGCGAGATCGCGGCGCCGGTGACGTCGTGGTGTGCGTCGCCGACGACGAGCTCGAGCTCGACGGGCGCGGCCTCCGTGATGGCGGCCGTGTCAGACCGCGGGGTCGGCGGCGGTAGCGTCGCCGAGTAATCGTTCAGCGCGCGGTTGAGCGCCATCTGGTCGCGGATGTCTTGGTGGCGCTGGCGCGCCGCCGAGCACTTCACGGCGAGGAACGCGACGCCGGCGAGCACCGCGACGATGGCGATCGCGACCTGCGTGCGGAACTGCTTGCGGTCCTCGGCGAGGTACGGGAAGTCCTGATCGTCGCTCATGGCTGCCGCCGCGAAAGGTACGCCCTGCCGCGCTCCATGAGGGCGCGGAAGCCCGGGCCGTCACCGGCGCGCACGACGGAGCGGAGGCGCTCGACGGCGAGGAGCAGGGCCGAGAGGGACTCGGTGCCGTAGTCGTTGAGGTGCTGGATCTCGAAGTAGAGGTCGGGGTTGTCGTCGGCGACCTTGGCCGAGACCTTGAGCTGCGCGTCGAACGTCGTCGACGACAGCGTGGCCAGGCGCGGCGCGGCTTCGCCCGATTCGGCGAGCGCCGTGAAGAACGCGATGTTGAGCGCGTGCGAGAGGCCGAGCACGTAGGCGATGAGGCGGTCGTGGCTCTCGAGATCCATCTCGACGAGCGTGGCCATCGTGGAGGTGAAGAGCTCGCGCGCGGCCTGCGTGGCCTCGGCGTCGCCGACGTCGACGAAGATGACGTGGCGTCCCGAGAGGAGCTCGGTGTCGGGGCCGAACATCGGGTGGATGGACGTGACGCGTCCGCCGGCGGCGCGCAGCGCGTGGAGGCCGGAGCGGAGCGGGCTCTTGAGCGAGCCGACGTCGAAGACGATGCCGCGCGGCGGGGACGCGGCCATCTCGTGGAGGATGGAGCCCGTGACCGGCATGGGCGCGGCGACCACGATCATCTCGTGATCGAGCGTGAGTGTCCGCCAGTCGGACACACACGGGATGCCGTCGACGGTGCCGGCGGGGTCGGCGACCTCGACGGCGAAGCCTTGCGCCGAGAGGAAGCGGACCATCCAGCGGCCGATGCGGCCGGCGCCGCCGATGACGAGCACGCGGCGGTTGTTGCCGGTGCCCTCGAGCGCGACGCGATCGCGCTCCTGGATCGTGAGCGACTCGCGGATGAGCGCGAGGATGATCTCCTCGCCGAGCTGCGGGGCGAGGCCTTCGGCGGCGGCGGCGGCGCGGGCGCGCTCGACGACGTCGCGCTCCTGGCGGAAGTCGCGGACCGGCACGCCGGCGTCGCGCTTGATGCGGCCGATCTCCTGCGCGGCGGCCTGGCGGCGGGCGGCGAGGCGCATCAGCTCCTTGTCGATCGCGGCGAGCTCGGCGCGTAATTCATCGAGGGTCGCCATCAGACGCTGATCTCGCCGTCGAGGAGCTCGAGGGGGAACACGGCGCGGCCGGCGGCGACGGTCTCGAGGAGCGCGCGCAGGTCACTGCCGCGCAGGGGCAGGCGGCCGATCTCGTCGAGCGTGAGCCAGGCGGCGCCGAGCGATTCGTCGTCGGCGGTGGTCTTGGGCGGGGTGTCGTCGCGCGGCGTGGCGGCGAAGACGACGCGGACGCGTGCGCGGTCCGGCGACGGCGAGTGCTCGATGCGGTAGATGCCGTCGATCGTGACGGGGACGCCGGTCTCCTCGAGGACCTCGCGGAT
>DATLEB010000263.1:0-30984 GCA_035525615.1 Kofleriaceae bacterium | reverse complement strand
GGCCAGTTCAAGCACCTCGAGCGAGCGCGCGCGAAGCTCACGATCGTCATCCCGGTGACGCTGATGATCGTCTTCCTCCTCCTCTACCTGAACACGCGGTCGCTGATCGAGACCGGCATCGTGCTTCTCGCCGTGCCGTTCTCCGTGGTCGGAGCCATCTGGCTGCTCTACCTGCTCGACTACAACATGAGCGTGGCGGTGTGGGTGGGGCTCATCGCGCTCGCGGGCCTCGACGCCGAGACGGGCGTGGTGATGCTCCTGTACCTGACGCTGGCGCACAAGAAGCGCGTCGACGAGGACCGGCTACACACCGAAGCCGATCTCGAGGAGGTGATCGTCGACGGTGCGGCGCGCCGCATCCGTCCCAAGCTCATGACCGTCCTCACGATGATGATCGGCCTCGTTCCGGTCCTCTGGAGTGACGGTACCGGCGCCGACGTGATGAAGCGCATCGCCGCGCCCATGGTGGGCGGGCTCCTCACGTCATTCCTCCTCGAGCTGACTGTCTACCCGGCGATCTTCGCCATCTGGAAAGGGCGCGATCTGCGCCCACGAAAGGACTACGCCCTGTGACCCGAACCATGATCATCGCTTGCCTTCTCCTCGGCGCCTGCAAGAAGGAGCCCGCGAAGTCAGCCGAGCCCGCGAAGTCAGCCGGGGCCACAAAGAAAGCAGAGCCCACGAAGACCGACGAAACGAAGATCGCCATCGCGGTCACCGAGCAAGGCTTCGAGCCCGACGACATCGAGGTTGCGAAGGGCCAGGCGGTCACGCTCGTCTTCGAGCGCAAGACCGACAAGACCTGCGCGAAGGAAGTCATCCTTCACGTCGACGACAAGCAGACGATCGAGAAGGAGCTGCCGCTCAACCAGCCTGTCGAAGTCGCGGTGACGTTCCCGACCTCAGGCGACCTCACGTATGCCTGCGCCATGGACATGGTGAAGGGCTCCGTCCACGTCCAGTAACTCGTCACCGCAAGAGGATCACGATGCGCAACCTCGCTTTCGTTCTCTCCATGGCCCTGTACGCGGCGTGCGGCGCGAGCTCGTCGTCGACGCCGCCCACCACGCCCGACGAACCGCCGCCACCCGTACCGCCGGACGTCGATGCCGGCGAAGCGCCCGTCGCGCAAGCTCCCGACGCCGCGCCCGTTCCGCCGGAGCCAGATCCCGCGCAGCAGAAGGCCGATCTCCTCGCCGCGGAGAAGGCCGCCTTCGACGACGCGAAGCCCGTTTTCGACAAGTACTGCGCCGGCTGCCACGTCGCCGGCAAGCGCGGCGCGAAGAAGTCGACCCTCGAACACTTCGACATGACCTCGTACCCCTTCGGCGGCCACCACGCCGACGAGATCACCGCCGAGCTCCGCGAAGTGCTCGGCATCGGCGGCGGCCGGCCCACCATGCCGAAGACCAAGCCCGGCTCCGTGAAAGGCGACGAGCTCGCCGCCATCGCCACTTGGGCCGACGCCTTTGATGCGTGCCAGACGGGCGGCGCGCACGAATGATGTCCCAGAAGTCCTGGTCGTCGTCGGTGGAGTCGTCGATGCGCGAGTGGGCAAGGCCAACCGAACCCTTGCGATCCGCTCAGGTCCACATTGCCATGTGACAGCTGATCGAGGATGTCGGTCAGGTGTTCGGTACCCGACCCTGCGGTCGTGAACAGCCGACGATAGAAGCGGCAGAGCTCCGTTCGAAACACGCACCCTTCAGGTGTGGAGAGCCGATTCACGAGCGCCGCATCGTCACGCAGCTCCGACGAGGCTAGAACAGGACAGGAACATCGAGCGTGAACGCCGTGGTGCGATTCGTGATCATTGCGTCGGCCGTGGGGCCGGTAGCGTCGAGGCCTCGCGTGAACGAGAGGCCTGGTTGGACCGAGGTCGGCCCGACGCGGAAGCGCACGCGGAGGCCCAGCGACATCGTCAGCGCGGACATGTCCGCGTCGGCGAGCGGCGCGCGAGTGTCCGTCATGGAGTCGAGCTCCGTCGGGTGCGAAAGCCAGCGCTGATAGAGCAGGTCGCCGCCGAGCGAGACGTGGCTGCCGAGGTGCGCGCCGACGTGAGCTCCCAGCGAGGCGCGGGTTCGCGCCGCATCCGTACTCGCGGCGCTCTCGTCGCCGCGCACGCGAACGCTCTGCTGGAGCGTGGCTTCGGCCTGCGCGGTGAAGCCGTGCTTCGCAAAGGCGACGTCGCCGCCCACCATCGCGGTCAGGTAGTTGACGTCGAACATCGCGTCGTCGGAAGGGCGCACCGTCATCGACGCGGCGTTCGCCTGCGCAGCGACCGGATCGGGCTCGTTGCCGCCGCCCGTGCCGATCGGCAGGGTCGTCGCCGCGAAAAGCGCGACGTCACGGTCGTCGAGCGTGGGTTTGTACGTCACACCGAGCATGGGGTTCGCGAAGGTGCTGCCATCGCGCGCCGCGCCGGATGCGTCGTTGGCGAGGACGCCGAGTCGGAGCATCGGCGCCCAGCGAGCGTTCAGCTGGTAGCTCGCCGACATGGCGTTCGTCGATGCGATGTTCACGTTGCCGTTGGCGTCGTTGAAGACGGCGGCGCCGCTTTCCGCGCGCACCGAGTTGCTCGTCGTCACGGGACGGAGCTGCCAGGGCAGCACCGGCTCCGCCGACGCGGCGCCTGCGAGCCCGAGGAGAAGGGCGAGAGTCGCGGTCCACTTGGTCGTGATCATGGCGAGCTCCTTCAGTTCGACGGCAGGACGTCGAGGATGGACTGGACGACGACCTCAGGGCGGTCCAGCTGGATGTAGTGGCCGGAACCGCGAACGATGATCTGTTCACCGTCGGGCGCTTCGGCAGCGATCGACGCGTTCATCGCTTCCCAGAACGCTTCGCGTGCCGGCGAGACGGGATGATCGGTTGCGGTGAGAACGCGAACTGGATAGGAGCCGAAGCTCGCAGCGCCGATCTCCTCGGCCGCCAGCGGGTACGCGCGGTACTCGGCGATGGCCGCGGTGGCCTGCTGCAGGAGCAGTGACTCCGGCAGCCCGCACCAGTCGAGCATCTCCGCCTCGCATGCCGCGAAGAAATCGCGGTGACGCGGATCGACGAGCACGGCGCCGACGACCTCGTCGGGGTGCGCCTTCGCGAACAGCTCCATGTACCCGCCGCCGTTCGAGTGCCCGACGACAACGTACGGAGGCGCGTACCCCTCGTACGCGAGGAGCTCGCGCAGCTCCTCCACGATCGTTCGAGGATTGCGCGGAGACGCTGTCGGGTCGCTCACGCCGTATCCCGGCCGCGAGTACGCGAACACGCGCGTGTGCTGCGAGACCTCGCTCGCGACCTGGTCCCAGTCGGTCCAGTCCTCGCCGAGGCCGGCCTCGAACACGACCGTCGCCGGGCCGCCGGAGCCGGCGGTTGCGACCTCGACCTGGCGGCCGTTCACGGTGTCGACCCGCGCGGGGACCGCGCTGCCGCACGCTGCGGCGAGCAAACCGCCGGCGATGGCGGTCAGGGAAACGAGGGAGCCATGAGGCACTGTCTTCATGCCTCGACGACGCACCGTTGCTCGACGCATTACGGCGTTCATGTTGTTCCGCAGAGGTGTGGGTTCGATCCCCCCACCTCAACTGGGCCGAGACCTTCATTCGCGAGTGGGTGGAGAGCGGCTGCTACGACGATCGCATCGAGTCTCTTCCGTTCATTCCGGGCACCGCGCGCGAGGGGCGCCCAGGCCATCGCCGGCGCTGGGTTTTCAGGCGCGGGAGCGGTCGCGGCGCCCGGGCGATGATCGGGCCGCCGCCAGCGGAGCCAGTCGTCGCGGGATCTCGTCGGCGAGGAGATTCACGAACGCTCCGACCCGGGCCGAGCGCTGTCGTGTGGACGCGCTCAGCGCGAAGATGTCGAAGGTGCTCGGCGTGTAGCGGGTCAAGAGCGGGCACAGGCGACCAGCCGCGATGGCGTCGGCCGCCACGTACGACGGCAGCACGCCCACGCCGATCCCTTCGAGAATCGCGTCGCGCAGCACCAAGCTGTTGTCCGCTGCCGCCACGGGCGTCACCCGCACGTCGATCGGTCCTCGCGGGCCCTCGAACTGCCAGAGGTCCGGCTGGGCAACGCGCGTATAGATGACGCACGCGTGCTCGAGCAGATCCGCCGGGCGCCGCACCGGTCTCCGCTGCCCTAGATAGGCCGGCGACGCGCACACCACGCGGGTCAAGCTTCCGATCCTGCGTGCCACGAGCTCGGTATCGGCCAGCGTGCGCGCGATGCGGAGAACGACGTCGACCCCTTCGACGGTCGGGTTGATGTGCGCGTCGTCGAGCGAGAGATCGACCCGCACGTGCGGGTGGAGGACGTGGAATCGGGCCATCACTGGGCCGAGGTAGGTGATGCCGAGTGAAACCGGCGCGTTGACGCGGAGGCGGCCGCGCGGCGCTGCATGGTCCCCGCGTACCGTTGCCTCGGCCTCCTCGATATCGTCGAGCACCTGCACGCACCGCCGGTAGTAGGCCGCGCCCGCTTCCGACGGCGCGACGCTACGAGTCGTACGGTGGAGCAGAGGGACGCCGAGATCTTCCTCCAGCCACTGGACGTGCTTGGTCACGGCCGCCGCCGACAGCCCGAGCTGGCGCGCCGCGGCCGAGAAGCTGTTCGCCTCGACGATGCGACGGAAGGAGGTCATCGCGATGAACCGGTCCATCGCCGGATTATAAACTGGCAGTGAATAGTCTCTCTACCGGAACGAGCATTCTCCACTTCGGGGTCACGGCCTAGCGTGGGCTCATGCAACCCAACAACCGCTGGTTCGCCCTCGCGTCGCTGGCCCTCGTGGCGTGCGGCAAGGATTCGCCCCCGCCGATCTCGTCGGCCTTCGCCTCCGCGGCTCGCTCCGAGCACGCCGGCAAGAGCCCGTGGGGCGCCGATGATCAGATCGGAACCCTCAACCTCATGACCGATGCCAGCCGGCTGCGCGTCCTCGAGCGGGTCGGCGCCGGGAAGGTCTACGACCTCGCGGTCGAGTACTTCGTCGGGATGCCGAGCTGGTACGCGATCGGAGACCCTCGCTACCAGTACTTTCTCACCCACACGCCGCGTGGCACCGCCGTCGACGACCCGATGAAGGTCGGTGGCGCGCTCAACGCCAAGGTCAGCTACACGGGCGACGCCGTGTCGATGTACACGCACATGGGCACGCACATCGACGCACTCAACCACTTCGGGTTGCACGGTGAGATCTGGAACGGGTTCCAGGCCGACGAGCACGTGGGCGACCACGGGTGGCGTCGCGGCGGCGCCGAGGCGATTCCGCCGATCATCGCACGCGGCGTGATGATCGACGTTGCCGCCGCGCACGGCGTCGAGGAGCTGCCGCCGTCGTACCGGATCACGGCGGCGGACCTGCAGGCCGCGCTGGCGCGCCAGCACACGCGGCTCGAGCCGGGCGACGTCGTGCTCATCCGCACCGGTCGGATGAAGCACTTCTACACCAGCAACGAGCGCTACATGGACGCGCCGCCCGGTCTGGGACTCGCCGCAGCGCGCTGGCTCGCGGAGGACCAGGGCGTGATGACGATGGGCGCCGACAACCTGTCGCTCGAGACGTTCCCGGTCGAGACCGAGGACAACTGGGTGCCGGTCCACACGTACCTTCTCGCCGAGCGTGGCATGCCGTTCATGGAGGTGGTCAACCTCGAGGAGCTGGCGCGTGACCAAGTCTACGAGTTCGCCTTCGTCGCCGGCTCCATCAAGCTGCGCGGCGCCAGCGGCGCGCCCCTGCGTCCGTTCGCATTCCCGCTGCGCACGCCCGCTCGCTGAGCTCGCCCTCGCCCCACCGCTCCACGCATGAGCCACGATGTCGATGCTCGCCACCTCGCTCGTGCCTGATCTCGTCGCGCATCGCGCCGAGCTGCTCACCTACCTCCGACACGCGGGACTGCTGCGGGCGGGCGGAGTGTCAGCGCTGCTGCAGGGCTCGCAGGCCGGGCTGGCTCTCGCGGTTGGGGCGCTGGACGGCGGCCTGGCGCGGCCACCGCACGATGAACGTGGTGCCGCGGTCGGCGGAGGATTCGGCGCGGATGCTGCCGCCGTGAGCGTGGACGATGCGCTCGACGATGTAGAGGCCGAGGCCGAGGCTGCCCTGGCGCCCGCTCGTGTAGAAGGGCTCGAAGAGGTGCTCCATCTTGTCCATCGGGATCGGAGCGCCGCCGTTGTGGGTCTCGAGCACGACGGACTCGCCCAGGCCTCGGAGCGAGATCCGGACGGGGCCGTCGCCGTGGCGCGCGGCGTTGCCGACGAGGTTCGCGAAGACCTGCACGACGCGATCGGGATCCCAGGCGCCATGCAGGTCGCCCTCGGTGACGAACGTGATGAGGCTCTGCGGGTACACGGCCTGGATCTCGTCGAGCGGCGCCCGCACGAGCTCGCCCATGTCGACCGCCTCGACCTCGATGGGGATGCCGCCGCCGAGGCGGCTGCGCGTGTAGTCGACCACGTGGTCGATCATCCGTCCCATCCGGTTCGCGATGGCCTGGATGCGCTTGCCGTCACGGCGGCAGGGCTCCTCGGCTGACGGTAGATGTCCGTGCTTCTCCGCGGTCATGAGGATCGCCTGAAGCGGCGTGCGCAGATCGTGGCCGAGCACCGCGATGAATTCTTCCTTCAGGTGGTTCGCCTGTTCGGCCGCCTCACGCGCGGCGACCTCCTTGGCCAGCTTGCGTTCCTGCCGCTTGAGGCGCTGGGTGTGCTGCTGCAAGGCGACGAACGCGCTGACCTTGGCGCGGATGATCTCGGCCTCGAACGGCTTCATGACGAAGTCGACCGCGCCGAGCGCATAGCCGCGCGAGGCGGAGGCTTGGTCGCGGTACATCGCCGTGAGGAACATGACGGGCAGGTGGCGCAGATGCTGTCGATTGCGGATCACCTCGACCGTCTGATAGCCGTCCAGTAGCGGCATGTGGACATCCATGAGGACGAGCGCGCAGTCGTGCTTCTCGAGGACCTCGAGCGCTTCGGTCCCGGATCGCGCGAGCAACACTTCTTGACCCAGCGGCTCGAGGACGGACTCGAGCGCCATGAGGTTGGCGGGCACGTCATCGACGATGAGGATGCAAACCGGCTCGTCTCGTTCAGCGTTCTCCATCACGATCCTGCTTTGGCGGCGGTCATGCGTCGTCGATGTCGGCGTCGGAGATGCCGTGGGTCTTGAGCTTGCCCCAGAGGCCCTTGCGGGAGAGGCCGAGGACCTCGGCGGCTCGACCGCGATTGCCTCCGACGCTGCGTAGAACGCGAAGCAGATAGTCCCGCTCGAAGCGTTTCGCGACGACGTCCAGCGCCTCGAGGTCGCCATCGAGCGCGGTGTCCACGACCGCCGCGCGTCCGCTGTCGGCAGCCTGACGGATGGTGACGGGAAGGTGCTTCGGCTCGATCGATGCCCCGCGCGCCAGCACGAAGGCGTGCGTCAAGGCGTGCGAGAGCTCGAGCAGGTTTCCGGGAAACGCGTAGCGCTCCAGAGCTGACATCGCCTCGTCGGCGATCTCCGGTTCGCTATCGTTCGCGGAGAGCCTGCGCAGCATGCATCCGACGATCTCCTCCAGATCGCGCGCCCGATCCTTCAGAGGTGGAATCACGATCTCGAGCACCTTGAGGCGGTAGTAGACCTCGGGCGAGATGAACTGCTCGGCGCCGGACTGCACACCGACGATCAAGCGGGGGCTCGCAGCGTCCGCCCCGCGCGTCTCGAGGTAGTGCACGAGCTCGCGTTGCGTGATGGGCCCGGCCACACCGACACGCTCCAGGAACAGCGTCCCCTTCTGGGCGCGCCTGACCGCGGCTTCGTCTCCGCGAAACAGCAAGCGCGCCAGCTCGTCGTCCGAGTACGCGGCGGTGTTGAACGCGAGGAACGGATGCGTGCGGCGACCGCTGCGGTCGTGGACGGCGCGCGCGATGACGGCCCGGCCCGATCCGTCGTCCCCGATGATCCAGACCGGCGCCTCGCTGCGCGCGACCAGCCGGACCCGCCGCAGCAGGTCGCGGATCTGTGGGCTTTCGCCGGCGAACAACGTCTCGTACGCGACCAGATCGATCGGTTCGCGAAACCGCTCGCCGTCGAGAATGTCGGCGACTTCGTCGACGAGCCCCAGCAAGCGTTCCAGGTCGACGGGCTCCTCGACATGGGCGATCACGTCGGGATGAACCGTCTTGAGCTTGCCGCCGATCAGGATGAGCTCGACGCCTGGGGCCTCGGCGCCAACCCTGGCCACGAGCTCGAGGCGACCGGCGGCGGCCGCGTCGGCGATGATGAGGTCCACGGCTCCGTAGTCCGGGACGTGTCCGGTTCCGGGTCGAGCGAGGACAACGCGATGGCCCCTGTGTGCGAGCGCCGCATCGATCGGCTGGGCGACGGCGGGCTCGAGCAGCAGGAGGACCCTCACGGTAATGCAAATGTTACCCGCGCTTCCCATGGCATGGCAATAGCGCAGAATAAAGGCGTTCTCGGGTTACCGGCGAGTAACCGGGCCGTCGCGCTCACCGGAAAATCCCCGGTGATTCCGCGCGTGTCGCTCACGCGCGCCGGGCGTCGGCGCACGCCCCCTGCGCGACCCGTACACAGTTCGTACCCGACGGTAACAAATCGCGTCTCGGATTATCGCGACGCTGGCGTGTTCGTGGGAACGGCGAGTAACACGGCGATCGGCTTCGAGTCCGGATCGATCCTTGAAACTGACGCCGGCGATGGACCTGGAATCGACGACCGAGAAGACCGAGTCACCGGAGGCACGTACGGATGGACGCATCGTAGGCATCGGCGCCTCGGCTGGAGGTCTCGAATCGCTGGAGCAGCTCTTCTCCGTCGTTCCCAGAGATACCGGGCTCGCGTTCGTGGTCGTGCAACATCTATCGCCCGACTTTCGCAGCTTGATGGACGAGCTCATCGCGCGTCGCAGCGAGATCCCGGTCGTCGTCGCCGAGGATGGGATGGCGGTGCAGGCAGACCACATTTACCTGATGCCGCCGCGCAAGGAGATGATCATTCGCGATCGTCACCTCTGGCTCACCGACAAGGAACCGCACACCTTCTCGCTGCCGATCGACTCGTTCTTTCGCTCGCTCGCGCAGGACGTCGGCCCACAGGCCGTGGCCATCGTCCTGTCCGGAAGCGGCAGCGACGGGTCGCGTGGCATCGTCGACGTGAAGCGGGCCGGTGGGCTGGTGCTCGCCGAGTCACCGGTGACCGCGAAGTTCGACGGGATGCCGTTGGCGGCCGCGGGCACGGGCGTCGTCGATCACACGCACACGCCCGGGGACCTCGCCCGACTCCTGTGCGGATTGCCGCCGCTCGAATCGGCGGAGCAGAACGAGATCCTGAACGAGGATCCCGTCATGGACGCGGTCCTGCGGCTGTTGCGGGACAACTACGGGATCGACTTCTCGCTCTACAAGATGACGACCGTGGGCCGGCGCATCCAGCGTCGTGTCGAGCTGCTCCGCCTGCCCGGGCTGCCCGAGTACCTCGACCAGCTGATGGTGGAGCCGGAGGAGCTCAACCACCTCTATCAAGACCTGCTGATCGGCGTCACGCAGTTCTTCCGCGACCCCGCCGCGTTCGACGCGATCGAGCGAGACGTGATCCCGAAGCTCGTCGATCAGCTGAAGCCTGACGACGAGCTGCGCGTGTGGACCGCCGGGTGCGCGACCGGCGAGGAGGCCTACTCCCTGGCGATGCTGTTCTTCGAGGCGTTCACGGTCAGGAATCGCGCGATCCGCGTGAAGATCCTCGCCACGGACGTTCACCAGCGTTCGCTCGACTACGCGAGCGCCGGCATCTACGGCGAGGACCAGCTCGGGCGCGTCGGGGCCCAGCGCCTCGAACGCTTCTTCACGAAGCGCGCGAGCGGCTATCAGGTCTCACCCGAGCTGCGTCAGCTCATCGTCTTCGCCCGGCACAACGTGACGAAGGATCCGCCCTTCACGAAGATGCACCTCATCTCGTGCCGGAACATGCTCATCTACCTGCAGCCGCAGGCGCAACGCGCGGTGCTCTCGCTGTTCCATTTCGGGCTGCTCGCGGGCGGCACGTTGTTCCTCGGCGCGAGCGAGACACCCGGCTCGCTCTCCGACGAGTTCGCGGTGGTCGACGAGCCGTCGAAGATCTATCGGAAGCGTCGCGACGTGCATCTCCTGAGTCAGGTGCGATTGCCGATCGCGCGTACCCCGGCGCGTCCAGTCGCGGTGCTCGATCTGCCGCGGGCGACCTCCGTGGATTCGCTCCTCTTGTCGACCTACGATCAGCTGCTCGAGCTGTTCATGCCACCCGCGTTGCTCGTGGACGAGAGCGGTGCGTTGATCGACGCCTACGGCGGCGCGGAACGTATCCTGAAGTTCAAGCCGCGCCGGCCCTCCGGCAACGTCCTCGAGCTGCTTCCGCCTGACCTGCGAACCATCGTCACCGGTGCGACACAACGCGCGCGAAAGGAGCGTCGTCTGGTCTCCTACTCGGGCGTCCCGATCCCCGGCGACGGGCGCGAGCTCCGCTGCGTCGTGACCGTCCAGCCGCTCGTGCACCCGCGCACGCGTACGATGAACATCCTGATCACGTGGCGCGAGATGCCCGCGGAGGATCAGGCGAGGTCACACGGTGACGACGGCGAGGCACACGCCTCGTTCCCCGCCGCGTCGCTCGAGCGCGTGTCCTCCCTCGAGAGCGAGCTGCAGCTCACGCGCGAGACGCTGCAGGCGACGATCGAGGAGCTGGAGACGTCGAACGAGGAGATGCAGGCGACCAACGAGGAGCTCGTCGCGTCGAACGAGGAGCTCCAGAGCACCAACGAGGAGCTGCACTCCGTCAACGAGGAGCTGTACACGGTCAACGCCGAGCACCAGCAGAAGATCACGGAGCTCAAGGAGCTCAACAGCGACATGGCCCACCTCCTCGAGGGGACCGACGTCGGCACGGTCTTCCTCGACCGGGAGCTCAGGATCCGGCGTTTCACGTCACGGATCGCGAACGTGTTCCGTTTCCAGCCGCACGACATCGGCCGGCGGATCGGCGACTTCTCGCACAACATCGACCGCGCCCAGCTCATGCAGGAGGTGGAGGACGCGCTCCGGTCGGGTCAGACGGTCGAGGACGAGGTGCGTGATCACGGCGGCACGCCGTACTTCCTTCGAATCCTGCCGTATCGCGTCGTTCAGCGCACCAACGGGAACGGTCACGGGAACGGTCACGGGAACGGGACCGGTCACGCGAACGGCAACGGCAGCGGCAACGCCGCGGACGCGCCGCCGATCGATGGTGTGGTGCTCACGTTGACCGAGATGACCGCGCTCGACCGGGCGCGCACCCGCGTCGACCAGCTCTCCGCGATCGTGGAGTCGTCGAACGACGCCATCCTCGGCGTGGATCTTCACGGCACGATCACCAGCTGGAATCGCGGCGCGGAGCAACGGTACGGGTACACGGCGGAAGAGGCGATCGGCAAGCACGCGTCCATGCTCATGGCCCCAGGGAGCGAGCCGGAGCTCGACGGCTACCTCACGCGGATCGCCAACGGCGAGAGGCTCGACGCGCTCGAACATGCGTCGTCGCTGTGCCGCTGCAGGGACGGCACGTTCGTGGACGTGTCGGTCATGGTCTCGCCGATCCATACGCGCACCAAGGTGGTAGGCGCGGCCGTGATCGCGCGCGACATCTCGCAGCTCACGCAGACGCAACGCGCGCTGGAGAGCGAACAGCGCAAGGTGAAGACGCTCCTGCAGCGGCGAGAGGAGTTCCTCGCGATGCTGTCGCACGAGCTGCGCAATCCTCTGTCGGCGATCATGGCAGCGATCGACGTGCTCGATCAGGCCGACGAATCTCCAGATCGGTCCGTGCGCTGCCGCGGTGCGATCAAGCGCCAGGCGACGCACATCAAGCGCCTGCTCGACGATCTGCTCGACGTCTCCCGCATCACGAGCGACAAGCTCGCGATCGACGTGGTCGATCTCGACGCGCGCGAGCCGATCGACACGGCGATCGAAGCCACCGCGCACCTGTTCGAGGAGCGCGGTGTCCAGCTCGTCGCGAACGTGCCCCCGCGCCCGCTGCCGATCCGCGGAGATACGCGACGGATCTGCCAGGTGGTAGCGAACCTGCTCGCGAACGCGGCCACCCACTCGGAGCCGTCGAGTATCGTGACGCTCGAGGTCGAGGCCGTCGCAGGGCGCCTCGAGATCGTCGTGCGCGACGAGGGTGAAGGCATCGATCCCGAGCTGCAGCCGAAGATCTTCGATCTGTTCGTGCAGGCCGAGCAGAAGCTGGATCGCCCGCGCGGCGGTCTGGGTGTCGGACTGTCGCTCGTGAAGACGATCGTCGGCCTCCATGACGGGACCATCGCGGTTCACAGCGATGGACTCGGGAAGGGGAGCGAGTTCCGAGTGTCGCTGCCCCTGGGGCGACGGGCCGTCGCGCAAGCCCGTGAGCCGCGCCGCGAACGCGTCGTCTCACGGAAGGTCGTCCTCGTCGATGATCAGGAGGATTCGCGCGAGATGCTGCGAATGCTGCTGGAAGCGCGTAGCCACGTGGTCTTCGACGGCGAGGATGGCGCCGCTGCGGTCCGGCTGGTGGAGGAACACGTGCCTGACATCGCGTTCATCGACATCGGGTTGCCGGTGTTGAACGGTTTCGAGGTGGCGCAACGAATTCGTCAGCGTCCCGAGCTCAAAGACGTCATGCTGATCGCGCTGTCGGGCTATGGCGATACCAAGGACGTCCACGCCGCGCTCGCAGCCGGCTTCGACGACCACGTGACCAAGCCGGCGCAGTTTTCGACGCTCGAACAGATCCTGGCACGCACGCGCGGACAGGTCGACGGATGACCGAAGAACGAGGACCCAGATGATGGACGAACGCCTGAACATTCTCGTCGTCGAAGACGACGGCATCTACGCCGACTTCGTCGCGAGCACCCTGCGCGCGGCCGGGCACGAGGCGGCCGTCGCGTCGACCGCCGCGGAGGCCCGAAAACACGTGCAGTCGGGGCGGACCGACGGCGTGATCCTCGACCTCGGTCTGCCCGACGAGAGCGGCTACGACCTCGCGCGCGACCTCCGGGCGCACCTGTTGCCGGCCGCGACGATCATCATCTTGCTCACGGCAAGTCTCTATCCGGAACGCGATCTCGCGACCGCCGTCGGCATCGACATGGTCCTCACCAAGCCGGTCGAGGCGGAGCTCGTGCACGGCATGGTCGAGTTCATTCGCACGCGGCGTGGGCGAGGAGCGGCTGGAGGCGAAGGACGGCCAGCTCCTTCGCCTTCGCTTCCACGTCGACGGTGATCGCACGCGCGTGCCAGCACGACGGCACGTCGGTGGGGTCGATGTAGTCGGCGTGCGGCCGTCGATCGGTGGACGACCATCCCTTCGCGGGGCTCGAGAGGTGCGCCCATGGCTCGCGCTTGCCCCACGTCCTCGCGGCCAGCTCGGTCGCCTGCTCGACCGTGAGCGAATCGGGATTGCAGCGGTGGTGATGGACGTCGTAGACCAGCGGGATGGACAGTTGCTTGCACACGGGCAGCAGATCCTCGACGGTGTAGACGCGGTCGTCGTTCTCGAGCGCGACGCGCTTCCGCGCGCGCGGTGACAGTCGGCCCAGGCCCACCGCGAGGCGGTCGAGCGCGGCGCGCTTGCCGCCCTGCGCACCGCCGCCGTGGATCGTCAGCTGCTCGGCGCCGATCAGCTCCGCGACCTCACCGAGGTACTCGAGCTCGCGCAGGGCCATCGCGACGGTCTCGGGGCGCACGGATCCGGGCACCACGAACTGATCGGGGTGAAAGCTGAGGCGCACGCCGGTGCGAACGCGCACGCGATCGACGGCGACGAGCTGCTCGCGCACGCGTGCGCCCATGCGCGTCGCGAGCGTCCATCCGAGCGACGGATGCGTGTACAGGGGCAGGAGCCCGCTCTGCACGCGAAAGGCGCCGACGCCGTGCGTCGCGCACCACTCGATCGCCGCGCGCAGCGCCGCCGCGTTGTGTAGCGAGAGCTCCTCGAGGAACGTGCGTCGCTTGGCCGGCGTGAGCGTCGACGCGTAACGCGCCGTCGTCGTCCGGAACCGGATCGGCTCGTCGAGAAACGTGCAGCACAGCCCGAGTCGGACCATGGTGACAGCGTAGGTCCGCGATGAACGATTGGCCCGCCCCTTCTCACGCCATGGCTGCGGCCCGCGCGCTCATTCGAGCGCTCGCGAGCCGCGGCGCACGCGTGATCGTCGCACCCGATCGCGACGCGGACGGCCTGGCCGCGGGTGCGCTCGCGATCCGCGCGCTGGAACGGCTGGGGGCGGTCCCGACCGCCCTGTTGCTGCGCAAGGGCGAGCACGTGCACTCGCCGGCGATGCGCGAGCGGCTGGCGGCGGCGCCCGCGGACGCCCTCCTCGTGCTCGACATGGGCAGCCGGCGCGGCCCGATCCTCGAGGGCCGGCCGACGATCGTGATCGATCATCACGACGCGCGCGAGACGCCCGACGTCGACGTGTTCGTCAGCGCCGCGGGCTGCGAGCCGGTCGCGCCGACGGGGCTCCTGACCTACGAGCTCTTTCGCGCGCTCGTCGATCTCGACGACGTCGCCTGGTACGCCGTGGTCGCGACGATCGGTGACCTCGGCGAGCAGCACCCCTTCGCGGCTCAGCTCGGTGCCATCGCGGCGCGCTACCGGAAGACACACCTCAAGGAGACGGTCGCGCTCTTGAATGGAGCACGCCGGCATGGCTCGCACCGACCCGAGCTCGCGCTGACCGCGCTCCTCGCCGCGCGCGAGCCCGCGGACATCGCGCGGGGGCTCGTCCCGGGCGCGGCCGAGCTCGCTGCCATGCGCGACGAAGTCAACGCCGAGGTTCGCCGCGTGATGCACACGGCACCCGTGTTCGGGCGCGGCGTCGCGATGATCCGGTTCGCGTCGTCCGCGCAGATCCATCCGCTGATCGCGACCCGCTGGGCCAAGCGGCTCGCGCCCAGCATCGTCTTCGCCGTCAACGACGGCTACCTGCCGGGGCGCACGAACTTCGCGGTCCGGTCGGCGGCGGACGTCGACCTGCTCGCCTTCCTGCGTGCGCTGCCGATGGGCACCGTGGTGGGCGAGTACGCGAACGGGCACCCACGAGCCACGGGGGGCAGCCTCCCGCCCGACGAGCTCGCGCGCATGCTCGACGCGCTCGGACTCGATGCAGCGAGCGCGCGCTCGAGTGCGCGCGCGGCCTCGACCTGACGCCGACGCTCAGTCGCTCGTCATGGTCAGCTCGTGGGTTTGGTGCGCTGGGGCCGCGGCGATGGCTGGTCCCGTGCGGTCTCGGGGAGCGCGTTCGCTTCGACGTCGACGGGCGCGGCGGCGAGGTCGACGGAGGAGGGGCCGTTGATGACGCGGCCGGTGCAGTCGAAGCGCGAGCCGTGGACGGGGCAGTCCCAGCTCTTCTCGACTTCGTTCCAGCGCACGACGCCGTGGAAGTGCGGGCAGTGCGCGTTCCGGAAGTGACACTGGCCTTGTTCGTCCTTGTAGGCCGCGACGATGTGGAGGCCGCGCCGGATCGTGGCGCCATGACCTCTGGGGATCTGGTCGACGGATTCGACGTCGCCGCTGCGCACCCAGTCGGCGTAGGGGCCGTTGGACTGCGCCAGCTCCTTGGCGAGCTCGCCGACGGCGCGCAGGCGCGAGCGGCCGGGCGAGTACAGGTCGCGCCAGGGATGATCGCGGCGCTGGATGAGCGCCGGGATGAGCAGCGCCGCGATCGTGCCGTGCGTGAGGCCATTGCCCGAGTCGCCGGTGCACACGTAGACGTTGGCGTGGAGCGGTAGCTTGCCGATGTATGCGGGGCCGTCGCTCGGCTCCTGGATCTGCCCCGACCACGTCGCGACGACGCGCCCGGCAGCCGGGAAATGGTCGCGCGCCCACTGCTCGAGGCGAGGGAGGTGCGTCTCGGGATCGCCCTGGCCGACGCGGTGGTCCTCGCCGCCGACGAGCAACACGTCGCGACCCTCGTCGCCGCTCGCGACGCGGATGTAGTGGTACGGGTCGACCGTGTCCCAGTAGAGGCCGTGCGGTACGTAGCCGCGCTCGATGTCGAGCGCGATCATGTACGTGCGGTACGCCGCCTCGCGCAGCGGGATGTTGAAGCGGCTCGTGATCGACATCTGCGTGCAGTCGACGACGGCGCGCGCGCGCAGCACGCGACCATTCGCGAGCTCGAGCTCGACCGGCTCGCCGCTCTTCACGTTGTTCACGTGCACGCCGGTGTGAATGCGTCCGCCACCGGCGACGATCGCGTCGGCGAGGCCGCGCAGGTACTTGAGCGGATGAAACTCGGCCTGGTTGGCGAAGCGCAGGCACGGTCCGGTGTCGAACGGAAGCGGCGCGCCCGCGACCTGATCGACGACGAGGCCGGCGCGCCTGGACGCCTCCAGCTCCTTCGACTGGATGTCGCGGTCCCCGTCGGGCGGCGTCCACAGGTACGCGTCGACGCGCTGGAAGTCGCAGTCGATGCCGTAGCGCGCGATGTTGGCCTCGATCCAGTCGATCGCGGCCGCGTGGCTCTCGTAGACGATCCGCGCGCCGTCGCGGCCGAACCGCTTCTCGAGCACGTGGAACTCGTCGTCGACGGCGGAGGCGAGATGCGCGCTGGTCCGGGCCGACTGCCCGCCACCGATCGGCCCCTGGTCGAGGACGAGGACGTTCACGCCTTCCTCCACGAGCGCGAGCGCGACACTGAGCCCCGCGATCCCCGCGCCGATGACACAAACCGTGGTCGGATCGACCTCCGCAATCTCGGAATCGAAGGTCGGAACGCGCTCCGACATCCACGTCGAGATCGTCGATCCGGAATCGTTTGCGACGGTGCCAGGCTTCATGCGTGGAAGCGCAGCAAGCGACATGCCATCCGCGCTGGTCAGCGACGGCGGCGCGTGCGGGGGACGACGCCCGCGGGTGTGGGCTGGCAGTGCGGGCAGAAGTAGGTCGTGCGCGGCGCGTCGACGCCTTGCACGGCGGTCTGGATGCGGGTGCCGCAGCGCTCGCAGGGCTGGCCGACGCGGCGGTAGACGTGGAAGCGATCGAGGCGACCGACGCGGAAGCCGACGCGCGTGCGGCGCATGCCGGGGTTGAGGTTGGCGCGCATGAGGCGCGCGGCGGTGGCGTAGAGGGCGGTGACTTGCGCGAGCGGGAGGGTGCGGACGTCGGCGAAGGGGCTGGTCTTCTCGACGAAGAGGGACTCGCACTTGTAGATGTTGCCGATGCCGGCGGCGACGCGCTGATCGAGGAGGAGCTGGCCGATCTCGCCACCGCGCGCGAGGGCCCGATCCGCGGCGGTGGCGGGCGCGAAGTCGTCGGCCAGGACGTCGGGGCCGAGGGAGGCGAGCGCGCGGCCGTGGCGGGGATCGCGGCGCGCGAGGAGCTCGACGGTCTTGGCGCGCAGGCAGGCGAAGGCGTCGGTGGTGGTGCGCAGGATGAGGGATGCGGAGGGTGGAGGTTCGCCGCCGCCGCTGCGGAAGCGGCGCCAGCGTCCGTTCATGCCGAGGTGCACGCGGATCGTCCAGCCGCCGGCGAGGGCGATCGTCATGTGCTTGCCGAGCGGCGTGATCGCGTCGACGCGTTGATCGGCGAGCTCGTCGCGCGTGACGCCGGCGATCACGATCGAGGTCAGCGTCGCGCCGACGAGGACCGGGCCGAGCGCGCTCGCGACCCGGCGGATGCTGTCGCCCTCGGGCATCTAGATCGGCTCGCCGGGATCGTCGTCGGCGGTGGCGCTCGCGTCATCGTCTTCGTCGACATCGTCGTCGGGCGGCGGCTCGGGCGCGGCGATCGGCACCGGCGCGATGGGCACCACATAGCCGCGGTAGTCGCGGCGGAAGCCGGCGCGGTCGAGGATCGGCGCCCACCGCGAGGCGAGGAGCGTGTCGCCGTCGATCGACGTCAGCACGAGCGGGCGTCGCGTGGCCGCCGCGAGCGGCGGCAGGCCCTTGGCGATCGCGGTCTCGAGCGCGTCGGACGGGATCGGAAAGGTCACGATCTTGCCGCCGCGCGCCTCGACGTGCAGCGCGGGCGCGCCGTCGACGAGGACGAGGGAGGCACCGCTGCGTCGTGCGGGGCGCGCTCCGGCGGTCGCATCGGGCCAGGGCAACACGGCGCCCCACGGGTTGGCGGGATCGATCGCGGGGAGCGTCACCACGCCGCGCGCATCCGCGTCGGCGCGCAGGCGATCGATCGCGCCGGCCCACGCGTACTGGCGGCCACCCAGGCCCTCGACGAAGTAGCCGCGGCGCACGGTGCCGGCCTCCTCCATCGAGTCGAGGACGGGCACCAGCGCGGAGAAGCCGCCGGGCACGCCGTCGGCGAGCGCCGCCTCGCGCGTGACCACGCCCCAGCGATCGAGGAGCGACACGGCCAGCGCGTGCGCGCGCTGCGTCGGTGACGCGCCGCCGGTCAACGACGCGACCAGCGACCACCGGCCGCCGAAGCTCGCGCTCGGCCCGGGACGCGCGCCTTTCTTCGCGCGCAGGCTGCGCAGCGGTGCGAAGGTGTCGTTGGTGATCATGCCGGCCCAGACCAGGTCCCAGAGCGCGGAACGCACGGCCTCGCGCGAGTGGCCCGGCGCGACGCCTTCGATCGCGACGAGGAAGGACGCGCCCGCCTGCTGCAAATGGCCGACGATCGCCTGGTGGAGCTCGGTCGCGTCGTCGGGCATCGCGCTCGGCTCGAGCAGCACGCCGGCACGCGCGCGCCGCACGATCGCGACCCGCCCGTCGCTGGGGCCGAGCGCGCCGCGACCGACCCACACCAGCTCCCCCATCGCGCCGAGCTCGTCGAGCATGCGCGGCGCGAAGTCGAGCACGCGCGCCGGAAGGATGCGCGCCTCGAGCTCCGCGAACGGCAGCGGCGCACCCTCGAGCTGCTGCAGCGCCTCGCGCAGCGCCTGCATTCCGCGGCGCGCGGCACCGACGCCATGCCACCGCGGCAGGAAGCGGCCGAACCCGGTGGCCTCGACCGGCGCGACCTGGCTGCGCAACCGCGCGAGCGTGCGGCGGCGGATCCGGCGCAATACGTCCGCGTCGCACAGCTCGGTCGCGGTGCCGCCGGGTCGCAGGCCACCGCGCACGAGCGTGCCGGCCGTGACGCCGGCGTCGGCGAGCGCGAGCACCGCGCCGCGCGGCAGGCCCCAGCGCGCGGCGACCTCGTCGGCGGTGAACGGCCCGTGCGTACGTGCCCAGCGCGCGAACAACCCGGCGAGCGCGTCGGGCACCTCGCTCAGCAACGCGACCGGCAATCCCGGCGGCAAGATCGTGCCGAGCGCGTCGCGATAGCGCGCGGCGTCCTCGACGGCGATCCACCGCTCGGTCCCGCCCACGCGGACGAGCACCACGCGCCGCGCCGCTTGCAGCTGCGCGAGCGCGCCCGGCACGTCGAGCTCGGCCGTCGCGCGCTGCCCCAGCTCGGCCTCCTCGAGATCGCCGACCCGCCGCAAGAGATCGCTCAGCTCGTCGGCCGAACGCGCGCGCCGGGTGTCCGACCGACCGGACAGCTCGTCCTCGACCTCCTCGATCGCGACGGGGTCGAGCAGCTCGCGCAGCTCGCCTTCGCCGAGGAGCTCGCGCAGGAGCGCGCGGTCGAGCGTGAGCGCCTGCGCCTTGCGCTCGGCGACCGGCGCGTCGCCCTCGTAGAGGAACGCCGCGACGTAGTCGAACACCAGCGAGGTCGCGAACGGCGACGGCGCCGTCGTGGTCACCGTCTCGACGCGCAGCTCGCGTCGCTCGACCTGCGCGAGCAGCTCGCGCAGCGCCGGCACGTCGAAGACGTCGCGCAGGCACTCGCGATAGGTCTCGAGCACGATCGGGAACGACGGGTAGCGCAGCGCGACGCCCATCAGCTGCTGCGCCTTCTGTCGCTGCGTCCACAGCGGCGTGCGCTGGCCCGGGCGCCGTCGCGGCAGGAGCAGCGCGCGCGCCGCGTTCTCGCGGAAGAGGCCGGCGAACCGCGACGAGCGGGCCAGCTCGCCGACCAGCAGCTCCTCGATCTCGTCGGCCGCCGGGAACAGCTCCGCGACGTCGGGGAGCTCGTCGCCGTCGGCGAACCGCAGCGCGATGCCGTCGTCGGTGTAGAGCGGATGAACCGGATACCCCAGCCGATCCTCGAGCCGGCGACTCACCACGTGGGCCCACGGCGCGTGCACGCGCGCGCCGAGCGGCGAGAGGATGCAGATCCGCCAGTCGCCGAGCTCGTCGCGAAAACGCTCGACGACGATGGTCCGGTCGGTGGGCACCGCGGTGGCGGCCTCGCGCTGGCTCGCGATGTAGCGGACGAGGTTCTCGGCCGCGAACCGGTCGAGGCAGTGGCTCTTCATCAGCGCGATGGCCGTGCTCTCGCCGTCGCCGCGCGCGAGCAGCTCGTCGACGTGCCGCGTGAACGCGCCGACCATGCGGCCGAGCTCGATCGGACGGCCCGGACCTTCGCCGCGCCAGAACGGCATCTTGCCGGGCTCACCGGGTGCCGGCGACACGATGACGCGATCGCGCGTGATGTCCTCGATCCGCCACGTCGTCGCGCCCAGCAGGAAGGTCTCGCCGCGGCGGCTCTCGTGGACCATCTCCTCGTCGAGCTCGCCGACGCGCGGCCCGCCTTCGCCCACGTGCACGGGATAGAGCCCGCGGTCCGGAATCGTGCCGCCGTTGATGATCGACAGGAGTCGCGCGCCCGCCCGCGCGGTCAGGACATCCTGGTCGCGATCCCACGTGAGCCGCGGACGCAGGTCGGCGAGCTCGTCGGAGGGATAGCGCCCCGACAGCATGTCGAGCACCGACGCCAGCACCGCACGGCCGAGCCCGCGATAGCTCGCCGCGCGCGTCACGACGCGCTCGAGCTCCGCGACGGTCCACGGCTCGGTGGTGCACATCGCCACGATCTGCTGCGCGAGCACGTCGAGACAGTTCTCGGGGAGCTTGATCGGCTCGACCGCACCGTCGAGCATTCCGCGCGCGCACACCGCGGCCTCGAGCAGGTCGCCGCGGAACTTCGGCACGATGCGACCGCGACTGGTGGCGCCGACCTGGTGGCCGGCGCGACCGATACGCTGCAAGCCGCGCGCGACCGCGCCCGGTGACTCGACCTGCACCACGAGATCGACCGCGCCCATGTCGATGCCGAGCTCGAGCGAGCTGGTCGCCGTGATCGCGCGCAGGCGGCCGGCCTTGAGGTCCTCCTCCATCTGCAGCCGCTGATGGCGCGCGACCGAGCCGTGGTGCGCGCGCACCAGCTCGTCCTCGGGCCCGGCGAGCTGCATCGCCCGCGCGAGCTCCGTCAGCTGGGTTGCGAGCCGCTCGGCCAGCCGTCGGCTGTTGACGAACAGGATCGTCGACCGGCTGCCCATGATCATCTCGAGCAGCCGCGGGTAGATCGCCGGCCACATCCCGCCGCTGCGCGCGTCGCGCGCCTCGTCGGTGAGCGACGTCGACAGCGGATCGGGCGGCGGCGGCGCCGTCATGTCGGCGACCGGCACGACGATCTCGAGATCCAGCTGCGGCGTCTCGCCCGCGTCGACGATCGTGACCGCGCGATCACCGCCGAGATACCGCGCGACCTCCTCGAGCGGCCGCTGCGTCGCCGACAGCCCGATGCGCTGCGGCTCGGGGTTGCCCGCCGCCGCGCACAGCGCGCTCAGCCGCTCGAGCGAGAGCGCCAGGTGCACGCCGCGTTTGGTCGGCGCGACCGCGTGGATCTCGTCGACGATCACGGTCTCGACCGCGGCGAAGTGCTCGCGCGCACGCGACCCGAGCAGGAGATACAGCGACTCCGGCGTCGTGATGAGGATGTCGCCGGGCTCGCGCAGCTGCCGGCGCCGGTCCTTGGCCGACGTGTCGCCGGTGCGCACGTCGATGCGCGGCACGTTCAGCTGCACGCCGAGCGCGCTCGCGACGCGCTCGAGCCCGACCAGCGGCGCGCGCAGGTTGCGCTCGACGTCGTAGGCGAGCGCCTTGATCGGCGACACGTAGATGACGCGCGTCCCACCCGTCGGCGCGGTCGTCGTCAGCCGGTCGAGGCACCAGAGGAACGCCGCGAGCGTCTTGCCGCTGCCGGTCGGCGCGGTCATCAGCGTGTGATCGCCGGCGGCGATGCGCGGCCACCCCATCTGCTGCACGCGCGTCGCCGCGTCGAAGCTCTCCGCGAACCACGCGCGCGTGACTTCCGAAAACGCCGCGAGCGCCTCCGGTTCCTTGCGCGCGCGCTGGCTGCGGCCCATGAACGAACCGTAGCGCACGGGCGGCCCAGGGGTGGCGCGGGCTTGCGGGCTCAGCTGACAGCGGATTGTCAGCTGAGGCGCGGTCGCCGGTGGCACGATGGGCCGATGACCACGGAGGACGTGCGGGTGCGGTTGCTGGCGGCGTGCGACGAGGCGTATCAGCGCGCGCTCGCGCAATCGGCGCGGGGCGTGCGCGCGGGGATCCTGAAGGCGCGGCAGGCCATCTTCGACCTCGACACCGATCACGACGTGTGGCGGTGGTTCGAGCACGTGCTCGCGGAGCTCGAGCACGTGCGCGCGGGTGTGCGCGACGACGAGGATGGCTTCGAGCTCGGCGGGATCGCGACCGTGCGGCTCGCGGTGGAGGAGCTGCGATCGCGCATGGGCTACATCCCCGACGAGGACGCGGAGGACGCCGAGGACGCCGAGGTGTGACTAGCGGCGCGGCCTGGGGAGCGGGCGCATGGTGTCGGCGAGGCAAGTCGGGCAGTAACGCTCGGGGCCGCGGTAGGCGCAGACCCGGCATTCCAGATCCGGAGGGTCGGCGTCGACCTCGGGCCGCGGCGCCCGGGCCGTCGCGCGCTCGCGCTCTTCGCGCTCGACGCGAGCGGGGTCGCCGAGGAGCCGGTCGAAGAGCCAGAGCATCGACATGGGTACGGGAGTAGTAGGGCGCCGGCGCCGGGGTGCAACCTCCCCGATGCGGGTGGAGTCGAGACACTCCGGCGACGACGGTAGCCGGTGATCGCAGACTGACGTCGGCACAACAGACCCCAGCAGCGCGTGCAAGCGCGCGACATCGCGAGCGCGGGTCGTTGGTGCGCCGCTTGCTGTAGCGAAGGGCGTGCGCGTGACCCGTTACTTCACCATCCTCGGGCGGCCGACGCACTACACGTCGGCACGCGTACGGTACCTGCACATCCTGGCAATCGCGGTGTCACTCCGCGAGGAGCACGAGGTTCGCGCGGTGGTCCCGTGCGCTAGTTGAACCAGAAGCGCAGGCCGAGCGACGCGTCGATGCCGGTGTGGCGCCGGTTGCCGAAGCGGTCGTAGTAGTCCTCGTCGACGAAGTCGATGACCGGGACGAGCTGGAAGAAGAGATCGAGCGGCGCGCTGTTGAAGTCGACGGCGAGGCCGAACGGAATGCGGATGCCGAAGGTGGCGCCGTCGTAGGTGCAGAGGTCCATGTAGCAGTAGTCGAACTCCCAGTAGCGGAGGCCGACGCCGACATAGAACGGCAGCTCGAACGACGGGTTCGACGCGAGCGACACCGGATGGAAGAGGACGTCGCCGTACAGGTGCACGCCGTCGCCGTAGTAGTAGTGGCTGTAGATCGCGCCGAGGCCGAAATCGAGCGCGACGTTGGGCGAGGCGAAGTACTTTCCGTTGAGGCCCGACGGCTCGCCGAGCTCGAGGCCGATGCCGAAGGTCTTGTTGGCGACGAAGCGGTGGCTGCCGCCGCCGCCGCCGTCGCGGCCACGTCCGCGACCGCCACCACCGCCGCGCCGTCCGCGCGAGCGCGAGCGATCGTCGCGGCCACCGCGGTCGCTGCCGCGCGCGCGGTCACGGCCGCCGCCGTCGTCACTGCGGCTACGTCCGCGGTCGCTGCGATCGTCGTTGCCGCGATCGCTGTCGTCGCCGCCGTCGCCGCGATCGTCGCCACCGCGGTCGCTCGCTTGCGAGCGCAGCCGCTGCTGGCAGGTCTCGAGATCCTCGTCGGACTTGCAGCGCAGGCGCGTGTGGCACTCGGGCTGGGTCTCCGTGTCGCGGCAGGCGTACGACTGCGCGAACGCCGCCGACGAGAGCGCGGCGAGCGCGACGCCGGTGCCGGCGATCACCAACGCTACTTGGCGACGCATGCGCGCAGCGCCTCCCGCTCGGTCTCGCACGCATCGTGGCGTTCGGCGAGCACACGTAGATCGTCGAGCGCCCACACCTTGTCGTTCTTGCCGCACAGCTTCTGCTCGTAGCAGCCGTACACCTCGGCCGCCGGCATCTCGCAGCCGCGCTTGCTCAGCTTCTCGACGGCGCGATCGCAATCGTCGGTGAGCGTCGTGACATGTTTGCCCTCGCTGCACGCCTTGGCGAGGCGTTCGCAACGCGCGTGGTCGAGGACCGCAGCGGACTTGGTGGTCTTGGCCGCGGGCTTGTCATCACCGCACCCGCCCGAGGCGCCGGCGGCGATGGTGACCGCGGTCAGGCACCCGAGGAATCTCAGCGCCGTCATGAGCCGAGCTTATCGGCTGGCTCGCCGGCCCGCTTGGTACGCGTACGATCAAGATTTGAACAAAATCGTCCATCTGAGCGCAGAAATGGTCAATTCTTGATCTCCGGATTGGGCCGAGGGAGGTGAAGCAACCTCGCGATCTTTCACATGATGCAGCAATTGTGCGCCACGGCACTTTCGTTGCAGTGCGGGAGTGAACGGAGGTTCGCCGATGATGAAGCATCTCGGAGCTGCTGCCCTGTTTGCCTTGACCGTGGTCGGGTGTGCGGACGAAGGGACGCCGCCGCCCGAGACGGAAGCGCCGGCCCTCGAGCTCGGCGTCACCGACTCGGTCATCGCGGGCACCTTCGTGCACGCGGGCTCCGTCATCAGCTTCCGCAGCGCGCTGGCGGCGCCGGCTCGGGCGACGCTGCAGCTCGACATCAACGGCGCGCTCCTCGACGTCACGCTCGACCTCGGCGCGCAGACGTACAGCGACGACGGACATCTCAACGCGCTCGATCAGGCCGATCTCGCGGCGCTGCTCGCGCTGCGCGACGCGGTCGCGGAGGCGCGGCCCGATCTCCTCGAGACGCTGCACGGCAAGCTCCTCGTGCGTCACGCCGATCGCATGGCCGAGGCGCCGGTCGGCGTCACGATGGGCAAGCACTTCGTCGACATCGCGAGCACGGTCGCGAGCCGCTTCCAGGATCGCGCCGATGCAGACGGCTGCGGCGGCGACGGCTCCACGTGCTTGCCGGGGACCAACGGCTGGGACTACGCGGTGTACGATCCGGGCAACGACGGCACCTGCGTCTGGCGCTGGGCGCAGTACGGCGAGAACGAGGCCAACTGCTCAGGTCGTTGCGGCGCGGGATGCAATCACTGGTTCGATGACGACTACACCTGGGACTGCTTCGATCACGATCGCTGCGTCGACCACTACGGCGGCAGCACCGGCTCGGGCAACTCCAACTGCGGCGACGAGTTCTGGGACGCCTCCGACGACTACGCGGTCACCTACGGCGCGTGGTGCTGAGCGCGCGCTGCGTCCGATCGCCCTAGCGCTGGTCGCGCTGGCCGTCGCGGGCTCGGTGGCGTGTCGTCGCGAGGCGGCGAGCTGCGGGCCGCGCGACGACCATTCCGTGGTCGCGTGTTTCGACGCGAACCCGGTCACCGCGAGCGAGGTGCGCGAGCACCTGCGACCGGGCTCGCCGCGAGAGGCGGCGCTGGAGGCGGCGCTGCGCGTGCGCGTGTTCGCGGCGGAAGCGCACGAGCGTGGGCTCGAAGGTGGCGACGGTCGCGACGGGCGCAGCCGCGCCGTGCTCAACCAGGCGCTCCTGCGCGACGAGGTGGCGCGCGCGAAGGCGCGGCCCGACGACGTCTCGCTCGACGAGGCGCGCCGGTATTACGAGGCGCGGCCGGGGGAGTTCAACCGGATCACCGGGACGTGGGTGCGCGGCATCTTCGCGGCGGACGCGGCCGCGGCCGAGGCGGCGTATGGCTCGGTGCGCGCGCTGGACGACGCGGCGTTCGCGGCGGCAGGCGGCGAGGATCTCGGCGAGGCGCACGCGGACGGCGTGGATCCGGCGCTGCGTCGGCTCGCCAACGACCTGCGCGCAGCCGGTGACGTGAAAGGGCCGGCCCTGCTCGGCGACGGGCGCTGGGTCATCCTGCGCGCGACGCGCATCGAGCTCGCAGCGAAGCCGTTCGACGAGGCGGCGCGCGACGTCCAGCACGCGCTGGCGCGGCGACGGCAGGAGGCGGCGCTCGATGCGCTTTACGCGTCGCTGGCCGGCGCGCATCGCATCGCGCGGTTCGACGCGGAGCTGGCGCTCGTGCCGGAGCCGACCGAGCCGGCGCGATGAGCCGCGCGCCGATCATCGGCGGCGTGCCCGACAGCGCGCATCCGGGGGTGGTCGCGATCGTCGAGCGGCGCGCCACGTGCGCGAGCGGCGAAGATCTCCAGTGCTCGGGCACGCTCATCGGTCCGCGCGCCGTGCTGACGGCGGCGCACTGTCTCGAGGATCTCCAGCCCGACGAGCTCGAGGTCATCACGGGTGGGTCGATCGACGCGCCGGGCGAGCTCATCGCGGTGTGGGGGGCGGTCGTGCATCCGAGCTACGCGCCCGTGGGAGCGCCCGAGGAGCAGCACGATCTGGCGGTGCTCGTCCTCGCGCGAGCATCCGGTGTCGCGACGGCGTCGTGGAGCGCGACGCAACCGGCCGAGCTCGTGACAGGCGCCACGCTGGCGAGCGTCGGATACGGCGCCACCGCCGGCACGCCGCCGTCGAGCAGCGGCGAGCGCCTCGGGGGTGTCGCCACGGCCGACGAGCTCACCGCGCTCGGGATCTGGACCAACGGTGGCACGGCGTGCGGCGGCGACTCCGGCGGCGCGCTCTTCGTGACGACCGCCGACGGCGATCAGCTGGTCGGCGTGCTCAAGGGCAGCGGGTCCGACTGCAGCGACCGCGCGCTCGCGATCCGCACCGACACGGAGCGCGCGTTCATCGAGGACGCGCTCGCGATCGCGGCGGCGCCGACCGATCCGGGAAGGCCGCCCGTCGCCGCAGCGCCCGGTGCGTGCGCGGACGCGTGCGTCGAACACTCGGACTGTCCGCTCGGCATGCTGTGCTTGCCCGACGGCGCCGCGAGCCACTGCGGCTGGCGCGACGTGCGCACCGTCGCCCTCGGCGAGCCGTGCACCGACGACGCCGACGATTGCATCTCCGTCGGGCAGGGCGCCGAGCGCACGTGCCTCCGCGCGCTCGAGTGCGGGACGTCACCGCCCGTCGACGACGGCGGCTGCTGCAACGCCGGCAGCGGCGGCGCGTCCTCCTCGTCGGTCGCGCTCCTGGTCGCGCTCGCCCTCGCTACTTGCCGCGCGGCTTCCTGGCGCGCTTGGCGAGGGTCTCGGCGGCGAGCTTCGTCGCCGTCTCGAGCGCCTGATCGGCGGGCACCTTGACGTCGGGCTCGACGCCCGTGCCCTCCCAGTTGGTCTTCGTGATCGGATTGATGGCCCGCGCGAAGGGGACGTAGATGGTGAAGTGGTCGTCGAGGCGCGCACCCATCGTCGGGTGCGCGCCTCCGCCGGTCACCTCGCCGACGATCGTCGCGCGCTTCAGGTTCTTGAGGTTGTACGAGAACTCCTCGGCGCCCGAGAACGTGTTCGCGGACGTCAGCACGTAGACGGGCTGCTTCGCGAGCTTCTTCCCCGGCACGTCCGTCCGGGTCCAGTGCTTCGTCGTCTTGTTGGCCTTGCGCTCGTAGATGTCGTTCAGGTGCGTCCGCTTGGCGAACAGGTACGACGACACGAACGCCACCATCTCGGGCTCGCCTCCGCCGTTCTGGCGCAGGTCGATCACGAGCGCGTCGACGCCGGCGAGCGGCGCGAACGCCTCGGTGGCCTTGGGGCCGCACACCTCGACGTTGCCGAAGAAGTTGAACTTCAGGTAGCCGATGTTGCCGTCGAGCACCTTCGACTCGTTGAACCCGCAGTTGACGCCCTCGAGCTGCGCGCGCATCTGCGCCTTCTCCTCGTCGGAAGGCTCCGCGTCATCCGCCGCGTCGGCGGGAACGGTCTTGGCCGAGAAGGCCACGGCCAGGTGCTTGTCGTGGCTGACCTCGCGCAGGTGCTCGGTGAGGAGCTGCGCGAACGCGCGCGATTCGTCGACGCCGTCGTACGCGCCGGCCTTCTGGTGCGAGCGCACCGCGTCGCCCATCTTCTTCGCGGTCTCGGGGAAGACGTAGAGCTCGTCGAGCTTCGCGGCCGCGGCCTCGATGACGCGCGCGCGCGTGGCGGCGTCGACCGGGCGGTCCATGTCGGCGACGGAGGCGCCGGGCGGAACCGCCGCAAACGCGAGCGACGCGATCTCGAGCGGCTCGGCGCTCTTCAGCTTGAACCATCCCACCGCGGTGAGCGCGTTTCCACCGCGCTCCTTGACGACGACGGTCAGCGCGAGCGGCTCGCTCTTCTGGACCGCGACCAGGTCGAAGCCGCCGGTCATCTGGCGGAAGCCGAAGTCGACGATGTCCGGCGCCTTGTGCGCCACGCCGAACGCCGTCAGCGCGGCCTCGTCGCCGCTGTTGAAGACCTCCAGCCACGCGCGGAACGCCTTGCCGGCGGGCGTGTCGGGGATGATCGGGCCCGCCGGTGTGTCGACCGTCGTCGGCGTCGGCGTCGTCGTCGTCGGTGCCGGTGATGCCGCCGACGCCTCGGCCGACGGACCGGCGGGTGGCGGTGTGCTGCCGCCCCGGCCGCAGGACATCGAGAACATGAGCGCGACGAGGAGTGCACGAGTCATGCGCCGAGCCTATCGCAGGGCACCGGGCTTCGCTCGCGAACCGTGTTATGCGGAAGCCATGAAGCTCACGGACGGCCTTCCCGGTCTCCTCGTCGCGGTCGCGTGCACGGGCGGTGGGCAAGGAGCGCGAGGACCGGCGACGAGCGCGACACCCGACATGACGCCGCCCGACACGACGGGCGCGTCGACTAGCCCGGCGCCCGCGGCCGATCCGCACGTCGCCGCGCGCGGCGCGTACGCCAACCCGGGCGGGATGTGGATGCCGCAGCAGATGACGCTGCCCGGGCATGCCGCCGCGTTCGCGAAGCTCGGCGTGAAGCTCGATCCGAAGACGCTCGCGGACCCGCTGTCGGCGCCGCTCGGCGCGATCGTGCGGCTCCGCGGATGCTCGGCGTCGTTCGTGTCGCCCGACGGGCTGGTCATCACGAATCACCACTGCGTGCAGCGCGCGCTGCAGCTCAACTCGACGCCGGACCACAATCTCGTCGAGCACGGATTCCTCGCGAAGACGCGCGCCGACGAGCCGTCGGCGGGTCCCGCCGAGCGCGTGTTCGTCGCGCAGGCGTTCACCGACGTCACCGGCGCGGTGACCGGCGGCCTC
This sequence comes from Kofleriaceae bacterium, assembly GCA_035525615.1. Taxonomy (GTDB): domain Bacteria; phylum Myxococcota_A; class Polyangia; order Haliangiales; family Haliangiaceae; genus UBA2376. The sequence goes on along the minus strand of DATLEB010000263.1, from coordinate 1,668 downwards.
GCCGACATCGCCGACCCGGTCGCGCGCAAGGAGGAGGCCGAGCGCCGCATCAAGCAGCAGGTCGCCGCGTGCGAGAAGGGCCGCGCCGGCATCCGCTGCAACGTCGCCAGCTACCTGCGCGGTGGACTCTTCGTGCTGATCGAGGAGCTCGAGATCCGCGACGTGCGCCTGGTGTACGTGCCGGCGCGCGCGATCGGAAACTACGGCGGCGAGGTCGACAACTGGCGGTGGCCGCGGCACACCGGTGACTTCGCGTTCTTCCGCGCGTACGTCGGCAAGGACGGCGCGCCCGCCGACTACGCCGCCGACAACGTACCGTACCGCCCGCGCCACCACCTCAAGGTCAGCGATCAGGGCGTTCACGCCAGCGACTTCGTGATGATCGCCGGCTTCCCGGGGAAGACCACCCGCACCAAGACCGCGCTCGAGGTGAAGCACGACGTCGAGTGGTACTACCCGTACTTCATCGACTTCTCGAAGCAGCAGTACGCCGTCGTCGAGGCGCACCTGAAGGAGCCGGGCGAGACCGCCATCAAGGCCGGCGTCCTCAAGCAGAGCGTGCAGAACAAGCTCGAGAAGACCAGCGGCGTCCTGAAGGGCCTCACGTCGGGCGACCTGCTCGCGCGCAAGGCCGCGCTCGATCAGCGCGTGATGGAGTGGGCGGTGACGCCGGGACACGAGCCGCACGCGGTGGCGCTCGCGCGCCTCGAGCAGCTCATCGTCGACGAGCAGCGCACCGCGCGCGCCGACTTCGATCGCCAGGCCGCGTTCAGCGAGTCCCAGCTGCTCGCCGCGGCGCTCCAGCTCACGCGCTGGGCCGAGGAGCGCGCGCGCCCCGACGTCGATCGCAAGGCCGGATATCAGGACCGCGACATGACGCCGGCGATCGCGGCGAGCAAGCAGCTCACCAAGCAGTACGATCCCAAGCTCGACCGGGCGCTGTTCCGGCTCGCGCTGGTGCGTGCGCTCGCGCTGCCGCCGGCGGAGCGCGCGTGGTTGCCGCTGCTCCTCGGCGTGAAGCCAAAGGCGAAGCTCGACGAGGCCCTCATCGATCGCACGCTCGACGGCTGGTACCGCACGAGCAAGCTGGCCGACGAGGCCCTGCGCCTCGAGCTCCTGCAGAAGGGCACGACGAAGTCGGTGGCCGCGTCGCGCGACCCCTTCCTGCGCGCCGCGCAGCGCGTGTGGAAGGTCTACAAGGACGAGGAGCGTCGCTCCGACACGCGCGCCGGCGAGCTCGTGCTGGTGGCGCCGCTCTACGCCGACGCGATGCGCGAGGTGCTGGGCGGGTTGCTCGCGCCCGACGCCAACTCGACCTTGCGGATCACGTACGGCACCGTCAAGGCGCCCGCGTCCGGTGGTGCGCCCTTCACGACGGGCGCGCAGATCCTGGAGAAGGACACCGGCGCCGAGCCGTTCGACGCGCCGGCGCCGCTGCTCGCCGCGCTGCGCGACCGGAAGTTCGCCACGTACGCGACCGCCGACGGCGAGCTACCGGTCAACTTCCTCAGTGACCTCGACACGACGGGCGGCAACTCGGGCTCGGCGGTGCTGAACGATCGCGGCGAGCTGGTCGGCGTCAACTTCGACAGCACGATCGAGGGCGTCGCCTCGGACGTCGTGTTCGATGGCTCGATGGTGCGCAAGATCCACGTCGACGTGCGCTAC
>DATLEB010000187.1:0-58777 GCA_035525615.1 Kofleriaceae bacterium | reverse complement strand
TGGTCCGCGCCGTCGACGACGTCCATCGCCCACAGCGCGTAGCGGATGTCGGCGTGGATCGAGCGCGTGATGATCGGATCGAACACGACGTCGGACGAGACGCTCTCGATCGTGCCGTCGAACAGGAGGCCGACCAGCTCGCCCTGATCGTTCAAGGTCGGCGACCCCGAGTTGCCGCCGGTGGTGTCGACGTCCGACAGGAAGTCGACCGGCACCTCGCCCAGCGTCGGGTCCTCGTACGGACCCCACTGCTTCGCCTTCACGGCGGCGAGCAGTGCCTTGGGCGCGTCGAACGGCTCCGCGCCCTTGTCCTTGGCCGGGATCTCGCTCGCCACCGTGAACGGACGGCCTTCCCCGCGCCGCTTCACCGTGCCGTACGTCAACCGCAGCGTGAAGTTCGCGTCGGGCGCGAGCGCGCCGTCGAGCGCCTCGCGCATCGCGACCGCGTACTTGGGCCCGAGCAGCACGCGCTCGCCCTTCCAGCGCTCGTGACGCTCCTCGAACTCCTTCAGCGCCGGGCGCATGGCGAGCGCCGCCTTGATGATCGGATCCTTCGACCCGCGGAGGCGCTTGGTCGTGCCCTTGGTCAGGAGCTCGAGCCGCGCCTTCTCGTCGGTGAGCGTGGTCCCGGCGAACCACTCCTCGATGCGCTTGTCGATGAGCGCCTCGCTCACGGCCTCGCCCTTCTTCGCGCCGAGCATGGTGGCCAGCCACGGGCGATCGACCTCCGGCATCGCCATCGCCCGCACCAGCCCGCGCCGCATGAACGCGCGATCGATGTCGGCGTCGTACTGCGCGCTGAGCTGCTTCATCTGCGCGACCAGATCGGGGAGGTCGCGATCCTGGAACCCCGCCTTGCGATCCGGATCCTTCTTCTGACGCTCCTCGGCCATGCGCACGATGAGGTGCGCCGTCGAGAAGATGCCGCGGCCGAGCGCCGCCCGCGCGAACATGCTGTCGGTCTTCGCGCGCCCGCGCTCCTCGACGAACGACGCCTCGAGGCTCTCGATCGCCTGCGCGTAGTCCTCGCGCCCCGGCGCCTTGGCCCACGCGCGCACGCTCTCGTCGAGCGCCTGCTTGCGCGCGAGCGAGTCACCGCGCTTCAAGCCGGCCAGCGTGCCTTGATAGTTCTCGAGCGCGTTCTGCACGAACTGCTTGAACATGCCGGCCTTGATGCCGGTCATGCCGCCCTTCTTCTGCAGCTCCTCGAGCACGTCGTACGCCTCCTGGATCTGCTCGATCGCGTCGGGGTACGTGACGTCGACGTCGAACTTCACCTCCGAGTACGTCGTCAAGCGTTCGGTCGATCCCGGATAGCCGGCGACGAGCACGAAGTCGCTCTCCGCGAGGGGCTTGCTCGCCACCTTCAGCCAGTGCTTGGGCTGGTACGGGACGTTCTCCGGCGACGGCTCCGCGGACGACCCGTCCTTCGCGACGTACGCGCGCAGGAACGAGTAGTCGCCGGTGTGGCGCGGCCAGGCCCAGTTGTCGATCTCGCCGCCGTAGTTGCCGATCGAGCGCGCCGGCGCGTGCACGACGCGGATGTCGCGGATCTCGAGCCGCTCGATGAGCTGGTACTCGGCGCCGCGGTAGAAGCTCTCGACCTCGCAGCGGATGCCGGGCCGGCCCTTCTCGCACGCGGCGACCAGCGTCTTCTCGCGCTTCTCGATCTCCTTGGTGCGAGCGCCGGGGTCGGCGATGTCGGCCAGCCCACCGGTGATGTCCGCGGTGACGTCGCGCGCGGCCTGCGTGACGAGCACGTGCTCGGCCGGTCCGGCGGGCAGCTCGTCGGCGCGCGTCTTCGCGAGGAACCCGTCCTCGACGTAGTTGTGGTCCGGCGTCGCGTTCACCTGCAGCGACGTCTGCACGCAGTGGTGGTTCGTGATGATGAGACCCTCGGGCGACACGAACGAGCCGGTGCAGCCGCTCAGCCGCACCACGGCGCCGAGGGGCTCGCCCAGCGGATCCGCGAGCGCGGCGGCATCGATGGCCACGCCCATCGCCGTCAGGCTCCTGGCGTGGACCGGCAGCGTCATCTGACGCGGCATCCACATGCCGCCGGGGTTGGCGAACGCGCGGCGCGCGGCCAGGGCCGGATCGACGACCGGGGGAGCCGTGGGTTTGGTGACGACCTTGGACGACCTCGCGCCGCCACCACCACCACCACAGCAGAGGAGAGATGCGAACAGGAGAGCCGGTAGGACGCTTTGCTTCACGCGGGTCTCGTAACACGAGCCGACCCGGGGTTCTTCCGACCCTTGCTGTCCACTGCGCGCGCAGTGTGGCGCCCGGGCACATCGCACCCCCGGAGCCATGCTCCCGCAAGGGTGCGAATCACAGGGATTCGCAGCCGCGCAAACGGGAACGACAATTGAATGAGGGCAGACCCGCACAGGAGCACTCGCGAACGTGGACGTACCGACAGCCGACGAATCGACACCCCTTCTCGCGCCCGACGCCCGCGTCGTGGGCATCGGCGCCTCCGCGGGTGGGCTCGAGTCGCTCGAGCAGCTGTTCTCGGCGCTGCCGCCCGACACGGGGATGGCGTTCGTGGTGGTCCAGCACCTGTCGCCCGACTTCCGCAGCATGATGGACGAGCTCATCTCGCGCTACAGCGAGATGCCGGTGGTGCTGGCGCAGGACGGGATGCCGCTGCGCGCCAACCACATCTTTCTCCTGCCGCCGCGCAAGGAGATGATCGTGCGCGAGCGGCGCCTCGTCCTCACCGAGAGGGATCCGCACACGTTCTCGCTGCCGATCGACACGTTCTTCCGCTCGCTCGCGATGGACGCCGGCGCGCGCGCGGTCGCGGTCGTGCTCAGCGGCAGCGGTAGCGACGGCTCGCGCGGCGCGACCGACGTGCACAACGCCGGCGGGACCGTGCTGGCCGAAACGCCCACCAGCGCGCGCTTCGACGGGATGCCGCTCTCGGTGCTGGCGACCGGGTGCGTCGATCAATCGCACCCACCGGGCGATCTGGCGCGCGTGCTCTGCGGGTTGCCGCCCGCGGCGCCGCTCGCCGACGCGGAGCCGGCGCTCAGCGACGATCCGGAGATGGACGGCGTCTTCCGCCTCCTGCGCGATCAGTTCGGCATCGACTTCTCGCTCTACAAGATCACAACGGTCGGGCGCCGCATCCAGCGCCGCCTCGACCTGCTGCGCATCGGCTCGATGAGCGAGTACCTGGCGCAGCTGCGCGTCGAGCCCGACGAGCTGAACGCGCTCTATCAGGATCTGCTGATCGGTGTGACGCAGTTCTTCCGCGATCCGCCAGCCTTCAGCCAGCTCGAGACCGAGGTCATCCCCAAGCTCCTCGACGGCATCGCCAACGAGGAGGAGGTTCGCCTCTGGATCGCGGGCTGTGGCACCGGCGAGGAGGCGTACTCGGTCGCGATGCTCTTCCTCGAGGCGCTCGAGCGCAGCGGGCGTCCGATCAACGTCAAGATCCTCGCGACGGACGTGCACCAGCAGTCCCTCGACGTCGCCAGCGCGGGCATCTACGGCGAGGAGCAGCTCACGAACGTCAGCCACTCGCGCATGGCCCGCTTCTTCACGCGCCGCTCGAGCGGGTTCCAGATCTCGCAGGAGCTGCGCCAGATGATCGTCTTCGCGCGGCACAACGTCACCAAGGACGCGCCGTTCACGAAGATGCACTTCATCTCGTGCCGGAACATGCTGATCTACTTCCAGCCGCACGCGCAGCGGGCGGTGCTGTCGCTGTTCCACTTCGGGCTCGCGACCGGCGGCGTCCTGTTCCTCGGCGCCAGCGAGACGCCAGGGCAGCTCGCCGACGAGTTCGTCACCATCGACGACCACTGGAAGATCTATCGCAAGCGGCGCGACGTGCACCTGCTCAACCACGCGCGCTTGCCGGCGAACCGGCAGTCGCGGCGGCCGTCGTCGGTGGATGTCACGCGCCGGCTCGGCGCCGATCCCCTGATGCTGCAGACCTACGATCAGCTGCTCGACCGGTTCATGCCGCCGGGCTTCCTGATCGACGAGGAGCGCATCCTGGTCGACAGCTTCGCCGGGGCCGAGAAGATCCTCCGGCTGCGCCGCCGCCGGCCGTCGACGAACATCCTCGACCTGCTCGACGACGAGCTGCGCTCGGTGGTCGCCGGCGCGATCCAGCGCGCGTTCAAGGAGCTCAAGCGCATCTCCTACTCGGGCGTGCGCATCCCCACCGAGACCGGCGAGATCCGGTGCACGGTCGTCGCGGAGCCGATGGTTCATCCGCGCACCAACGTCCGGCACGTGCTCCTGACGTTCCCCGACTTCGGCAACGAGGAGGCGAGCACGCGTCCGCCCCCCGAGCCGGTCGCGGCCGATGCGCCGTCGACGATCCCGGCGGCGATGGCGAACAAGGAGCGGCTCGACGGCCTCGAGGCCGAGCTCACGTACACCAAGGAGACCCTGCAGGCGACGATCGAGGAGCTCGAGACCTCGAACGAGGAGATGCAGGCGACCAACGAGGAGCTGGTGGCCTCCAACGAGGAGCTGCAGAGCACCAACGAGGAGCTCCACTCGGTCAACGAGGAGCTGTACACGGTCAACGCCGAGTACCAGCAGAAGATCCAGGAGCTGAAAGAGCTCAACACGGACATGGCCCACCTGCTCGAGGGCACCGACGTGGGCACCGTGTTCCTCGACAGCGATCTGCGCATCCGTCGCTTCACGTCGCAGATCGCCGGTGTGTTCCGCTTCCAGAAGTACGACGTCGGTCGCGAGATCCGCGACTTCTCGCACAACATCGTGCGGCCCGCGCTCATGGACGAGATCGAGCAGGTGCGGCGAAAGGGCAACCTGATCGAGGACGAGGTCCGCGACCGCGACGGCAAGCCGTTCTTCCTGCGCATCCTCCCCTATCGCGTCAAGCACCAGGACAACGGGCGCGAGCAATCCGAGATCGCCGGGGTGGTCCTGACCCTGACCGACACCAGCGCGCTCGACCGCGCGCGCTCGCGCCTTCGCCAGCTCGCCGCGATCATCCAGTCGAGTGACGACGCGATCGTGGGCGCGAACCTCGACGGCACCATCACGGCGTGGAATCGCGGCGCCGAGCAGACGTTTGGCTACTCGGCCGAGGAGATCGTCGGCCAGAGCATCGGCACGCTCATGGCGTCCGACGCCGCGGCCGGCCTCGCCGAGCTGCTCGCGCGCATCGAGCGCGGCGAGCGGATCGAGCACCTCGGCGCGCTGTGCCGGCACAAGGACGGCAGGCTGCTCGACGTCTCGACCACGGTGTCGACGGTGAGCGACGACAGCGGCACCATCGCGGGCTTCTCGGCGATCGGCCGCGACATCGCGCCGCTCGCCGCGGCCCGGCGCGAGCTCGAGGAGCGCCAGGAGCGCATCGAGGCCCTGCTCGAGCAGACGGCCGAGGGCGCGCGCCGCCGCGAGCAGTTCCTGGCGATGCTCTCGCACGAGCTGCGCAACCCGCTCGCCGCCGTGATGAACGCGTCGACGCTGCTCGAGCGCCGGCCGGCTCCGGACGTGTTCGCCCGCTGCTGCTCGGTGATCGATCGCCAGGCCCAGCACATGAAGCGGCTGCTCGACGACCTGCTCGACGTGTCGCGCATCACGCGCGGCAAGTTCGAGCTGCGCCTCCAGAAGATGGATCTGCGCCAGGCCATCGAGGCTGCGATCGAGTCGGTGCAGCCGCTCTACGACGAGCGCGGCATGAAGCTGGTGACCAGTCTCCCCGAACGGCCGATGCCGATGCAGGGCGACGCCAACCGCTTGATGCAGGTCGCGGTCAATCTCCTGTCCAACGCCGCGAACTACTCGCCGCGCAACACGGAGGTCCGCCTGGTCGTGACGGTCGAGGCCGGCAACGCGGTGATGCGCGTGATCGATCACGGCATCGGCATCGAGGCGGAGCTGCAGGAGAAGATCTTCGAGCTGTTCGTGCAGTCGGAGCAGCGGCTCGACCGCTCGCACGGCGGGCTCGGCGTCGGGTTGTCCCTGGCGCGCAACATCGTGGAACAACACGGCGGCACGATCGTCGTGGCGAGTGAAGGTGTCGACATGGGCTCGGATTTCAAGGTGACCCTCCCTCTCACGAGCGAGGCGAACGACGCCTTCACGGGCGCCTCGGTGACCACTAGCGGCGATCGCCGCCGCATCGTGGTCGTCGACGATCAGGAAGACTCGCGCGAGATGCTCAAGCTCCTGCTCGAGGCGCGCGATCACGAGGTCATGGACGCCGCCGACGGCCCGGCCGCGCTCGAGGTCATCAAGCAGATGCGACCCGACGTCGCGTTCATCGACATCGGGCTCCCGACGATGACCGGCTACGAGATCGCGCAGCGCATCCGCGCGCAGAGCGACCTCGACGGCGTGTTCCTGGTCGCGCTCACCGGCTACGGCGCGCCCAACGACGTCCTCGCGGTGAAGCAGGCGGGGTTCGACGAGCACCTCATCAAGCCGGCCGACCTGGCGCGCATCGAGCGCATCCTCCAGCGCAAACCGCTCGCCGCTCACGAAGTCGACTAGGGCGCCATGCGAGGCGCCGAGCAAATGAGGTCGGTGCGCGGGTTCGTGCACCGCTTCGTGCGCGGCTTCATGGAGGATGGCCTCGACGACATCGCGGCCATGATGACGTACTACGCCATCTTCGCCGTCTTCCCGATGATGGTGTTCGTCCTGTCGGTGACGCTCCTGATCGTGCCGGGCGACGTGATCGGTGAGGGCGTGATCATGGCGCAGCGCGTGCTGCCGCCCGAGGTCGGCCGCATCCTCGCCGAGGAAGTGGCGCGGACGCAGCGCGCGACCGAGCCGTACGTCGCCATCGTGGCCGGCGGGATCGCGCTGTTCGGCGCGTCGCGCGGCACGTCGGCGCTCATCGGGGCCCTCAATCGCGTGTTCGGGCTGCGCGAGACGCGGCCGTGGTGGCGCCGCCAGGTGCTGGCGATCAGCGTCACGCTGCTGATCGCGTCGATGATCGTGGTCGCGCTGTCGCTGCTCCTCATCGGGCCCATCCTCGGCCCGTGGGTCGAGCGCCATCACCAGCTCGGCAGCGCCGTCGAGCTGTCGTGGAGCGTCGGCCGCTGGCTCGGCGCGGCGGCGATGATGACGCTGGTGTGGGCCACGCTCTACAAGCTGCTGCCGAACCACGACCTGCCATGGCGCACGTTCGCGCCGGGTGCGGCGATCGGCGTGATCCTGTGGGTCTCCGTGAGCCAGGCCGCGGCGTACGTGATGAGCCACCTCACCGACTACGAGGCGACGTACGGTGCCTTTGCCGGCGCGCTCGCGCTCCTGTTCTGGATGTGGCTCTCGAACCTGGCGCTGGTGATCGGCGCGGAGCTCAGTCAGGTCGCGAGCGAGTGACGCGCGCCGCGCGGCGGAGCAGCAGGTCGCGTTCGATCTGCAACTGTGCGAGATTGCGCGCGTGCTGGAGCTGACCGCGGTTTCGAAGCGCTTCGGCCGCGAGGGTCGGTGGGCGGTGAAGGGCGTCACGCTGCGTGTGGCGCGGCGCGAGCTCGTGGCCGTGCTGGGCGAGTCGGGCAGCGGCAAGACCACGCTGATCAAGATGATCAACCGGCTGGTCGATCCCGACGAGGGCAAGGTGATGGTCGACGGCAAGGACGTGCGCGCGCACGACATCGTCGCGCTGCGCCGCACCATCGGCTACGTGATCCAGCACGCCGGCCTGTTCCCGCATCGCACCGTCGGCGAGAACGTGAGCGTGGTGCCGCGGCTGCTCGGGTGGTCGAAGGAGAACATCGCGGCGCGCACCGACGAGCTGCTCGCGCTGGTCGGGCTGCCGGCGGCGGAGTATCGCGATCGCTATCCCGACGAGCTGTCGGGAGGGCAGCGGCAGCGGGCAGGGGTCGCGCGCGCGCTGGCCGCGCGGCCCGAGGTGCTGCTGCTCGACGAGCCGTTCGGCGCGCTCGATCCGATCACGCGCGTCGCGCTGCAGGGCGAGCTGCGCCGGCTGCACGACGAGCTCGAGCTGACCACCGTGATGGTGACGCACGATCTGATCGAGGGCCTCACCCTCGGCGATCGCATCGCGGTCATGTGCGGCGGCGAGCTGCGCCAGATCGGGACGCCCGCGGAGCTGATGTCGGCGCCCGCCGACGACTACGTCGCGCAGCTGATGGGGATGGTGCGGCACCAGGCCGACGCGCTGCACAGCCTGGGAGCGGGCGGAGACGCGTCGTGAACGGCGACCTCGGCGACCTGCTGCGCGGGCTGCCGCCATTGCTCGCGGATCACCTGCGCGTCGCGCTGGTCGCGCTGGTCGCCGGTGTCGTGCTGAGCCTGCCGCTCGCGCTCGCGGTGGCGCGGCGGCCGCGCGCGTCCGCGGCGGTGATGGCGATCGCGTCGGTGGTGCAGACCGTGCCGGGGCTGGCGCTGCTCGCGCTCATGGTGCCCGTGATCACGCAGACCGGCGGGCTCGGCGTGGGCGTGTCCGCGTTCGGCTTCTGGCCGGCGGTGATCGCGCTGACGCTCTACGCGATCCTTCCGATCGCGCGCAACGCGATCACGGGGCTGCGCGGCGTGGACGCGTCGGTGATCGAGTCGGCGCGCGGGCTCGGCATGACGGGCGGGCAGATCCTGCGCGAGGTCGAGCTGCCGCTCGCGGCGCCGGTGGTCGCCGCGGGCATCCGCACCGCGACGGTGTGGACCGTCGGTGCGGCGACCCTCGCCACGCCGGTGGGGCAACCCTGCCTCGGCAACTACATCTTCGCCGGGCTGCAGACGCGCAACTGGAACATGCTGCTGGTCGGCGTCGCGGCGGCGGCGGCGCTCGCCATCGCGCTCGACGGGCTGCTCGGCGCGCTCGAGCACGCGCTCGCACGGCGAGGGCGGCGCCGCATGTACCTGCCGCTCGTGGCGCTGGCCGTGCTCGTCGTCGGCGTGCTGCTCCTGCCGCGGCTGACGGCGGCGAGCGGCCGTCCGGCGGTGGCCGGCGCGACGGCGACGCAACCGGGCGCGCGTCCTGCGGTCACGAGCGTGCGCCTCGGCGGCAAGACGTTCACGGAGCAGTACGTGCTGATCGAGGTGCTGCGCGCGCGGCTCGCGGCGGCCGGCGTCGGCGTCGAGGTCGTCGAGAGCCTCGGTTCGACCGTCGCGTTCGACGCGCTCCGCGGCGGACAGATCGACGCGTACGTCGACTACTCGGGGACGATCTACACCAACCTCATGTCGCGCCCGGCCGGACCGCCGCGGTGGCAGGTGCTCGCCGAGGTCGAGGCATGGCTCGCGCGCGAGCACGGGCTGCGCAGCCTCGGGACGCTCGGCTTCGAGAACGCGTACGCGATCGCCATCCGCCGCGACACGGCCACGCAGCTCGGCGCGCGCTCGATCGCCGACCTCGCACCGCACACGCGCGGCCGCGCGATCGGCGGCGATTACGAGTTCTTCAGCCGACGCGAGTGGACGTCGGTGCGCGACGCGTACGGCCTCGGCTTCGCGCGCACCACGACCTACGACCCGACGCTCCTCTACGACGCGCTCGTGCACCGCGACGTCGACGCCATCTCCGCATTCTCGAGCGACGGCCGCATCGCCGCGCACGACCTCGTCGTCCTCGACGATCCGCAGGGCGCGCTGCCGCCGTACGACGCCATGATCCTCCTCGGGCGGCGCGTCGCCGACGATGCACGGGTGACGTGCGCGCTCGCGCCGCTGCGCGATGCGTTACCGGTCGCGCTCGTGCGCCAGGCCAACCTCATGGTCGATCGCGACACCGACAAGGCGACGCCCGCGGCGGCGGCCGCGTGGTTGCTCGACGCGGCGCACGTGCCGCCGGTTGCGCCCGCGTGCGCTGGCGCGCATCCGTGACGCACGGCCACGCGGATTAGCTGACAGTCCGCCGTCAACTTTCGACGGGCCCGCGCTCGCCACGCCCGCGAGTTCATGGTCAAACGGAGTGGGATGGACGTCGCGCCGATGGAAGAGCGTTACCGCACGGTGCGATCCAGGACGGTGGCGCTGTGCGCGCCGCTCTCCGTCGAGGATCAGCAGGTCCAGCCCATGGCCGACGCGAGCCCCGCCAAGTGGCACCTCGCCCACACGACGTGGTTCTTCGAGACGTTCGTGTTGCGTGGGGTCCCATACGATCCGGCGTTCGAGCAGCTCTTCAATAGCTACTACGAGGCGGTCGGTCCTCGCGTCGAGCGCGCCCGCCGCGGAATGCTCACGCGGCCCAGCCTCGAGCAGGTGCACGCGTATCGCGCCGACGTGGATCGCCGCATCGGCGCCGCGCTGGTCGACGGCACGCTCGACGAGGACGGCCTGGCGCGCGTCGAGCTCGGGCTCCATCACGAGCAGCAGCACCAGGAGCTGATCCTCACCGACGCGAAGTACACGCTGGGCACGCAGCCGCTGCAACCGGCCTACCGCCACGATCTCGTCGAAGACACGGCGCGTGAGACCCCGCTGCGGTGGCGCCCTTTCGACGGCGGCGTCGTGTCGATCGGCGCTTCGCCCGGCGGCGCTTCGCCCGGCGGCGCTTCGCCCGGCGGCGCTTCGCCCGGCGGCGCTTCGCCCGGTGGCTTCGCCTTCGACAACGAGCGACCCGCGCACGACGTCATCGTGCGGCCGTTCGCGCTCGCCGCGCGTCCCATCACCAACGCCGCGGTGCAGGCCTTCGTCGCCGAGGGCGGCTATCGCGACCCGCGCCACTGGCTCAGCGACGGCTGGCACGCCGTGAAGCGCGAGGGTTGGTCGGCGCCGCTCTACTGGTGCACGAGCCCGGAGGCCGACGGCGATCAGTACACGCTCGGCGGCGTACGCCCGATCGATCCGCCGGCCGCCGCCTGTCACCTCAGCTACTACGAGGCCGACGCGATCGCACGCTGGCTGGGCGCGCGCCTGCCGACCGAATTCGAGTGGGAGGTCGCGGCGCGCGGCGTCGACCCCGACGCGGGCGACTTCGCCGACGACGATCGCCTGCACGCCGGCCGCTCGGCGCAGCTGTTCGGCACGGTGTGGGAGTGGACGTCGTCGAGCTACTCGGCGTATCCGGGCTTCCGGCCGCTCGCCGGCGCGCTCGGCGAGTACAACGGGAAGTTCATGTCGGGGCAGCAGGTGCTGCGCGGTGGCTCGTGCTTCACGCCGCGCGGGCATGTCCGCGCGACGTACCGCAACTACTTTCCGCCGGCGGCGCGCTGGCAGATGTCGGGCGCGCGGATCGCGAGGGACGCATGACCTACGCCTACGATCGGAAGCGCGCCGTTCATGCCGACGTCGATGACGTCCTGCGAGGGCTGCTCTCCCCGCGCAAGCACCTGCCGTGTCGCCTGCTCTACGACGCGCGCGGCGCCGAGCTGTTCGAGCAGATCTGTACGCTCGACGAGTACTACCCGACGCGCACCGAGCTCGCGCTCCTCGGCCAGCACCTGCCGGCGTACGCCGAGTCCATCGGCGCGCACGCGCGTGTCGTCGAGCCCGGCAGCGGCGCCGGCGTGAAGACGCGCATGCTGCTACGCGCGCTCGATCGCCCCACCGGCTACGTGCCCATCGACATCAGTCGCGAACAGCTCGACGAGAACGCCGTCGCGCTGCGCGCGGAGTTCCCGGGGCTCGACGTGCAGCCGGTCTGCGGCGATTACACGAGCGACCTCGCCCTCCCGCGCCCCGCGACCCAGCCGGCGCGCACCGTCGCGTTCTTTCCCGGGTCGACGATCGGCAACTTCGAGCCCGACCAGGCGCGCGCGTTCCTGGTGCGCCTCGCCGGCCTCGTGGGCCGCGACGGCGTGCTCGTCCTCGGCGCCGACGCCAACAACGATCGCGCGTCGCTGGTGCACGCCTACGACGACGGTCTGGGCGTGACCGCGGCGTTCGACAAGAACGTGCTCGCCCACGTGAACCGCACGCACGCCGCCACCTTCGATCTCGACGCGTTCACGCACCGCGCGGTGTGGGACGCGTCGCATCACCGCATCGAGATGCACCTGGTCAGCATCCGCGCGCAGACCGTGCGCGTCGGCGGCCTTCCGATCCGTCTCGAGCGCGGCGAGTCGATCGTGACCGAGCACTGCTACAAACATCCGCGCGCCGCGATGGCCGCGATGCTCGCCGAGACCGGCTGGCGCCTCCGGCGCGTCGACGCCGACGACCGCGACCGCATGCACCTCTGGCTCGCGACACGCACCTGCGGCTGACCAGAGAGGGGGTCACTCTCCTGGGTCGCAAGACACAGAGATCATTGCGGAATTCGACCCCAATGCGAGGGGGGGGGTAGTCACAATGGGGTCTAAAAACGTTGTGATCTCGTTGGGTTATGACCCCGGAGAGTGACCCCTATCCGAGGCGGCGCTTCGCTTGCGCGGCGGCGTCGCGTAGCTGCGGCATGATGGCCGCTGCGACCTCGTCGGGCATGCCGTGCGTCTCGGCGACGTCGAGTAGCGGGCGCGCGAGGGCGGGCACGTCGATCGCGCCGACCTCGACGGCGAGCGCCGTCAGCTGACGGCCCAGCGGGCGCTTGGCCGCGAGCATCGCCAGCGCCAGCCGCGCCTCGGTCGGGCTGCCCACGCATTCGAACGGCGAGTGCTCCGCCAGCCCGAGCAGCTCGCGAAACCAGCGGAGGTTCTCGGGGCGCTCGCCCAGATCGCCGCGGCCCGCGAACGTCTTCGCGACGATCTCGGCGGGCAGATGCGCCGACATCTGCAGCCAGACGTACGCGCACTTCGCGCACGCGCCGCACCACGGCTTCTGCACGTTGCACGAGTGCGTGTTCGGCGCGAGCGCGGCATCGCGCGCCAGCAGCTCGAAGATCACCTCGTCGTGCACCGGCTGCAGCACGCTGAAGTAACGCACGCCGCCGACCAGCTCGCGCTGCACGTACGCGTCGAGGAGCTGCTCCGCCTCCCAGCCCTTGCCCCACTGGTGGTTCACCTCCTCGCCGGTGGCCTCCCACACCAGGTTGCCGGTGTTGGCGCTGTGCTCGTGCGCGACGACGAGCCCGCGATAGCCCCGCGCGAGCGCGATGGGCAGCGCCGCGAACACCGAGGCCGGCGTCTCCGCCGCGAGCACCGAGCGCACGCCGAGCGACGGACGCAGCGCGACCACCGGCGCGTCGAGGAAATCGTCGACGATCCATTGCCGCTCGGCACGCGCGCGCCCGGTCGCACCGGCGACGCGTTCGAGCAGCGCGTGCTGCGGCGCGGCCTGACCGTAGATCGAGTGCGAGTAGCCGAGCGTCGCGAAGCGCAACCCGCCGCGCTCGAACAGCTCCAGCGCGACCAGGCTGTCCTTGCCGCCGCCGCAGAACACGAGCCAGTCGACCTCGCCGCGTTCGACCCCACCGGGCCGCGCCGGCGCGACCGTCGCCGACAGATCGATGAACGTCGGGCCACCATAGTCCGGCAGCTGGTGCTCCCACCGCCACTGCCCCCAGACCTTCTTGAAGACGGTCCGCCACAGCGCGACGAACGCCGGCGTCGCGAAGCGCGCGTACGCGCCGAGCTCGATCGCATCCGGTCGCAGGCTGGCCACGGCGTTCAGCTGGAACATCGCGACATGGAAGGCGATCCGGTCGAGCAGCTCGGCGCCATGACGCGCCGCGAGCGCGTCGAGATCGACGTCCTCGTACCAGACGGTCACGTGGAAGCGCAGGTCGTCGAGCGCGCAGCTGGCGACGATGCACTCCCGCGCGCGCTGGACCTCGATGAGGCGGAGGACTCGCACGCCCGGAACGTACCTCACCCGAATGGGGGGAAGTTTTCTGAGTGCGTCGGTGCTGTGATGGAGCGAGGGGGAAGACCATGGTGCTGAAGCAAGGCAACCGGGGCGCCGACGTGCGCCTCCTGCAACTGCAACTGCGCGCGCTCGGCTTCGACGTCGGCGACATCGACGGCGTATTCGGGCCCAAGACCCACGGCGAGGTGATCGCGTTCCAGCGCGAGACCGACGCGATCGATGTCGACGGCATCGTCGGGCCCGAAACCGCCGAGGCGCTCAAGCAAGCGCTCGTGATGAAGGATCAGGATCCGTTCAACGACGCGCAGCCGGCGCAGCCGCAGGCCGGCGGCGGTGTCGTCGGCGCCATGGTCGGCATGGGGCAAGCCGGCATCACGCCGTGCGACGAGGAGACGTGGCAGCAGTTCATGGCGCTCAAGGACACGCTCACGGGCGTGAACGCGGAGCCCGTGAAGTACGGCCCGGGACGTGGGCTGTTCGTGAACGGCCGCTGGGTCATCAGCAAGGGGCCGGGGCGGCTCAACTCGGTGGGATGGTCGAGCGAGCCCGGTGGCCAGTACGCGAGCTTTCACTGCTCGAGCTTCACCAACTTCTTCCTCGGGTGGTTGCTGCGCTACGACGACGACTGGACGCACGCGGGCAACATCCCCAGCCTGTTCGAGATCTGCGAGGCGCCCAACATCGTGTTCACCAAGCAGGGCGTCGGCTCGTATCGCGGCTACGGCCCCTTCTGCCGGCAGATCATGTCGAACGGCGCGACGAAGCAACGCAACCAGGCGGCCAAGGGCCTCGACATCCGCGAGCTGCACGATCGAAGGCACACGTTGCCGACGTTCCTGGTCTGCGGCCAGTCGTCGAAGCGCCAGGACGGAACGTGGCGCCTGTGGCACCACACCGTGCTGTTCGCGATCGATCACAACTCCGACGGCCGGCGGATGTTCCGCATCGCCGCCGACGGGACGAAGAGCAAGGAGACCAAGCGGTGGTCGGGCAAGGTGATGCGGTGGACCGAGGTCGACGAGGACTGGATCGCCCATCACAACGCGACCACGTTCTTCCGGCCGTACGGCGTGCTCGCTGACGCCGAGGGCGCGTACAACGGCAAAGGTCCGCGTCCGCCCGTGAGTCTCGAGGCCTGATCGCGGCTACAGTCCGCGCGTGGAAGCGTCGTTCTGGATCGCGCGCTGGGCCGAAGGCCGCATCGGTTTCCACGAGGGCAAGCCGAACGGGTTTCTCGAACGGCACGGCGCGCGGCTCGCGGGCGCGAAGCGCGTGCTCGTGCCGCTATGCGGGAAGGCGGTCGACCTCGCGTATCTCGCGGGGCGCGGGCACGAGGTCGTCGGCGTCGAGCTCGTCGAGGACGCGGTGCAGCAGTTCTTCACCGAGCACGGCGCGACGCCGGTGGTGACGCCGCGCGGCGCGTTCGTCGAATACACCGCGGGCGCGATCACGATCTTCGCCGGCGACTGGTTCGCCACCGACGCGGCGCTGCTGGGGCGGATCGACGCGGTGTACGACCGCGCGGCGCTGATCGCGATGTCGCCGGAGCTGCGGCCACGCTACGTCGCGCACGAGCGCGCGCTCGCGCTCGCGAGTGACGCGCCCGTCCTGCTCGTCACGCTCGAGTATCCGCAGGCGCTGATGGACGGCCCGCCGTTCGCGGTGCTCGAGGACGAGGTGCGCGCGCTGTACGCCGGCGCGCGCGTCGAGCTCGTCGAGGACGCCGCGGGTCGCACCGGGCGTCTGCCGCCCGACGCACCCTGCCGCGAGAAGTGCTTCGTCATCACGAAGGAGCCGCCGTGATCGACACGACGATGACGGTCGCCGACCTCGAGACGATCGCCGAGGCGCGCCTGCCCAAGATGGCGTGGGATTACTACGC
Source organism: Kofleriaceae bacterium (assembly GCA_035525615.1). Classification (GTDB taxonomy): domain Bacteria; phylum Myxococcota_A; class Polyangia; order Haliangiales; family Haliangiaceae; genus UBA2376. The sequence continues at coordinate 43,239 of DATLEB010000187.1, read as the reverse complement.
CAGCGGCGCCGACGAGGAGCTCACGCTGCGCCGGAACGTCGAGGCGTTTCGCCAGCTCACGCTGCACTACCGCGTGCTGGTCGACGTCTCGACACGCGACCTCACGACCACCGTGCTCGGCCAGCGCGTGTCGATGCCGGTGCTGGTCGCGCCGACCGCGTTCCACAAGCTGGCGCATCCCGACGGCGAGGTGGCGACGGTGCGAGGGGCGGGCGAGGCCGGCACCGCGATGATCCTGAGCACGCTGTCGAACTCGCGCATCGAGGACGTGGTCGCGGCGGCAAGTGGGCCGGTGTGGTTCCAGCTCTACGTCTATCGCGACCGCGCGCGCACGGAGGCGCTGGTCCGTCGCGTCGAGGCGGCGGGTGCGCAGGCGCTCGTGCTCACCGTCGACGCGCCGCTCCTCGGCCGGCGCGATCGCGACGTGCGCAACCGCTTCACGCTGCCCGACGGGCTCGGGCTCGCCAACGTCGACGGCGACGTGATCGCCGCGCGCGCCGGCGAGGTCGCGGAGTCCGGGCTCGCGGCGTACTTCGCGTCGCTGCTCGATCCCGCGCTGTCGTGGCGCGACGTCGCGTGGCTGCGCGAGCGCACGCGCCTGCCCATCGTCGTGAAGGGCGTGGTCCGCCCCGACGATGCGCGTCGCGCCGCCGAGACCGGCGCCGCCGCGGTGGTCGTCTCGAATCACGGCGGCCGCCAGCTCGACACGTCGCCGGCGACGATCGAGGTGCTGCCGCGCATCGCGGATGCGCTCGCCGCGACGCCGGGCGCGGGCATCGAGCTCTACGTCGACGGTGGCGTGCGGCGTGGCACCGATGTCGTGAAGGCGCTGGCCTCCGGTGCGCGCGCCGTGCTGCTCGGCCGTCCGATCCTGTGGGGCCTCGCGGCCGACGGCAGCGCCGGCGTTGCGGGCGCGCTCGGCATCGTGCGCCGCGAGCTCGATCTCGCGATGGCGCTGTGCGGCTGTCCCGACCTCGCGTCGGTCACGCGCGACCTGCTCGGCTGATCGATTTCCATCCGGCTCCATCCGACTCCGGCGCGGTTCCTCCGCCGCAACGGACGAAATTCCGCGGCGTTGCCGATGGGTGTGCGCACGCGCACGTGTACATTTCGCGCCACATGGCGACCACCGACAACAGCAGCCGCACGCTCACCGATCGCGAAGCTCGGCAGCTCTCGAACACCACGAAGACGCCGCCCCAGTGGGTCGGCTCGACGCCGCGCTGGCTCGTGCAGCTGTTGCCGTGGACGCCCGTCGAGGCCGGCGTGTATCGCCTGAACCGCGTCATCGACGACCAGTTCGGCGTCGTGTGCTCGCCCGACGACACCGATCAGCTCCCGCTCGCGCGCATCCGGTACGAAGAGAAGCCGCGCGAGTACACCCTGTCGACGGTCACCACGACCGTCGAGGTCCACACCCGCATCTCCGACCTGTTCCGCAGCCCGATGGATCAGGTGAAGGAGCAGCTCACCGTCGCCGTCGAGCGCATGAAGGAGAAGCAGGAGGACGAGCTCATCAACAACGGCAACTACGGGTTGTTGAACAGCGTGCACGAGAGCATGCGCGTGAAGCCGCGCGGCCTCGCGCCCACGCCCGACGATCTCGACGAGCTGCTGTCGCGCGTGTGGAAGGAGCCGAGCTTCTTCCTGGCGCACCCGAAGGCGATCGCGGCGTTCGGTCGCGAGTGCACCCGCCGCGGCGTTCCGCCGCCCACGGTGTCGCTGTTCGGAACGCCGGTGATCACGTGGCGCGGCGTGCCGCTGGTGCCGTCGAACAAGCTCCACTTCGCCGGCAAGAAGACCGACATCTTGCTCATGCGCACGGGCGAGAAGAAGCGCGGCGTCATCGGCCTGTTCCAGCCCGGCATCCCGGGCGAGGTCAGCCCGAGCCTGTCGATCAAGTTCATGGGCATCAACGCCAACGGCGCGGCCGGCTACCTCATCTCGCTGTACTGCTCCGCGGCCGTCATGGTCGAGGACGCGCTCGGCGTGCTCGAGGGTGTCGAGGTCGATACCTATCACGAGTACAAGTGACCTCTCCGACTGATGTCCCGCCCGAGCTGAAAGGGGCGATCGGCAACGTCGTGCCCTCGACGGCCGTCGCGCCGATGCTCGCGCCGGCGCCGGTTCCGAACGCGGTCGCGGGCGCCACGCCCGGGCTCGCGACGGCCGCTGGTGCGCCGCCGCCGATGGCGCCGCACGGCGCGCTCCCCGACGATCCGCTCGCGATGCAGCTGCTCGCGCAGATCCACACGCTCGCGAACGAGATGTTCGCGACGTCGCTGATCCCGTTGCCGCTCGCGCCGCAGCACGCGGCGATGGCGGGAGCGAGCTCGTCGCCGCCATCGTCGCCGGGCATCGCCGCGGTGATTCCGGAGACCACGTCGGGTCCGAGCTACGCGCCGGGACTCAGCTCCGCACCCTTCACGAGCGCGAAGCCCGACGCGTCACCCCTCGGCGCCGCGAGTCCGTATCCGACGCCGACCGCGACTCCGAACCCGACGCTCACCGCCGGTTCGCATCCGGGTCCGTCTCCGCATCCGGGTCCGTCTCCGTCTCCGTACGCGTCTCCGTCTGCGTCTCCGAGCCAGACCGCCGCGTCGCGCTCCACCGGCACCACGCCGCTCGCGCAGAACGGCGCGAGCCCGGCCGCGACGTCGACCTCCGACCACATCTCCTCCGGGGGAAATCCGTTCTCCGTCGCGCCGACCTTCGATGCGCTTGCGTTCGCCGGCACCATGAACCCCGGCGGCATGCCCGGCCAGGATCTCGCCCCGCACGAGATCGCCGGCTGGCGTCCGCCCGTGATCACGGCGCCGCCGAAAGACGCGCCGCCGAACTATCTCCCGGACCTCGCGTATCCCACGAGCCTGGGCTCGATGCCCGAGGCGTCTCTTCCCGAGGTTCGCGGCCTGACGCCCGGGGCCTCTCCTCTTCCCGAGGCCCGAGGCCCGAGGCCCGAGGCCTCGCGGACGGGCACCGGCGCACCCGCGCCCATCCGCGACTACGGCGGCAACGCCTTCAATCCCTACGCGGTCCGCAAGGACTTCCCGATCCTCGAGGAGCGCGTCCACGGCAAGCGGCTGGTCTGGCTCGACAACGCGGCCACGACGCAGAAGCCCAAGGCCGTCATCGACCGCCTCACCTACTACTACGAGCACGAGAACTCGAACATCCATCGCGCCGCGCACGCGCTCGCCGCGCGCGCGACCGATGCCTACGAGAAGGGGCGCGAGTCGGTGCGCCGCTTCCTCAACGCGCCGTCCGCCGAGGAGATCATCTTCGTGCGCGGCGCGACCGAGGGCATCAACCTCGTCGCGCAGAGCTGGGGCCGCCGCAACATCGGCAAGGGTGACGAGATCGTGCTCACGCACCTCGAGCACCACGCCAACATCGTGCCGTGGCAGATGCTGTGCGCCGAGAAGGGCGCGCGGCTCCGCATCGCGCCCGTCGATGCGCGCGGCGACGTGATCGTCGAGGAGTACGAGAAGCTGCTCAACCCGCGCACGCGCCTGGTCGCGTTCACGCAGGTGTCGAACGCGCTCGGTACGATCACGCCGGCCAAGGAGATGATCCAGATCGCGCGCCGCCACGGCGCGACGGTGTTGCTCGACGGCGCGCAGGCGGTCTCGCACATGCGCGTCGACGTCCAGGACCTCGACTGCGACTTCTACGTCTTCAGCGGTCACAAGGTGTTCGCGCCCACGGGCATCGGCGCGGTGTGGGGCAAGCGCGACGTCCTCGCCGCCATGCCGCCGTGGCAGGGCGGCGGCAACATGATCCAGGACGTCACGTTCGAGAAGACCGTCTATCACGCGCCGCCGTGGCGCTTCGAGGCGGGCACCGGCAACATCGCGGATGCGGTCGGGCTCGGCGAGGCGCTCGACTACGTGATGAAGATCGGCATGGACACGATCGATCGCTACGAGCACGAGCTGCTCGTCTACGCGACCGAGCGGCTCGCGACGGTGCCGGGGCTGACCATGGTCGGCACGGCGCCCAGGAAGGCGAGCGTCCTGTCGTTCGTGCTCGACGGGCAGCGGACCGAGGACGTGGGCGCGATGCTCGACAAGGAAGGCATCGCCGTCCGCTCCGGACACCACTGCGCCCAGCCCATCCTGCGGCGCTACGGGCTCGAGGCGTCGGTGCGCGCGTCCCTCGCTTTCTACAATGTCTGCGAGGACATAGACGCGCTGGTCGAGGCGCTGCACCGCATCCAGGGCGGCCGCTCCGGAGTGTACTAACGCGGCGTGTCGTCCGTTTTTACGGATCCGCTATGAAAGTCAGCTTGTCTGTCATAGCGGTGTCCGCTATAACGGACGACATGGTTGCGACGCTCTCACCTGCCGAAGCTGCCGAGATCATCTCGCGCGACGACGTCGATGTGATCGACGTGCGCGACGAGAACGAGTGGACCACGGGGCACATCCCGAACGCTCGCCTGGTTCCGCTGGACCAGCTGCGCGCGGATCCCGAGACGCAGCTCAAGAAGCGCGAGTCGATCATCTTCGTGTGCGCCAAGGGCGTGCGCAGCCTGACGGCCGCCAAGCTCGCCGAGCGTCTCGGCTTCTCGAAGCTCTACAACCTCGAGGGCGGCACGGCCGGCTGGGCCAAGGCCGGCCTTCCGCTGGTCGCGGGCTGACGTCCGCGAAGCCTCGGGCTTCAGGCCTCAGCCAGAAGAGACCAGAGAGTTTGCGGATCGTGCCCCGGGGAACCGGGGCCTTTTTTTTCGGCGGCGTGGATGAGGTCGACGATCCGAGCGTTGATCGGCGCTGAGACGTTCGACCTCTTCGCGAGGCGGACGATCTCGCCGTTCAAGTAGTCGACCTCGGTCGGGCGGCCGCGCGTGAGGTCCTCCCACATCGACGAGCGCGCCTCGGGATCGACCTTCATCTGCGCGCGCGTGACGAGGCGGACCAGCGGCGTCGGCAAGCGCATCACCGCCGGCATGAAGCCGATGGGCACGCCGCGCAGCCTGGCCGGTTTGATCTTCGCGGCGCGCAGCACGTCGAGCGCCTCGCGGACCACGGCGGCGAGGATGCGGCGATAGCCGGGTGTGAGCAGGAGCTGCTGCGTCGGCGCGCCCGACAGCGCGCTGACCGCGTTGTTGAGGTTCACGATCAGCTTGGTCCACTGATCGGGCGCGAGGTCGTCGCGCTCCTCGGCGGTGAGGCCGGCGTCGGCGAGCGCGACGACCAGGCGGCGCGCGCGCGGATCGTCGTGGCGCTCGAGCATGAGCGGCCCGTTCATCGCGCGATGAAAGAGGCCCTCGCCGCGCGACACCACGTTGAACGAGACGATCGTCGCGAGCACGTGGCGCGGGCCGAGCGCGGCGCGCAGCACGCCGGCGTTGTGGATGCCGTTCTGCAGGCTGGCGACGATCGCGTCCTTGCGCAGCACGCGCGCGAGCGTGGCCGCGACCTCCTCGGTCTGCGCGCTCTTCACGCACACGAGCGCGACGTCGCACGCGGCGACCGCCGGATCGTCGACCTCGGTGATGACGCGGACGTTGTCGGCGGCCACGGTCGTCGACTTGTCGAAGTTGCGTACGGTCAGGCCGTGCGCGCCCAGCTCGTCGCGCAGGCGCGGGCGCCCGACGAAGACGACGTCGTGGCCGCCCGCGGCGAGGAGCTGGCCGCCGACGTAGCAGCCGATCGAGCCTGCGCCTACGATGGCGATGTGCACGGGCGCACTATACGCGGAGAACCAAATAACCACCTGAGGTCACCCGGCCCGTGGTATCGCCGGCTGATGGGGGAACTGCGCTGCTTGACGCCGATCACGCTGGTCTCTGTCGTCGGGCTCGTCGCTGCGGCGGCGTGCGGCGGCGGTGACGACGCGATGGAATCGGACATCGGACCGATCCCCGAGTACGAGCAGCGCGACGGTGACGCGGTCGCCGGATATCGCGCGCTGATCGAGAACGGGTACGTCGGCTGCGGCATCCCGCGCTCGGCGTACGATCAGGTGTTCGGCCCGGCGCCGACCTGGGCGCTGCTCGATCGCGGCGGCCTGAACGCGGGCGTGCAGTTCAACTTCACGTCATTCACGACCACCAGCGGCGTCGACGTCATCGCGCCGAACTGCCTCCAGTGCCACGCCGAGACGCTGCGCGGTCAGGTCGTCGTCGGCCTCGGCAACCACACCGCCGACTACACCGACGACCTCTCGAGCTTCGCCGTCCTCGCCGGCGGCTTCGTCGACGACCCGGCCGAGCGCGTCGAGTACGAGAAGTTCCGCGACCGCATGCTCGCGATCGGCCCGTACACGATGACCAAGACGCAGGGCGTGAACATGGCCGACAACCTCGCCGCCGTGCTGTTCGCGCACCGCGACGTCGAGACGCTGGCGTGGAGCCAGGAGCCGATCCTGCCCTTGCCGCCCAACATCGTCGTGCCCGTCGACGTGCCGCCGTGGTGGCGCATGCAGAAGAAGAACGCGATGTTCTACGACGGCGCCGGCCGCGGCGATCACGCGCGCATCATGATGACGGCGTCGACCCTGTGCGTCGACACCGTCGCCGAGGCGCAGGCCATCGACGACTACTTCCCCGACGTGCGCGCTTTCATCCTCGGCATCGAGCCGCCGGCGTGGCCGTTCGCCGTCGACACCGCGCTCGCCGCCACCGGGGAGACCGTGTTCCGCGGCGTGTGCGCGCGCTGCCACGGCACGTACGGCGAGGGCGGCGAATACCCGAACCTCGTGGTCGCGCTCGACGAGGTCGGCACCGATCCGCTGCTCGCCAGCGGGGTGGCCCAGTTCGCCGGCGACTACGTGCGCTGGTTCAATCGCTCGTTCTTCGGCGAGAAGGCGTTCCTGGCGCCCGCGCGCGGCTACGTCGCGCCGCCGCTCGACGGCGTCTGGGCCACGGCGCCCTTCCTCCACAACGGCTCGGTGCCCACGATGGCGGCGCTCCTCGATTCGTCGCTGCGCACGCCGTATTTCATCCGCAGCTACGACACGAATTCGTACAGCGAGACGCTCATGGGCTGGCCGTCGTCGCCGCTGCAGGCCGGCCAGGACGCGGAGCCGGACTTCGAGCGCAAGGTCAAGATCTACGACACGTCGCTGCTCGGTTACTCGAACGGCGGCCACACCTTCGGCGACGTGCTCACCGCGGAGGAACGCCGCGCGGTGCTCGAGTACCTGAAGACCCTCTGAGCCAGGCCTCGACCTGCCCGCCTTCTCACGGGGGCGTCAGCTTCCGGCCGAGCGCGACGATGCCGCTCCACGCCGGATCGGCGGCGAGCGCGGCGGTCGCGGGGTGTTGCAGCAGGCGATCGGCGACGAGCTCGGGGACGTCGCTCACCTCGACGGCGCGGAGGCCCCAGGCGCGCGCCGCGGCGAGGTCGTTGCGCGTCGCGGCGTCGACGGCGAGCGCGACGGCGATGCGGGCCGCGTGATCGCGGAGCTCGGAGGGCGCCCGTGCGGCGTTCGCGGGGAAGAGGGCGAGCGCGTCGGTGAGCGCGCGCCGGCCATCGTCGAGGCGACCGGCGGCGAGGAGCGCCTCGCCCAGGTAACCCTCGAGCGAGAGCGTCGCGGCCGCCGTGGCCGCGGTGGGCGTGGGCAGCGCGGCGAGATCGCGGATGAGGCCCATGCGCACGCGCGGCTCGTCGAGATCGTGGAACGCGACGACCGCCCACGCCGCATGGAGCACCGGCGCGACGCGCGTACCCATCGCGGCGCGGACGACCGGCGCGAACTGGCCGTCGCGCGCGCGGACGAGGATCGCGAGGTCGGTCACGCTCGGCCGCACCGCCGGGGGCGCGGAGAGCGCGGCCGCGAGGCGCGACACCGCGCCCGTGTGATCGCCGGTCTCCTCCGCGGCGATCACGGCGAGGCGGCGCGCGGGCCACGTCGCCGCCTCCGCCTGCGAGAGCGTGGCAAGCGCGGTGCGGGCGTCGCCGGGACGGTGCGTGGCGAGCGCGAGCGCGACCGCGTCGAGCAGCCCGGGGTCGGCCGCCGCCGGCAGCGTCGGGACCGTGAAGCCCGAGATCGTGATCGACGTGAAGTGCACCACGCCCGACGTCATCTGCGCGTCCATGCCGCCCTCGATGCTGAGCTCCCACTCGAGGCCGGGATCGAAGCCGGTGGTCGCCGGCTCGTCGTCGCCGTCCACGAACGAACGGTTGAGGACCTCGGCGCCGTATGCGATCGCGCACCGGCCGCGGCCTTGCGCCGGGCGCGCCGCCACCTCGACGTGCACGGTCTCCACGGCGTCGGCGTCGACGAGCGGCCGCGAGCCCTCGACGGCGTCGATCGCCGTCATCCCGCACATCGTGCGACGCTGATAGATGCCGCCGCCGCCGCGGCCGCCGATCTCGACGAAGATCGCGCCGGGACGCGAGCGATCACGCGGGCCGAGGCGTACGCGCACGCCGCCCGCCCACTCGGTGCGGATGACCTCGGCCTCGAAGGCGAGCGTGACCAGCGCGGCCGAGCGGACCAGTGGCATCGAGACCACCGGTCCCGGCACGAGCGTCTCCACGGCGAGGCGGCGCGACCCGGGGATGACGTGGACCAGCGTCGGATCGAGCACCCGCCACGGGCGCGCGAGCGGCTCGCCCGTGAACAGCGGCAGCGGCGAGATCTCGAGCTCGCTGCGCAGCGCGACCAGCCGCGCGCGCTCCTCGTCGGTGAGCGCACTGGCGCGGCTGGCGTCGTCGATGATGCGGCGCGCGTCGGCGACCTCGAGGCGCGCGGTCCGCTCCTCGGCGGCCGCGAGCAGCGCCTCGAGGCGCGGGCGCGAGTCCGGCGGTTCGAGCGCCGCCAGCGCCTCGAACGTCGCGGCGGCGGGCATCCCGTGCGCCTGCAGGAGCGCGGCGGCGCGGCGCAGCGCCGCGGCCTTCACCGTCGCTGCGGGCGCGGTGGTGGCGATGCGGCGCAGCGCATCGACCGCGACGTCGACACGCCCGATGCGTGCCAGCTGCTCGGCGCGGCTCCACGCGGCGCTGATCGTCGGGTCGGCGGCGGGGATCGGGGGCGGCCGCGTGTCGGCGACGCGCGTGACCGCCATGGGCGGAAGCGCCTGCGCGCCGAAGCCGAGCAGCCACGGCGCGACCTCGCCATCGACGCGCACCAGCAGCTCGTCGGCGGTGTCGGTGTCGGCGGCCGTCACGCCCAGCGGCGTCACGCCGCCGATGACGTGCGTGTCGAAGGCGCCGTCGTCGCGGCCGCGCAGGACCACCATGTCGCCACGGCTGCCGTGCGTGTTGGTCGACGCGACCAGATCGCGGATGCCGTCGCCGTCGACGTCGCCGGTGTGGAGCGAGTGATAGGCCGGCGCCGCGGTCGGCGGGGTGGGCAGGTCGAAGCGCTGCCGCACCTCGAGTCGCTGCGCGCTCAGCGCGAGCACGTAGAGCCCAGGCGGCGCGCCGTCGGGGTGATCGACCGGCAGCTCGCGCACGCTTGGATAGACGTTCTCCTTGATCGCGGCGATGAGCGCCCGGCCGTCCTGATCGCGGCCGAGGTGCGCGAGCCCGGAGATCACGCCGAGCCGCACGCGGTCGTCGATGCGCAGCGCGCCGTCGCGGGCGGCGCGCAGGACGCGCACGTCGTACGCGCGCCACTCGCCGACGGCGACCACGAGCTCGCCGGTGCCGTCCCCGTCGAGGTCGCCGCCGATCGCGTCGCCGACCTGCGAGCCGAGGCGCACCACACGTGCCCCCCACGTCCCGTCCGCGCGGCGCGCGATCTGGGTGAGGATCGAGTCGCCGATCACGTACACCTCGCCCTGCTTGTCGCCGTCGAGATCGACCCAGTAGCAGCGGCTGCGCGAGGACGGCGCGAGCCCGTCGATGGCGACCGGCGCGGTGTCGCCGGTGACATCGACGAGGTACCAGCCGCGCCCCGCGGTGGGCGTCGGGGCCGCGACCGCCCAGACGTTGCCGCCGGGATCGCTGCCCGCGCAGCGCAGATCGTCGAGCCCCGCGATGGCGTGACGCGCGATCACGCGCACGCCGTCGGCGCTCCGCACCACGAGCGCGCCGTTCTCGATCGTGAACAGCTCGCGCGTCGTGTCGCCGTCGATGTCGAGGGCGAGCGCGCCGGCGGCGCGGCCCGGCACGGCGTGCCCGGTGAGGAGCGCGCGCGCCAGCTGCGCGGTCGTCGCGGTCCGCGACGTCGCGGCGTCGGGCGCACGCATCGCCAGGCGCGCGGCATCGCGCAGGAACGCCGCGCGCGGATCGGCCGTGTCGCGAGGGCCGAGCAGGTGATCGTGCACGTCCATCGCCGCCACCAGCCGGTCCCACTCCCAGCGCTCGCGATAGAGCTCGCTCAGCGCGAGGAGCGCGCGGCGCTGCGCCGCCGGATCGGCGGTGCGTGCGTACGCCGCGGCGTAGCTGTCGAGGGCGGCGTCGCGCTGCCCCCGCGCGCGCTGGCGATCGGCGTGACCGAGCCACGCCAGCGTGAGCGCCGACGGATCGCGCTCGTCGTCGACGAACGCGTCGTAGAGCCGCGTCGCCTCCGCGCGCTCGCCGCGCGCCTCGAGCCGGTCGATCTCGACGAAGAGCGCGGTCACGCGCGACTCGGCGGCCGCGGTCGCCGCCACGGCCTGCGATCGCTCGCCGCGCCGGGCGCCGCAGCGGCCGATCCACATGCCGACCGCGATCGCCAGGGCCGCCACCACCCCGGCGCCGATCCACCAGCGCGGCTCGCGGGGCAGGGTCTGCCGTCGCGTCGTCGGCCCGCTGGGATCGTCGGTGATGCGGCCCGAGCCGGTGCGCTCGGCGGGCATCACGCCCGCCGACGAGATGATCCCCGACGTCGTCACCGGGATGGCCTCGAGCGCGGCGACCAGCTCGGTCGCGGACGGCATCCGATCATCGGCGCGCTTCTCCAGGCAGCGGTGCACGATGTCGACCACCGCCGGCGGCAGGTCGGGCCTCACCGCGTCGAGGCGCGGCATGGGCGTGTCGAGATCGCGCAGCTTCTCGATCACGTCGAGGCGCGGCACGCCGTCGAGCGGCCGCTTGCCGGTGAGCATCTGGAACATGCTCACGCCGAACGCCCACAGGTCCGCGCGCGCGTCGATCGGCTCGCGCCGGATGTTCTCGGGGGCGAGGTAGTGCAGGGTCCCGATGAGCTCGTCGGCGGCCGTGAGATCGCGCTCGCTGGTCTCGGGCGCGCCGGCGTGCTCGCCGCCGCCGAACAGGTCGCGCTGCGCCACGTGCTTGGCGATGCCGAAGTCCACCACCTTCACCGCGCCGTCGGTGCCGAGGAGGATGTTGGCCGGCTTGAGGTCGCGGTGGATGATGCCGCGCGCGTGCGCGGCGGCCATGGCGCGGGCGACCTGCGTCATGATGTTGACCACGCGATCGGGCGACATCGGCCCGTTCTTGAGGCGCGTCGACACGGAGTCGCCCGCGACGTACTCGAGCACGGTGTACGGCACGCCGCCGTGCTCGGAGATCTCGTGGATGACGACGATGTTGGGGTGCGTGCAGCGCGCCGTGACGCGCGCCTCGGCCATGAAGCGCTCGACGGCGGCGCCGCCGTGCATCGCGACGAACTTGATCGCGACCTTGCGATCGAGCTTGGTGTCGCGCGCAAGGAAGACCTGGCCCATCCCGCCGCGGCCGAGCTCGTGCTGGAGCACGTAGTGGCCGACGCGCGTTCCAGGCAGGAGCCCGGCGGCGGCGTAGCGGGCGGCGCCGCGACCCGCGGTCACCGTGGGCGCTTCGTCCACCTCCGCGGCCGCGTGCGTGGGCGTCGGAGTGCCCGGCCGCAGTGGCTTACCTGGTCCGCCCGTCACCCCCGGAGGGTGCCAAGCCTCCGACTCGCCTGCAACGCTTGGGGCGTGAGGCGAACGCGCGTGGTCGAGGATAATTCGGCAAAGGAGAGGATCAGGCGCGCCAGGCGGCCGGGCTGATCGAGGTGCGGGCAGTGGCCGAAACCGTCGGGCGACGCGACCAGGGCGTGTGCCGGCAGGTGGGCGCGAAGATAGGTCAGCATCGACGGTGGGAGCAGGCGCTCGGCGCGGCCCCACAGCAGCCAGGTCGGGACGGTGATCGCGCCGAGCTCGTCGGGCGTGGGGGCGTCGGCCGACGACGCGGTGCGGAGGATGTCGCGGACCGCGGGGCGGCTCGCCTGCTCGGCGATCTTGCGGGCGAGGAGGCCGGCCAGCGGGGGGCGCTCGACGAAGACACGGTCGAGGAAGCGACGCGCGTCGTCGGGCGTGGTCAGCGCGAACGCGGTTCGCACCTGCTCGGTGGCGTCGTCGTCGAGCGGGGCGCCGGCGGGTGAGACCAGGACGAGGCCGCGGACGCGCTCGGGGCGCGCCAGCGCGTACTTCAGCGCCGTGGAACCGCCCAGCGAGTTGCCGACGAGGATCGCCGGCTCGCGGATCAGCATGTCGAGCGCCTGCGTCATCGACGCCAGGTGCACCGCCGGCGTGTACTCGGTGCGCGGCGCCGACGAGAGCCCGTGGCCGCCGGCCTCGAGGATGGTCACCGAGTGCACGTGCGGGCGCAGGCGGCGCATGACCGGCAGGAACGTGGTTCCGCTGTCGGCGAGACCGTGCAGCCAGACGATCGGCGGCAGGCGCCCGCGGCCGGGCGCGACGTACGCGTGATGGCGGACGACGCCGGTGTCGACCTCGCGCGATGCGACGCCGCCGGCGCGCGCGAGCACGCGCACCAGCCGGTCGACGGCGACGGAGCGGTTCACGAGGCCGGCGCCTTGCGCGCGAGGAGCCGCTCCGCGACCTTGGGCGACAGGCGCAGGAACGACTCGGGCGCGAGGCGCTTGAGCCGCCACATCCAGCGGCCGTCGGCCTGCGGCGCGACGAAGAGCGCGTTCTTCTCGACGCCGTCGAGCGTGGCGCGCGCGATGGTCTCGGCGGAGACCTTCGATTTCTCGACCAGGCCGCGGGCGGCGGCGCGCAGGACCTCGTCGGTGGAGGTGCGCGCCGACTTCACGAGGTTGGTGCGGAAGAACGTCGGGCACAGGACCGAGACGCCGACGCCGTGCGCGGCGAGATCGGCATGCATCGTCTCGGAGAGCGCGACCACGGCGGCCTTGGTCGTGTTGTACGGCGCCATGCGCGGCGGCGAGAGCAGGCCGGCGGCGGAGGCGACGTTGACGATGTGGCCGCGGCGCTGGCGCTCGAGGCGCGGTGCGAAGACGTGGCAGCCGTGGATGACGCCCCAGAGGTTGACGTCGATGGCCCAGCGCCAGTCCTCGATCGGCACCTCGCCGACCTTGCCGGCGACGGCGACGCCCGCGTTATTGACGACGAGATCGACGCCGCCGAGGAGGCGGTCGGCGCTGTCGGCGAGCGCCTCGACGTCGGCGAGCCGGGTGACGTCGCAGCGCACCGCGTGCACGTGCGTGCCGCAGCGCTCGCCGGTGGCGCGCACGGCGGCCTCGTCGATGTCGGCGGCGACGACGCGTGCGCCGCGCTCGGCGAGGAGGGTGACCAGCGCGGCGCCGAGGCCGCTGCCTCCGCCGGTGACGACAGCGCGGGTATCGCTTCCGATCTTCATGCTGCTTGCTCCTGCGACGAGGTCGACTTCTCGGCCGCCGGCAGCTCGTCGCGCCGGCGCATGACGTAGTCGGCGGCGCGCATGCGCGCCGTGCGGGCGGCGAACTCGACGGTGAAGCCGGGCCACAGCGTCGTGTTCTTGCCGGCCGCGTTCACGTACCAGCTCTTGCAGCCGGTCTTCCAGACCGTGGTGCCGAGGCGGCGCTGCAGCTCGTCGTTGAACGCGCGCTGCACCTCGAGGCGCGGCTCGATGGTGACGGCGTCGCGGTCGCGCATCGCGGCCAGGCACGACATCACCAGCCGCACCTGCGACTCGATCATGAAGATGATCGAGTTGTGACCGAGGCCGGTGTTGGGACCGATGAGCGTGAACAGGTTGGGGAAGCCGGCGGCCATCGTGCCCAGGTGCGCCTCGGGATCGGTGCGCCACCGTTCGCCGAGATCGACGCCGCCGCGGCCGAGGACCTTCATGCCGCCGATGTAGTCGTGCACGTCGAAGCCGGTGCCGTAGATGATCGCGTCGACCCTGCGCTCGCGGCCGTCGGTGGTGACGACGCCGTCGCGCGTGATCTCGCGGATGCCGTCGGTGACGACCTCGACGTTCTCCCGCGTGAGCGCCGGGTAGTAGTCGTTGGAGATGAGGATGCGCTTGCAGCCCATCACGTAGTCGGGCGTGAGCTTCGCGCGCAGCACCGGGTCGGTGACCTGGCGGTGCAGGTAGCGGAGCGCGAGCGGCTGGATCCACTCGAGCATCCTGGGCTTGATGGTGAACGGCAGCGCGCGCAGCTCGTGGCCGGCGTACAGGCGCGCGCGATGGAGGGCGCGCACGCCGGGGACGTGGCGGAAGATGCGCTTGTCGCGCTCGCTGAAGCGCTGCTCCTGGCGCGGCAGGATCCACGGCGGCGTGCGCTGGAAGAGGTGGAGCTGCGCGACGCGCGGCGCGATCTGCGGGACGAACTGGATCGCGCTGGCGCCCGTGCCGATGACAGCGACGGTCGCGCCGTCGAGCGGGGCGTCGTGATCCCACCTGGCCGAGTGCCAGGTGCGGCCGGCGAAGCGCTCCATGCCGGGGATCGACGGTCGCAGCGGACGTGAGAGGCCGCCGATCGCGGAGACGAGCACGTCGCCGACGAAGGTACGCCCGTCCGTGGTGCGCACCGTCCACGTCGCGGCGCGCTCGTCGAGCTCGGCGCGGTCGACGTCGGCGAGGAAGCGCACCTTCCGGTGCAGCTGGTAGTGCGCGGCGCAGCGTTCGATGTACGCGCGGATCTCCGGCTGCGGCGCGTAGGTCTGCGACCAGTCGGGGTTGGGAAAGAACGAGAACGAGTAGAGGTGCGCGGGGACGTCGCACGCGCAGCCGGGATAGTGGTTGTCGCGCCACGTGCCGCCGATGGCGTCGGCGCGCTCGAGGATGACGTAGTCGTCGATGCCGGCTTCCTGCAGCTTGATGGCCATGCACAGGCCGGCGAAGCCGGAGCCGACGATGACGACACGCACCTTCTCGACGGTCACGCGTGCACGCCCTTGAGATATGCGCGGAGCTCGCCGCGTGCACCGAACAGCTGCTCGCGCCATTGCTGCAGGAGCTCGCGGTTGTCGCGATCGTTGGGGTGGAACCCCGGCTTGAAGTACTGGAAGTACGCCGGCACGAGGCGCGTGAACCAGCCCGGCCAGATCCACATCTGGCCCATGCCGCGCACGAGGCGCCACGGCTTCCACAGCAGCTTGCGCTCGGCGAGGAAGTGGGCCTGCGCCCACAGCGTGAACGCGAAGAAGATGACCGTCGTGATCACCATGATGCCGGCGCGGCGCGCGTAGCCGCCGCCGGCGGCGTTGTAGACGTCGAACGCGACGGCCTTGTGCTCGCTCTCCTCGAGCGCGTGCCAGACCCAGAGGCCGCGCATCGTCGGGTGCATGCCTTCGCGCATGCCTTCCTTGCGGAGGAGCGCCTCGGCCATCATCGCCGTGAAGTGCTCGAGCGCGCAGGTCGCGGCGAGCTGCTGGCGCTTGGGGAGCGTCCGGCGCACGAAGCGCAGGAGCGACTTGAGCTGGCCCTCGATCTTGGTGGTCGAGCGCGCGCCCTGCGCGAGCAGCAGCTCGTTGAAGGCGCGGTGCTCGCGGCCGTGCATCGCCTCCTGGCCGATGAAGCCGTCGACGGCGGCGTCGAGCACGGCATCGTCGACGTGGTGGCGCAGCGCCTTCACGGAGTCGACGAACCAGCGCTCGCCCTCGGGGAAGAGCGTCGACAGGGCGTCGAGCAAGCTGGTGATGTACGCGTCGCCCGCGTACCAGTTGTGGGGGACCGCCGCGGGGTCGAAGTCGAAGTCGACCTGCCGGCGCGGGATGTCGGCGTTGACAGCGGGGTGGGTGTCGAGAGCGGCAAGCGCGGCGACCATGAGGGACCTCCGATGCTTGTTGACTCTGGGTCAAGATAGCGGAGGTCGACAGGTGCGTCCGTGCCGCCCAGTTATCATTTCGGGCCAATCTCGACGCTGGCGCGCACGAACCGCGCGACCAGGGCGTCGTCAACGGCTGGTCGGGCCACGCCCAGTCGTGTCAACGCATCGACCGTGCGCGCGCACGGCCAGGGTCCGCTGCCGAGCGCGAAGCCCGTCGCCGGGAAGAACGCGGCGAGCGCGGCGAGGCGAGACGACGGCGCGGCGAGCAGTGCGGCGCGGAAGCGATCGTACGGCGCAGGGTGCGCGGCGATGCCGGCGGCGACCAGCGCGCGGCCGAGACGTGCGTACGTCATCGACTGGTCGACGTTGGCGAGGTGGTACGTGGCGCCGTCGCCGAGCGGCGCCGCCGTGACGAGCGCGGTGATCGCGCGCGCGACGAAGTCGACCGGCGTCATGTCGAGCACGGCGTCGTCGAGGTCGAGGTAGAGCCCGAGCTCGGCGACACCTGCGAGGTAGCGGTGCAGGAAGTCGTCGCGGTTGCCGTGCCCGCGCGCCGCGTGGCCGGCGATGAGGGCCGGGCGGTAGACCGCGACCGGCAGGCCGGCGGCGGCGGCGCGGCGCACGTGGTGCTCGGCGATCCACTTCGAGAGCGCGTACGGCGAGCTGGCGAACGCGGTGCGCTCGTCGAGGATCGTGGTCTCGTCGCCGGTGTGCGGCGCCGTGCTGATCGTCGAGACGTGATGGAAGGGTCGCGCGCGTCCGCCGGTGACGGCGAGCTCGAGCAGCGCGCGCGTGCCGTCGATGTTGGCGGCGCGCACCGCGGCGTACGGCGCGAGCCAGCTCACGACCGCGCCGGCGTGGATGATGGCGTCGAGGTCGTCGGCGAGGCGCGCCATCGCGTCGCGCGCGGCGCCGCCAGCGTCGGTGTACGCGTGGGCCCGCGTGGTGAGCCCGAGGTGCGGGGCCGCGAGGTCGCCGGCGATCGCGCGCACGCGGCGGCTGGCGATGGCAGCGTCCATCGCGGGGACGTGATGCCGCGCGAACGCCTCGCGCAATCGCGCGCTCGCAGCCGCGTCGTCGGCCGCACGGACGAGGCAGACGACGTCGAGATCCGTCCGCGCGACGAGCTCCTCGACAATGTGAGCCCCGAGGAATCCCGTGGCGCCGGTCACGAGCACGCGCCGCACCGAGAACTTGTCAAAGTTGACAAAGTTTCCACCGTCCCCGTCCGAGAGCGGGGACGGTGGAAACTTTGTCAACTTTGTCAACTTTGGGCGTGTGGCCTGTAGTGGCCATGCCTCGGTTTCGGTTTCGGTTTCGGAGGCGGGGCGCGTGAAGGAGGGGCCGTGGGCGAGGTCGGAGAGGGCGAGGGCGCGGAGTGCGGGTGCGGTGCCGGGGTCCGCGAAGCTCTCGAGGCGCAGGGCGAGATCGTCGATGGTCGCGGCCTCGAACCAGAGGGCGAGGGGCACGTCGCGGCCGAGGTCCTCGGAGAGCGCGGCGAGGATCTCCGCGGCGGCGAGGGAATCGACGCCGGCGGCGGCGAGCGGCTCGTCGATCCCGACCGCGCGGCCGATGGCGCCGGTCACGACGCGCGCGATCCGCGCCGCGAGGCTCGTGCCCGCGCTCGCGCTCGCCGCGATGGCGTCGGGGGCGGGGGCGACGGTGGTGGGGTCGTCGGGGGCAGCGCCCGACGCCAGCGCGGTGAGGCGTGCGCCGTACAGCTTGTCGAGCGCGCCACGCGCGAGCTTGCCGCTCGCGGTGATGAGCCCGTTCTCGATCGTCGGTGGCTCGTCGGCGAGGACCACGCCGCGCGGCAGCTCCCATGCCGAGAGGCCGGCGCGCCGCCCGTGCGCGCGCAGCACGGCAAGGATGCTCGCCGCGGTCGCGGTCGCGGTCGCGGTCGCGGCGGTGTCGCGCGTGGGCACGACGAGCGCGGCGATGCCGGGGGCCCCGGGGGCGGCGTGGACGTAGATGCGATCGACGCCGTCGGCGGTCACCAGCGCAGCCTCGACGCGCTCGGCCGAAACGAACTCGCCCTGCGCGAGCTTGACGGCGTTGCGCAGGCGGCCGATGACGCGCACCGATCCGTCGCCTGCGCGCTCGCCGAGGTCGCCGGTCGCGAAGTACCCGTCGCCGTCGATCGCGGCGGTCGTGGCGGCGGCATCGCCGAGGTAGCCGGCGATCACGTGCGGCGTTCGCACCCAGATCTCGCCGCGCTCCGGCGCGCCCCCCCCCGCGACGTCCTCGGGGCGCGGCACCAGCTTCACCTCGACGTGCGACTGGATGCGGCCGTCGACGGCGATGGTCCCGACCTCGGTCGAGCCGTAACCCTCGGTCACCCAGATGTCGGCGAAGCAGCGGCGCATGAACGCCAGCACCTCGGGCGACACCGGCGCGCTGCCCACGGACACAGACTGGACGTTCCTGCCGAACGCGGCGCGCGCCTCGGCGAGCGCACGCTGCTCGTGCACCGCGCGCGGCGTGTCGGGCTGGGCGCCGATCGCCGCCCGCAGCCGTCGCTGGTAGCTCGCGTACAGCACATCGAACAACCGCGGCACCGAGCCGACCAGCGTCGGCTCGAACGCGCGCAGCTCGTCCATCAGGTGCGCGCCGCCGCGCGAGAACGCGACGGTCGCGCCGTTCACGAGCAGCGCCGGCATGAACATGCGCTCCGACAGGTGTGAGAGCGGCTGGAACGACAGGTGCCGCAGCGGCTGCCCGGCGCCGTACGTTCCGAGCATCGCGTGGAACGTCGCGTACGTGCGCATCGCTCCGCGCGGCTGCCCGGTGCTGCCGCTCGTGAAGAGCACCGCGTACAGATCCTCCTCGCGCCGTTCCGCCGCCGGCGGCACGCCGGACGCCGCGAGCCCCGCGCCCTCGGCGACCAGCTCCTCGAACCGCACGCGGTCACCTGCGAGCGGCGCCGCGGCGTCGCACACCACGAGCAGCGCCGGCGTCGGGCACAGGCGCGCCAGCCGCTCGACGTCGCCGGCCTCGCACACGATGCACGCCGGTCGCGTGAGCTCGAGGATGCGCGCCGCGCGCTCGTCGCCGTCGTCGGGCGCCATCGGCACCGACACGTAGCCGCGGGCGAGGATCGCCTGGTCGGCGACCACCCACTCCGCCCGGTTGCGCGTCGCCACGACGACGAACACACGTGCGTCGGTCGGTGTGTCGGTCGGCGCGCTCGCGCCGCGCTCGAGCCGCACCGCGAGCGCGCGGCCCAGCGCCATCGCCTGGGCCCACACCGCGCCGAACGTCATCCGCGCCGGCTCGAGGAAGAGCGTCTGATCGCGGTGCAGCGCGAACGCGCGCCGCATCGTCCCGCGCAGCGTCGGTGCGAACAGGTCGGCCGCAACGATCTCGCAGTCGCGCACGGCGAGCTCGACGGTCTCGCCGTCAGGAGCGTGGAGCGTCACGCGCACGTGACGCGCGATGCGCACCGCCGGCGCGAGCACGGAGATGCGCTGCGCGCCGCCGCGCTCGACGCGCTCCTCGTGGATCGTCGCGACCGCCGGGGGAGCGCCGGCCGGCGTCGCGAACGTGAACGCCGCGATCGTCACGCGACTCCCTGCCGGCGCGTCGTACAGCTCGACATGGATCGCTTCGAGGTACATCGACGCGCCGAGATCGATCTCCCACCACGGCGCCGCCTCGCGCTGCGTGGCGCGCATGAACAGGAGCTCGTGCAGCGGCCCGACCGTCTCGACCCACGACGACTGCCGCGTGTACCGGTGGAACGACGCGTTGCGCAGCGGGACGACGACGTCCTCGCCGTCGACGGCGCGCACCAGCGTCCCGCGCCAGACCTCGGCTTGACTCCGCGCCGGCGCGGTCCAGCTGACGACCGGCGGCGCGCTCGTCGCGGCGGTGGTCACACGAACCAGCCGGTCGCGATCATCGCCACCGCGACGACCGGCGCCAGCGCGAGCGCGCAAGCGAGCACGTAGTGGCGCAGCCGGATCTCGGTGAGCGCGAGCGCGTACGAGAGCGGCGCGTTGAACCACACCAGGAGGCGCATGATCAGGACCGAGCGCACCGGATGATGCTCGACCTGCGCGAACGCGCGCGCGATCCAGCGATTGCGCGGCTTCATCGGCTCGGCCACGGCGCGGCGCACGAGCCGCGCCGTCACGAACGGCGCCGTCACCGAGAGCACGCCGCCGACGTAGCCGACGACGAACCCGACGTACGGTCCGAACGCAAGCCGCCCGCCGACGACGAACACCATGCCGGGCAGGCCCAGGAACGCGCCGGCGATCATCGCCACGATGAACAGCGCGGGCGCCGCCGGCCCGAGCGAGTCGAGCCAGTCCTTCACCGCCGATGGCGTCATGTTCCCGGTGCGCCACAGATAGATCGCGCCGCTCACGCTGATCGCGACGAGCAGCCCGACGAGGAGGCGCCAGAGAAGACGACTGCGTGGCACGGCGCGTTCAGTCCGGGACGAGCCCGAGCTTGATCTCGAAGGACCCCTCGGTCGGTTCGTCGTCGGCGTCCTTGGGGACAGGGAAGCGCCAGTTGACCATCAGGCCCTCGAAGCACGCGTCGAGCTCGGACGCGAGCCCTGACGCCTTGGCATCGAACACGCGGCCGGACTCGTTCACGCGCAGCCTCAGGGTGACGCCGCCGCGCATCGCGGGGTCCTTCTTGAGCTCGTTCTTGTAGCAGCGCTTGAGGCCGGCCATGTACGCGGACAGCATCTTCTGGAGGACCGCATCGACGGTGAGCGACGTATCCGCGAGCGCGGCCTTGCCGGAGACGGTGATGCGGCCGCTCGGCGTCTTCACGTCGCTGTCGCTGCCGCTGCCGCTGCCGCTGCCGGGGCCGCGGATGGTCGCGTCACCCGCCATGCCGACACGCGCCTCCCCGTCGCCGCGCGCGCCACGCCCGCCGCCGCCGCCGACCGCCACCGTGCCGCCCC
Organism: Kofleriaceae bacterium; assembly: GCA_035525615.1. Taxonomy (GTDB): domain Bacteria; phylum Myxococcota_A; class Polyangia; order Haliangiales; family Haliangiaceae; genus UBA2376. The sequence goes on along the minus strand of DATLEB010000187.1, from coordinate 22,433 downwards.
CCTCCCTGACCGCGTCGATCTGCGCGCCGAGGTCAGCGCCGGGACGCCGCGCCGACATGTCGCCCTCGACGCTGTCGGATTCTCCGACGAGCGCGAGCGCCATGGCCATCGCCGCCGCCTCTTCCTGCAGCGCGACCGCGTCCTGGCGGTCCCGCGCGCGAGCCTGGTCCGGCGAGGGCGGCGGCGGCGGCTCCGGCACCTTCGTCGCCTCCGCGAGCTCCGGCGTGTCGAAGCCCGTCGCGATACGCACGTCGGGGAAGAGCGCCTCGCCCTTCGCGTCCGCGCGCACCGCCGCGATCGTGTTCACGAGGTCGCCGCTCGCGATGCGCGCATCGACCATCACGATGACGGCCTTCTGGTAGTCCGGGCGCGGGAGCCCGCCACCCCAGCGCCGTTGCCGGATCTCGCCGAGGTGATCGCGCAGGTGCGTGAGCCACGCGGCATCGGTCGCCGGCTTCAGCACCGCGCGCGGAGCTTGCATCGTGCCTTCGAGCTGCGACGTCGACCACACGACGACGCTGTCCGGCGTGAGCGTCACCACCAGCCCGAGCGCCGTGTCCTCGGGGTTCGCGGGCGGCGGCGGTGCCGGCGGCGGACCATCGGGGAGCTCGAGCGGCACCGTGCCCACACCGTCCGGTGTCCGGACGAGGAACGCGAAGCGCCGCAGCTTGCTCGCCTTCAGCGACATCATGATCTGCAGCGGCAGCGCCGACGGCAGCGCGGGATCGACCGCGACCAGGAAGGCCTCGGAAGTGGCAGCCTCGGGCAGCTGCGACCATTGCGCAGCCCACGCCGACAGCCGCGGAACCTTCAAGCCGTTCGCGCCGCCCTCGAGCTCCGCGGGATCGACCTTGCCGTCGGCGACGACGACCATCGACCTGCCCTCGATGATGATCGCCTTCGCGGTCGCGACCACGGTCGGCCCGGTCGGGACGTTGTCGGCGCGCGAGCCGGCCGCGAGCGTCGGGATCGCGAGGTCGTCCGGGATGCCGCCCTTCTGCGGCACGTTCGCCGACGGCGTCGCGCTTCCGGCTTCTCCGCCGCCGTCTTTCTTCGCGCAGGCGGTGAGGGCAAGCGTCACGAATGCGAGTCGGGCGAAGGCACGCATGCCGTGAAGGTACTCGATCGCGTCAGCGGATGTCGGAGGGATCGTCGAGGGCTGCCAGGTCGACCGCGGCGCCCAGCGCTGCGAACACCGCCCGCGCTCGCTCGCGCGCTGCCGCGGCCGCTTCCGGACGACCGGCGGCCTCGTGCACGCGCGCGGCCGCGCCGTCGAGGCGCGCCTTCTCGAACGTGTCGGCGTCGACGAGCAAGCGCGTGGCCTCGGCGAGATGGCCCTCGGCGGCACGCAGGTCACCGGCGCGCGCGTCGAGCTGCGCGTTGATGCGGATCCCGATCGCGACATCCACGGCGTTGTTGCCGGCCCGCGCCAGCGCGATCGACTGCTCGATCGCCGCGCGCGCGCTGGCGTCGTCGCCGCGCCGCGCCGCGAGGCGCGCGAGGAACTGATACGACTCGGTCAGGATCCGCTTGCCGCCGACCGCCTCGAGCACGCGGATGCCCTCGAGCAACCGCTGCGTCGCGCGGTCGAGGTCGCCCAGCTCGAGGTGATATCCGGCGAGGTTCGACAGCGCGAGCCCCGTCGTCGGCCGCGCGCCGGTGCGGCGGCACAGCGCGAGCGCGCGCTCGGTGTGCTCGATCGCCGCCGCCAGCTCGCCGAGGTTGGCGAGCACGAAGCCGATGTTCACGTGCGCCGTCACCTGCGCCTGCAGATCGCCGAGCTCGAGCGCGATGTCGAGGTTGCGCTCGTTGCAGCGCCGCTGATCGCCCCAGCGACCCGCGCGCATGTACGCGCCGCCCAGCCGCGACAGCGCCTGCGCCAGCTCGCGCTTGTGCGGCGTCCCCTCGAGCAGCTCGACGGCGCGCTCGCAGTACGCCAGTCCGACGGGATCGTCGTTCGACAGCTGGTACGTGCGCACCCAGCCCAGCCAGCCGAAGATGAGCGCCGCCTGCCGCGGATCGCGCCTGGCCGCCGTGGTCAGCTCGCCGCCGGGCGCCAGCAGGGCGAGCCCACGCTCGTAGTGCTCGATCGCCGCCGCGTGATCGGCGCGGCCGCTCGCCACCTGGCCGCGCCGGTACGCGAGCCGCGCCTGTGCCACGTCGTCGTCGATCGGCGTGCGCGCGACCGCGGCCGCGTACGCCTCGTCGGCGGCCTCGAGCGTGTCGGCCTCGAACGCCGCCTCGCCCAGCCGTTCGAGCAGCACCAGATCGCCCGCGCCGCCGGCCAGCTCGCGCGCGCGCCGCAGCGCGCTGTACGCCTGGTGATACGCGAACAGCTCGAGGCTGCGCAGCCCCGCCGTACGCCACGCCACCGCCGCGCCCATCGTGTCGCCGCCGAGCTCGCGATGATGCGCGAGCGCCCACAAGAGATCGGGATCGCTCGACGCCAGCCCGCGGGTCACGGTCGGGATCGGCGTGGTCGGCGTCGTCGGCGTGATCGCCCCCTCGAGCTGCGCGCTCAGCCAGCGCGCCACCGCCGCGTGCGCCTGGCGCCGTTCGCGCGACGGGATCCGCTGGTACGCGACGTCGCGCACCAGCGCGTGCGCCAGCTCGTAGCGATCGTCGTCGGGACCGCTGGGCGGCGCGGGATATGCGATCGCGCGCCGCTCGAGCTCGGCCAGCGCGGCGTCGAGCTCGGTGTCGCCGACCGGCGAGGACAGCGCCGCGCGCGCGGCCTCGCGCCAGAACGCGCGGCCCACCACCGACGCCGCTGCGAGCAGCTCCGACGCGACCGGCGACAGGCGCTCGAGGCGCGCCTGCACCGCGGCCTCGACGGTCTCGGGTAGCGTCCCCGCCGCGTCGCCGCGCTCGCCACGCTCGACCAGCTCGCGCGCCAGCTCCTCGACGAAGTACGGGTTGCCGCCGGCGCGCGCCACCACACCGGCCAGCGCTTCGTCGCTCGCGGCCGGCGCCACATCACGCGCCACGCGCAGCGCGGTGGCGTCGTCGAGCGGCCCGAGCTCGATCACCTCGGCCCCGTTCAGCGACGCGGTCTCGCGGGAGAACACCACGACCAGCACGGGCAGCCCGTCCAGCGTCGTCGCCAGCTCGGCGACCAGCGCGCGCGAGACCTCGTCGGCCCACTGCAGATCGTCGAACAGGATCGCGACCGGACGCCGCGTCGCGCGCTCCTCCAGCCATGCGCGCGCCGCCGCCAGCGTGTCCTTGCGACTCGCGCCGCGCGGGAGCCGCGACGCCGCGTCGAACCAGTCAGGGCTGGCGGTGCGCAGGAGCGACAGCGCCGCCGCTTCGCCGAGCGGCGCCGCGCACGCGACCAGCCACTCGACGTCGCGGCGCTCGGCCACGCGCGCCACGAAGCTCTCGCGCAGCCGCGTCTTGCCCAGCCCCGGACCGCCCAGCACCTCGACCACGCGCGGCACGCGCTGCTCGAAGCACGCGCGCGCGATCGCCTCGAGCCGCGTCACCTCGCGCGCACGCGCCACCGTGCTCGTCGCCGCCGCGGGCGCACGCACGTCGCCCGTGACGCGCATCGCGCGCATCCCGCCGACCTCGCCGGCCGGCGCGACGTCGACGTGACCTGCGACCTGGCGCGACGCCGACGCGGACAGCCACACCTGTCCCGGCGCCGCCGCGAACGCGAGCGCATCGGCCGCGCGCGCCACGTCACGCGGCACGCCGGCGAGCGCGTGTCCGCTCGCGTCGGGCCGCACCATCACGCGCCGTGTGTCGATGCCCGCGCGCCCGTGTCGATGCGTCGCGAGCAACCGCTGCGCCGCACGCACCGCGCGCGTCGCGTCGTCGCCGAGCGACGTCGGCACGCCGAACAACGCGGTCACGGCGCCCGAGCCCACCACCACCGGCCAGCCGCCGAGGTCCACCACGGCGCGCTCGAGATCGTCTCCCGTCACGTGGTCGGGCGTGCCCACCGTCGCGGTCGCCTCGGCGGTCTCGGGGCCCGTCGACTCGTCGCTGAAGAAGGTGAGCACCGTCGCCACGCGCGGCTCGACGCGCCGGCGCTGGCCTCCCACCGTCGCGGTCTCGATCGCCGCCGCCGGCATGCTCGCCGACGACGACGCGGCGCTCTCGTGCGCGGTCTCGCGCAGCGCGCCGGACAGCGCCTCGGCCAGCGCCGCGGGCGTGCGCAACCGATCGGCCGGGTCGGACGCGAGCCCCGCGCGCAGCACGCGATCGAGCGCCGCGTGACGCGCGCCCTCGACGATTCCCACCGGCAACGACGGCGCGGGCTCGCGATCGAGCGCGAGGCGGGCGGCCTGCCGCATCGAGTGCAAGACGAACGGCGTCGACCCGGAGATGAGCTCGTAGGCGACCACGGTCGCCGAGTACACGTCGGCGCGCCCGTCGCAGCTCTCGCCACGCAACAGCTCGGGCGCCGTGTACGCCGGCGTCCCGACCACGGTCCCGTCACCTTCACCCGCCACCGACGCCACGCCGAAGTCCGTCAACACGACGCGGCCCTCGTCGACCATCACGTTGTCGGGCTTCACGTCGCGGTGGAGCACGCCCGCCGCGTGCGCCGCGCCGAGCGCCGCGCACAGCTGCGAGACCATGTCGACGATCGCCTCGAGCGTGAGTGGCGGCGCTTCCGCCGCGCGGATCGCGCGCTGCACCTGGCGCAGGCTGCGCCCCGGCACGCGCGCCATCGTCACGAACGCGTGATCTTCGTGCTGCCCGAGGTCGTGCACGCGGCACACGTTGGGATGGGACACGCGTCGCGCCAGCCGCACCTCGCTGCGCAGGCGCTTGCGGTAGCTGCCGTCCGCCGACAGCTCGCTGCGCAGGAGCTTGAGCGCGATGTCCTCCTCGAGATCCATGTCGTGCACCGCGTACACCTCGCCCATGCCGCCGCGCCCCAGCATCTCGCCGATCAGGTAACGCCCGGCCAGCACCTCGCCGGCGCGCAGCACGGTCGACAGCTTGGTCACGGAGATGCCGGTGGTCGGCGTCTCCGTCGGTGCGCTGTCGTCGACCGGCACGCGTCCATGATAACCGGGTACGCTCGCCGCATGGCACAGCGAGCGAAGTTCGTGGCGCGATACGGGCCGTGGGCGGTCGTCACGGGCGCGTCGTCGGGCATCGGCGCCGAGTTCGCGCGCCAGCTCGCCGAGCGCGGCCTCTCGCTCGTCCTCGTCGCGCGCCGCCGCGAGAAGCTCGAGGCCCTCGGCGCCGAGCTGTACGCCACGCACGGCACCGAGGTGCGCGTCGTGCCGTGCGACCTCGCCGACGGGGACGGTCCGTCACGCCTCGTCGACGAGGTCGCCGACCTCGATGTCGGCCTCCTCATCAACAACGCCGGGGTCGGCCTCAAGGGCCGCCTCGTCGACATCGATCCCGCGGTGCTGCGCCGCCTCGTGGAGGTGAACTGCCAGGCGCCGCTCGCGCTCGCCCACGGCTTCGGCCGCCGCCTCGTCGCGCGGAAGAAGGGCGGCATGATCATCGTCGCGTCCACCGGCGGCTTCCAGGCGCTGCCGTGGAGCGCGGCGTACGGCGCGAGCAAGGGCTTCGATCTGCTGCTCGGCGAGGCGCTCGCCGTCGAGCTGGCGGCCGATGGCATCGACGTGCTCACGCTCGCGCCCGGCGGCACCGACACCGAGGGGCCGATGAACACGGGCGTCGATCCGGCGAAGGTTCCGGTCAAGCTCATGTCAGTGACCCCCGTGGTACGTGTCGCCCTCGACAGCCTCGGCCGGCGATCGCTGGTAATTCCCGGCGCCGGGAATCGCGCGGCCGCGTGGGCGGTTCGACTCGTCCCCCGGGCGATCGCCGCGCGCGCGGCGGGCCGCATCATGCGGCGCGTGATCAGCTAGATCGCGCAGTTTCCCGTCGACAACGCGCGCTACAAGAACTGACAACTCGGCGGGCGTGGTCGTGCGTTTGGCTGCTCATGCACCAACGCCGCCTCGCCGCGCTCTCCCTCCTCGCCGCCACCCTCTTCGCCGCCTGCGCCGCCAAGGACGACACCGCCGCCCGCCAGGCTCAGCTCGAGACCCAGGGCCGCTACCGCGAAGGCTTCGTCGCCGACAAGCTCGACGACACCACGCCGCGGACAGAGACCGCCGCCGCACCCAGCGATCAGCCCAACCGCCCCGTGCGCGGCGGGATCGACGGCGCGCCCGTCGACAATCGCAAGATCGTCCGCACCGGCCACATCGATCTCGTCGTGAAGACCTACGACGACACGCGCGACCAGATCGACGCCATCGTGAAGGCCGCCGGAGGCTTCATCGACTCGACGCGCGTCTCGCGCAGCGAAGGTCAGGTCAGCTCGGCCGTCATCGTCGTTCGCATCCCGGCCTCCGGCTTCGGCGACCTGCTCCCCAAGCTGCGCGCGCTCGGCGACATCCAGCAGGAGTCGACCGACGCCGCCGACATCACCGCCGAGTACGTCGACACCTCGGCGCGCCTCTCCAGCGCCCGCGCGCTCGAGAAGCGCCTCATCGAGCTCGCCGCCACGCGCACCGGCACCGTCGCCGAGGTGCTCGAGGTCGAGCGCGAGCTCGCCCGCGTGCGCGGCGAGATCGAGCAGCTCGAAGGCCAGATGCGCGTGTGGAACGATCAGGTCTCGCTCTCGACGCTCACCATCACGCTCGCGACGAAGTCGCCCGAGATCGCGGCCGTCGCCGAACCCGGCTTCGACCAGCGCGTGTCGAGGGCGTGGCACGACTCGATCGCCGCCATGCGCACCGCCGCCCAGGGCCTCTCGATCGCGCTCATCGCGCTCCTGCCGTGGCTGCCGCTCCTGCTCCCCGCGCTCTTCTTCGGCATCCGCGCGCTGCGCCGCCGCATCCGCCTGCCGCGCGCCGTGGTCTACATGCCGGCCTCATATCCGATGGCGCCGCCCCCGCCGCCGCCCGCGTCCGGGCCGCAGGGTCAGCGATCTTCGTGAGCGTGCCAGATGCGAAGAATCGCCAGCAGGTCATCGCGTACCTCGTAGCGAAGCTCGTGGTCGCCGATGATCAAGCTGCGCACTTCGCGCGGGTCGTACTCGGCAAGTCGCACGCCGATCCGAGGATGCCGCGCGATGTGCTTCACGCCCGAGAGGATTCGCCGCACCGCCCGGGTCGCTGCCCGCTGATCGGCGGGCGCCAGGAACGCGTGCAGCCGGACGAGATCGCGGTTAGCGGTGGCCGTCCATCGCAGTGCCATCAGCGCCGCTTCTTGCGCTTCGGCTCGGTGACACTCGCGGCCCAGCTCTCGATCTCGGCGTGGTCGACCAGGCGGCCGGCATCGACGTCGGCGAGCGCCTCGAGCGTCAACGCGTGCCGCTTGCGTTCGAGCTCGACATAGCGAGTGAGCGCCTCCTTGACGATCCATCCGCGCGGACGATCCAGCTGCCCGGCAAGCCGGTCGACCTCTCGCGCGAGCGCATCGGGGATATGAGCGGTGACGACGCGTTCCGACATGACAACCTCAATCAATCGTAATCAAGTTGATTAGTACCACCCCCCGCAGGGCCCGACAATCCGTGATTCGGTCCTCGGACCGTAGTAAGGTGCCGCCGATGTCCGCCATGCAGCGCCTGGAGAAGCTCCTCTACCGTCAGGTCAAGGAGACGTGCGAGCGCCATGAGCTGCTCGCCGCCGGCGATCGCATCATGGTGGCGATGTCGGGCGGCAAGGACAGCTACACGCTGTTTCACCTCCTGACCAAGCTGGTCCCGCGCCTGCCGTTCAAGGTCGAGCTGGTCGCCGTGCACCTCGATCAGGTGCAGCCCGGCTACGACGGCGCGAGCCTGCGCGCGTGGCTCGAGGCGACCGGGCAGCCGTTCGAGATCCTGCGCGAGGACACGTACTCGGTGGTGACGTCGCACCTCGACAGCGCGCAGACGTACTGCTCGCTGTGCTCGCGCCTTCGCCGCGGCATCCTCTACACGGCGGCGGAGCGCCTCGGCTGCAACAAGATCGCCCTCGGCCATCACCGCGACGACTCGCTCGAGACGTTCCTCCTCAACCTCTTCTACAGCGGCAAGCTGCAGGCGATGCCGGCGCGCTACCGCACCGACGACGATCGCTTCGACGTCATCCGTCCGATGATCGAGGTCGCGGAGAGCGACATCGCGGCGCTCGCCGGCGAGCTCCGGTTCCCCATCATCCCGTGCAACCTCTGCGGCTCGCAGGAGGGCTTGAAGCGCGACGCGATGACCAAGCTGCTCGCCGATCTCGAGCGCGACAACCCGCACCTCCGCTCGATCATGCTGAGCGCGATCTCCAACGTGCGCCCCACGCACCTGCTCGATCGCGACGTGGCGCGCGCGTGGGCCGAGCGGGCACCCGACATCCGTCCGACCACGCCGGTCGCGCCACGCCCCGCGCGCCACGCCGCGCTGCCGACGGTGACGACCGCGGGCCGCGTGCACCTGCACGTGGTGACCGAGCCCGACGCGTAACGCCGCGACCTCGGCTGGCACGAGGTGGCAACGATCGGTACGTACGAAATGTACGTTTGACTGATCGAATGTGGTCACGGAGTCTCCGCGCATGCGCCGGACGTCCTGGCTGTTCGCGATCGCCGCCCTCGTGTCGGCGTGCAAGGGCAACGACCCTCGCTTCACCGACGCGGCGGTACCCACCGACGCCGACGAGATCGACGCGCCCGTCGACGCTGGCATCGACGCACCGGTCGGCCATCCCGGCACCGGGATCGTGACCGGCGCCGTGAAGGCGACGAGCCCCGGCTACAAGCTGTACGGCACGCTGCGCAGCGGTGACGGCTCGTCGACGTCGCCCGAGTACGGGCGGCGCGGCGGCATCACCGGAGCGACCCAGCCGTGATCACGACGCAGACGACGCAGACGACGCAGACGACGCAGACGAAGAGGAACCCCATGAGCATCACCTCCCGAGTTGCGACGGCCGTGGCCCTCGCGTGTGCGATCGCGGGCGGCAGCGCCGGCGTCGCGGAAGCGGCGCAGGACGACGTGCCCGCGCTGATGACGCAGACCGGCCGCCTCTTCAACAGCGAGGGCCAGCCGGTCACCGGCACGGTGACGATGGTCTACACGCTCTACGCGACGCCCACCGGCGGCGGGGCGATGTGGACGGAGTCGCACGAGGTCGCGCTCGACGAGGGCTACTTCATCGTGCCGCTCGGCGGGACGACGGCGCTGCCGCAGCTCGACGGGACGCCGCTGTATCTCGGCATCAAGATCGGCGCCGATCCCGAGATGACGCCGCGCGAGGAGCTGGTCAGCGTGCCGTACGCGATGTTCGCCGGCGACGTGATCGGCGACGTGCATCCGCGCAGCGTGTGGATCGGCGACGAGCAGGTGATCGACGAGAACGGCCGCTGGGTCGGCGATCCGACGGGGCTCGTCGGTCCGCAGGGTCCCGCCGGTCCGCAGGGTCCCGCCGGTCCGCAGGGTCCGGCCGGCCCGACGGGCCCGACGGGTATGGCCGGCTTGATGGGCGCGATGGGGCCCGCCGGTCCGACGGGCGCGACTGGCGCGACGGGCGCGATCGGGCCCGCCGGTCCGACGGGCGCGACGGGCGCGACGGGCGCGATCGGTCCAGCCGGTCCGCAAGGTCTCCGCGGTCTCACGGGCCTGACGGGCGCGACGGGACCTGCCGGTCCTGCGGGTCCGACGGGCGCGACCGGCGCGATCGGTCCGCAGGGACCCGCCGGTCCGACGGGCGCGACCGGCGCGACGGGCGCCATCGGTCCCGCGGGTCCGCAAGGTCTGCGCGGTCTCACCGGCGACACGGGTGCACCCGGTGCGACCGGCGCCGTCGGCCCCGCGGGGCCGCAAGGTCTTCGCGGCCTCCAGGGTATCCAGGGCGTACAGGGGCCCGCCGGCCCGACGGGCGCGACGGGCCTCACGGGCGCCACCGGCCCGACGGGCGCCACCGGCCCGACGGGCGCGACCGGCGCCACCGGCTCGACGGGCGCCACCGGCTCGACCGGGCCGCAAGGTCCGCAGGGACCGCAAGGTCCGGCGGGACCGACGAGCGTCGGTGCATGCCCGAACGGCATGACGCGCATCGATCTCGGGACCCGCACGATCTGCTGGCACCCCGGCCGCAACGACAACTTCCAGAACGCCGACGCGTTCTGCAGCGACGCGTTCCGCGCGCAGATCTGCACGCTCGCCCAGTGGCGCGCCGTCATCTGCGCCAACCCGAACCTCAACCCCGGTCGCTCGTGGACGAATCAACCCACGGGTCAGGGCCAGTTCGCGATCATCGGCAACTGCAGTATCGACAGCATGAGTGACCTGTTCTGGACATCGCAGGTCCAGGGTCCGTGCTGCCTCGAGTACATGCGCTACTGACGCGCGCGTCCGATAGAATCGCGGCATGAAGCGCGCGTTCGCCGTCGTCGTCTGCTCCGTCGCGGCCTCTGCTTGCGGCGGTGACGGCGGCGGTCAAGGCGACGACGACGGCGTCACGATCGACGCCGACCTCACCGACGTTCCGATGAACGACTGCGGGTGCGTCGGCGATCGCCCGTTCGAAGGAAATCCGCTCGACGGCATCGGCCCGGTGACGATGGTCGGCAGCGGCTACGTCTTCACCGAGGGCCCGCAGTGGCGCGCGAGCGGTAGCGAGTTCGTCTTCAGCGACATCCAGGGCAACCAGATCTATCGATGGCCGATGACGGGCGCCCCGACCTCGTTCCGCAACCCGAGCGGAAACTCCAACGGCCTCGCCGTCGACACCAACGGCACGCTGCTCGCGTGCGAGCACGGCAATCGCCGCGTGTCGCGCGGCGATGGCGCCACGCCGGCCACCGTCGTCGATCGCTTCGAGGGCTCACGCTTCAACTCGCCCAACGACCTCACCGTGCGCAGCGACGGCACGATCTACTTCACGGATCCGCCGTACGGCATCCAGGACAACCAGCGCGAGCTCGCGTTCATGGGCGTGTTCCGCATCGCGCCCGGCGGCGCCATCACCGCCGAGCGCCGCGGCGCGCTGACCGAGCGACCCAACGGCATCGCGCTCTCCCCCGACGAGACGCGGCTCTACGTCGGCGACTCGGAGGCCGACCTGGTGCGCGTGTACGACGTCGCCGGCGGCGGCGCGCTCTCGAACCCGCGCACGTTCGCCACGCCCGCCGGACCCGACGGCATGGCCGTCGACGCCGCGGGGAACCTCTTCGTCGCTGCGGCGCAGGGCGTCCAGGTCTACTCGCCGACGGGCACGCTCTGGGGCGAGATCGACGTACCGATGCAGCCGGCCAACGTCGCCTTCGGCGGCACCGACGCGCGCACGCTCCTCATCACCGCGCGTACTGCCGTTTACCGCGTTTCGCTCGTGAATCCCGGCCTCCCGACGCACTGACCCCAGTAGGATCATCCCGATGATCCGTACCGCCGCCGCCTCCGTCGCTGCCGTCGCCGCCGTCGCGCTCTCCTCGTCGGTCGCTCACGCGCAGCCCACCGTCACCGAGGAGGAAGCCAGGCAGGTCGCCGCGGTCGTCGTCGAGGAGCTGACGAAGGAAGACGTCGTCCCGTACCAGGCGAAGCTCTTCTCGTTCATCGCCGGCTACCACGGCGACGTCGCCGGCTTCGGCGAGCTGCGCGCCGGTTTCGGCAAGGGCAAGTTCAAGCGCAGCATGACGCTGCCGTCCGTGACGATGTATCGCGTCGAGCTCGCCGTGCGCGGCGCCTACGGCCGCACCGACTCGATCGCCGCGTCGCTCCTCGGCGGCTGGGGCAAGGTCAGCTACCTCGGCATCACGCTCGAGGCCGGCGTCGACGCACATCTCGCTCCGGGCGACGTCGCGGTCGGGCCGATCGGCTCGATCGGCTTCCGCGTCGGTCCGGTGGGGCTGCACACATCGGTGTGGACGCACGTCACCGGCGACGAATCCGACAGCGGCATCGTCGTCGGCCTCGGCTTCACGAAGGGCGACTTCATGAGCCCGGCCGATGTCGCGAAGGCGCGCGCCAAGGAGCGCGTGAAGCTCGAGCTCCAGCAGCGCGGCATCCCGCTGCCGCCGTGAGCGCCAGCTCGCGCGCGCGTCAGCGCATGCAGTCGTACGTCAGCTCGATCGGCGCGCCGTGATCGATCACGTCGAAGTCCTCGACCTCGAGCGCGCTCAGATCGCGCGGCTCGAGCAGACCGTCCCACTTCGCGGTCGTGCGCGTGTCCGCCGCCGCGGTCAGCGCGATGTTGCCGCCGTCCGCGTGATACATGCCGTAGCGCTGCAACGCCCGCGCGACCACGCGCGCGCCCTCGCTGGGCAGGCTCTCGAGCGGATAGTCGGCGCGCAGCCGCAGGTGCACGCCGTAGTAGGGCGCGTTGGCGCCGCCGGTCGTGTTGGTGCCGTGCGTCGCTGGCGGCACGAAGCCCTCCTGCGGCCGACTGTTCGGCAGGATGAAGCGGATCGCGTGATCGATCCGCCCCGCGGCGACCTCGTCCGCCGTGAACAACAAGGGCGCGATCGGGAACCCGGCCGCGTCGGCGCTCGTGCACTGGAGGCCACGACCCTCGGCCCCGTACACGCGACTCGTGTCCCACACCGCAAGACACCCGCCGTTGAACGTCCCGCCCACGATGTTGGCGCGCCACATCTCGTACAGCTGCTTCTCGTCGGGCGCCCACACGATCAGATGACAGTCGCCGTCGCCGGTGCACTCGTACCCGCTCTCGCCCTCGACGTTTCCGCCCGACGGCACCGGCATCGGCACGTTGTCGCAGTCCGGATCGTAGAAGTCGTCGGTCGGTTCGAACGAGCGCTTGGTCGGGCTCGCGCCGTCGACGCGCAGCACCTCGATCGAGAAGTCGATCTGGAACACGTCGCCGTTGCCCCAGCCGCCCGCCGCACGCAGCGCGCCGATCGTCGCGTCCGAGTTGCCGGCCGGCTGGACGTTGGTCACGTCCTGATCCCAGAACGCGCCCTGCGGGAAGTACGGCCCGCCCGGACCGAGCGTGGTGCCGTCGTCGTCGCCGCCGTCGTCGCCGCTGCCGCCACCGCCGCACGCCGCCACCACCATCACCAGCACGCCAACGATCATGATTCGCATTCTTCGAGAGTATCAGTTGTAGGCTCGAACGCGGTGACGAGCTCCACATCCCACCTCGCGACGCTCCTCGTCAGCTGCCCCGATCGCAAGGGCCTCGTCGCGTCGCTCGCGCAGACCCTCTATGGCCACGGCGCCAACATCCTCGACGCCGATCAGCACACCGATCCGCTGGCCGGCATGTTCTTTCAGCGCATCCGCTTCGATCTCGCGTCGCTCACCACCGATCGCATCTCACTCGAGGCCGCGATCCGCGAGGTCGCCGGCCGCTTCGGCATGTCGTGGCGGCTGGCCTGGGGCCACGAGAAGAAGCGCGTCGCCATCCTGGTCTCGCGTTACGACCACTGCCTCTACGATCTGCTGCTGCGTCACCGCGCCGGCGAGCTCGACTGCGAGATCGCGGCGGTGCTCTCGAACCACGACGCGCTCGCGCCGGTCGCCGCGCAGTTCGGCGTCCGGTTCCACCAGCACCAGGCCAAGGACGAGGCCGCGATCCAGGCCACGCTCGACGAGCTGCGCGTCGACACCGTCGTTCTCGCCCGCTACATGCAGATCCTCTCGCCGGCGTTCGTCGCGCGCTGGCCGGCCCGCATCATCAACATCCATCACTCGTTCCTGCCCGCGTTCATGGGCGCCGATCCGTATCGGCGCGCGTACGAACGCGGCGTGAAGCTCGTGGGTGCCACCGCACACTACGTGACCGACGAGCTCGACGAGGGACCGATCATCGAGCAAGCCGTGGTGCGCTGTACACATCGCGACACCGTCGACGATCTGGTGCGTAAGGGCCGTGACCTCGAGAAGGTCGTGCTCGCGCAAGCCGTGCGCTGGCACCTGCAAGATCGTGTGCTCGTGTACGCGGGCAAGACGGTCGTGCTGGAGTAGAGTTGCGCGCATGAAGCTGGTCGGGGCCATGCTCGCGCTGGGAGTCACTGCGTGCGCCGCGTGTGTCGGCAATGTCGGAAAAGGCGACGACGCCGTCGGTGACGACGACGACGGCAACCCGCCGCCGCTCGATCCGAATCTGCAGGTGCAGCTCGTGCCCGCGTCGGGGCAGTCCGGCACGCAGGTCGTCAACTTCGCCGTGCCGCTGCGCAAGGGCATGGCCACCACGCCCGACGTGCGCGTCGCGTCCGGCGGCACCAACCTCGCCACGTATCGTCGTGGGCTCGGCGCGTACGACGACGGCTCGCTGCGCGCGATCCAGATCCAGGTGGAGCTCGCGGTCTCCGGACCGGCGACGCTCGATCTCGAGATCGGCGCGAGCGGCGGCGGTGATCGCGACGCCGTCGACGTCGCCACGACGCTCGTCACCGCCGACGGCACCGACGGCCCCAAGGTGTGGGCGCTCCTCCCCGCGGCGTACCTCGCGGGCACCGGTGCGTTCGGCTCCGTCGTCGCGCAGGCCGACGTCGCCGGCACGCCGCTCGACGCGTTCGGCGGCGTCTGCGACTACGAGCGCTGGAACACCGCCGCGTTCGAGGCCGGCATGGCCAACCGCGAGGTGTGGCTCTTCGATCGCGTGACCGCGATGTACCGCGGCTACGCCATCACCGGCGACGCCGCGCCGCTCGCGTCGGCGTATCGCGAGGCCGCGATCTATCGCGCCGGTCTCACCGGCGACGGCGCCGCCACGCGCATCGGCGTCCCCGGCGCCGCCGACGATCTCAAGTATCACTATGCGCAGGGCATGGCGCTGCACTGGCTCCTCACCGGCGACGATCGCTTCCGCGAGGGCGCCGAGGACGTCGCCACGCGCGCGCACGGCCTGTGGACCGATCCCGGCTACGGCGGCGGCGCCGACTTCTGGACCGAGCGTCACGCCGGCTTCGCGCTCCTCGCGTACGAGGCGGCGGCCGCAGTCTCCGACGATCAGGCCGCCCAGTTCCGCACCTGGGCCGACGAGGCCGTCGCCGCGTACCTCGAGATGCAGGACACGTGGCCGGCGAGCTGGACCGATCGCGCCGCGCGCTGCTTCGCGCACACCGCCGACGCGCACGGCGAGGACTACGGCTACGACGGCTGCTCGCCGTGGATGAGCGCGATCCTCGCCGACGCGCTGGAGATGCACGCGATTCGCGTTGGTGGCGCGCCCGCCGATCGCGCACGCGCGTCGATCGTGCGCCTCGGTCGCCTCATCGCGCGCGACGGCCGCGACGGCGAGGGCAAGCCCTACTACTGGATGGGCCTCGGCCGCGCCGGCGAGGTCGACGACTACGAGGAGCACTGGGGCGAGTCGGCGTACATCGTCGCGATGGCGTGGCACTGGAGCGGGCGCAGCGACGCCGCGCTGCGCACCGCCGCCGACGAGCTGATGACGGGCTTGCGCGAGCGCGGCGAGGCCGGCCAGGTGCGCAGCTTCAACTGGCAGTGCCGCTCGGCCGTGCAGGCGCCCGCCTATCTGAAGTAGCGCTCACGATCACGGCGGCGTGGTAGGACGGTCCGTCGTGAGCGGTAACGGCCAGGGCCAGGGGAAGTTGTTCGGTGCGGAGGCGGCGGGCGATGGCACCGTTCTCGACGGCACGCTCACGCGCATCGTCTACCGTCATCCCGAGAGCGGCTTCACCGTCGCGCGCATCCACACCACCGATGGCGCCGAGGCCACCGCCGTCGGCGAGCTCTGGGGCATCCCCGAGGGCACGCCGATCCGCGTGCGCGGCGCGTGGGTCGAGGATCGCAAGTTCGGCCGGCAGCTCAAGGTCGCCGGCTACCAGGTGCGCTCGCCCGAGACCCTGGTCGGCATCGAGAAGTTCCTCGGCGGCGGCATCATCCCCGGCATCGGGCCCGAGCTCGCGCGCCGCATGGTCGCCAAGTTCGGCCCGCGCACGCTCGAGATCGTCGAGAAGGAGCCCGACCGGCTGACCGAGGTCGAGGGCATCGGCGCGTCGCGCGCGTCCAAGATCTCGGCCGCGTTCGCCGAGCATCGCCACGTGCAGGACGTGATGGTCTTCCTGCGCGGCCACGGCGTCACCGCCGCGTTCGCGGGGCGCATCGTGCGCAAGTACGGCAAGGACGCGGTGCGCGTCGTGAAGGAGAACCCGTACCGGCTCACCGAGGTGTGGGGCATCGGCTTCCGCACCGCCGACTCGATCGCGGAGAAGCTCGGCATCGCGCGCGACGCGCCGGCGCGCCTGCAGGCGGGCCTGGTGTTCGTCCTGGGCGATCAGGTCGAGGACGGGCACACGCACGTCCCGGAGAACGTGCTCTTCGATCGCGGCGCGGAGATCCTCGGCGTCGCGCGCGAGAAGCTCGTGCCTGCGCTCGAGGCGCTCGAGCGCGGCGGCTCGGTCACGCGCGAGGTGCTGGGCGATCGCGGGCGCACCGCGTCGCTCGCCGCGGTCACGCAGCTCGAGATCGAGGCCGCCGAGGCGTTCGCCGCCTTGTGCCGCACGCCGGCGCGCACGGTCTCGCTCGACGTCGAGCAGGCCGTCGGCGAGGTCGAGATCGCCGGCAACCTGCAGCTCGCGCCGCAGCAGAAGCAGGCCGTCATCGCCGCCGCCGTCGACAAGTGCGTGGTCGTCACCGGCGGACCCGGCGTCGGCAAGACCACGATCGTCCGCGCCATCGTCGAGCTCGCCTCGCGCATGCGCCGCCGCTTCGCGCTCGCCGCGCCCACCGGCCGCGCCGCCAAGCGCCTCGCCGAGTCGACCGGCCGCGAGGCCATCACGCTCCATCGCCTGCTCGAGTACAACCCGCAGACCGGCAACTTCCAGCGCGACGAGGACACGCCGCTCGACGCCGACCTCGTCGTCGTCGACGAGTGCTCGATGGTCGACCTCGCGCTCTTCCGCGCGCTCGTCGTCGCGCTGCCGCCGCGCACGCAGCTCGTGCTGGTCGGCGACGTCGACCAGCTGCCGTCGGTCGGCGCCGGCGCCGTCCTGTCCGACGTGATCGCGTCGGGCGCCGCCACCGTCGTGCGGCTCACCGAGATCTTCCGCCAGGCCGCGCAGTCGAAGATCGTCACCAGCGCCCACCTCATCAACCAGGGCGAGGTCCCCGACCTCGACGCCGCCGCCTCCGGGGCGGCCACGAGCGACTTCTACTTCGTGGCGCGCGAGGAGGCGGTGGCCGCGCGCGAGACCGTCGTCGAGATGGTGGCCGAGCGCATCCCCGCACGCTTCGGCTTCGACCGCATGACCGGCGTGCAGGTGCTGGCGCCCATGCACCGGGGCGAGCTCGGCACCACCGCGCTCAACGCCGCGCTCCAGGCGCGGCTCAACCCGCCCGGCGCCGACAAGCCGGAGCTGTCGCGCGGCGAGCGCGCCTTTCGCCTCGGCGACAAGGTCATGCAGCTCAAGAACGACTACGACCGGAACGTCTACAACGGCGACATCGGCATCGTCGAGCGCGTCGACCCCGACGCCGCCAAGCTCTGGGTCGCGCTCGGCGACGGCCGCACCGCCGAGTACGAGCGCGCCGACCTCGACCAGCTCGTCCTCGCCTACGCCGTCTCGATCCACAAGAGTCAGGGCTCGGAGTACCCGGCGGTCGTCCTCCCCCTCGCCACCCAGCACTTCATGATGCTGGGCCGTTCACTGCTTTACACGGCAGTCACCCGCGGTAAACGGCTGGTGGTGATCGTCGGCTCGCGCCGCGCGGTGGGGATGGCTGTTCGAAACGCCACTGCCCGCGCCCGCTACACCTGGCTGGCCGAACGGGTCCGGGAGGCGGTCGAATCCGACCCGGTTGAGGCGACCTCAGATCAGCCGGAAGACCTGGATGAGGTCGACCTCTGATGATCGGGGCCCCGGCTTCCCAGCTGGATACTTGAGACCTCGGATTCTCTGCCGAACCCCGCGATCTGAATCACATTCCATCCCGCTCCGGAGCGGCGCGTTCACGCGAGTCGAGCCGTTCGTTACCCCCTCGGGCTCTACTCTGCCGGCCCCCATGCCCAGGGTCACGGACGGGTCGCTTCCAGGTGTCGTTTGCTTGTACTCCCGGCCCAACCGTAATAGTTTGCGATCATTGCGTTTGACGCGGCCCGACTTGGGTCGCCCCTAGTTTCGTTTAGAGACGTCCATTGGCAACGTTCGATCGCAGGGCCCGCATCGCTGTGGTCGTCGCGCTCGTCGCGACCACCGCGATTGTTGTCGTCGGAGCAAACAAGCTCCGACGCGGCGGTGATCACGCGGAGTCGTCAGCGCATGCCAGCGATCCAAACGGAAGCTCGCAGACCGCATCCGGTGCGAGTGATCCGTGGGCTGGCCCGGCGGCCGCTCGCAAGGGTGGGGCAGGCGGCAACGTGCTCCGCGCCGGTCCTTCCAGGGGTGGACCGCCGGTCCACGTCACCGGCACGGTCCGGCTGCTCGGGTCGGGCACGCCGGTTGCTGGTGCCGAGGTCGCCTTCATGAACGCCTCGGGCGAGATCACCGCGATCGCGGACGGTTCCGGTCGCTATGCCATCGAGGTCCCCTCGGGAATCTGGTGGAAAGTTCACGCTCGATCTGACAGCGCTGTCGGAGTTCCGGAGCCTTTCCAGGCAAACGAGGCCACGTCACGCGATCTGGATCTGCAGCCCGTGAGCACGATTCGCGGTCGAGTCGTGGATGCGCGTGGGGCTGCGGTCTCCGAGGCCGTCGTCAATCTCGAGATCGAGCAGGGCGCACGCGCGCTGCTCGAAGCGTCGATGTCGCTCTCCGCCGAGACCGCGCGCGATGGCCGCTTCGAGCTGCCGGCGCTTCCGGGCGCCGTGACGCTGCGTGCGTCGCGCGGCATGGCGCAGGGGCTCGCGCAGGCGACCGCCGGCGACAAACCCACCGACGTCGTCATCCGCCTCGACGATCCCGTCACCGTGCGTGGCGTCGTCGTCGACGCCGAGGGCAACGGCGTCCAGGGCGCGAGCATCACGGCGCTGTCGACGCTCGCCGCCGGTGGCATCAACGAGAAGCACCGCTTCGAGACCAACGCCATCGGCCAGTTCGAGCTGACCATGCCGGCCGGCCACATCCGCCTCGAGGCGCGTGGCGGTAGCAAGCGCACCGCGCCGTGGGTCGAGCTGCTCACGTCGGGTCAGCGCCGCGAGGACGTGAAGCTCACGCTCGTCGACGATCAGATCGTCCGCGGCAAGGTCACGACGCCCGACGGCACGCCGGTCTCCGGCGCCGAGATTCGCCTCATCGCGGCGTCGTCGTACAACGCGATCACCGGCAGCGACGGCTCGTTCGAGGTCGCGGTCCCCGAGGTCGTCTCGTACCTGGTGAAGGTCAAGCACTCGGCCGGCAACATCCAGCGCCGGATCGACGCGTGGAATGTGGACGCCGGCGAGAGCTTCACGCTGCTGCCGTTCGGCAGCCTCGAGGTCAAGGCGCAGAACGCGGGCGGCGACGTGACCGTCGCCATCGATTCGTTCGTGCCGGCCGACGGCTCGGGCCCGCGCGCGCCGGCCGAGGCCAGCTACAAGGGCCCGGCGGGCGGTGTCGTCGTCCCCATGATCGAGCCGGGAACGTACGACTTCACCGTATCGTCCCCCGGCATGAAGCCGGTCGCCATGCGTGGCGTCGTCGTGGGCTCCGGGCCCGCGGTCCTGCCGGTCGCGTTCGAGAAGCTCGGCGCGGCGTGGGTGGCTCCTCGGTCGAGTGGGTCGACGGGGAGGGCGCGTCCATGCTGAACAACGCGCTCCTGCTCCTGCTCCAGGTCCTGGGGCTCGTGCTGTTCTTCAACCGCTACATCGCCAACGTCGCGGTCAAGATCCTGCGCCGCAACGTGTTCGAGGAGCGCGACCCGAGCTTCGAGCCGACGGTCACGGTCGTGGTCCCGATGTTCAACGAGGGCCTCGGCATCCGCTCGACGCTCGAGAGCCTGCTCGCCGTCGAGTACCCGTCGGACAAGTACGAGATCGTCGTCATCGACGACTGCTCGACCGACGACAGCTACCAGCACGCGTCGGCCGTGGCTCGCAAGAGCGGCGGCCGCCTGCGCGTCATGCGCAACACCCGCAACATGGGCAAGCGCCGCTCGATCAACCGGGCCGTGCTCCTGTCGCGGTCCGAGGTGATCGTGTCGGTCGACTCCGACGTGATCGTCGACAAGGCCTCCATCCGAGCGCTGGTCGTGCGCTTCACCAAGCCGGAGATCGCTGCCGTCGGCGGCAAGGTCGACATCGGCAACAAGCACGACAACTGGCTCACGAAGATGCAGGCGATCAAGTACTGGTACTCGTACCACTCGATCAAGAGCCTCGAGTGGGCGTTCCAGCGCGTGAGCTGTCTGTCGGGCTGCCTCACCGCGTATCGCCGTAGCGTGCTCCTCGAGCTCCACGACACCCTCGAGCACCGCTCGTTCTGCGGCGTGTCGATCAAGTACGGCGAGGATCGCTACCTCACCCGCCAGATCATCAAGGCCGGCTACCTCACGACGATGACCCTCGACGCCGTCTGCTGGACGCAGGGCCCGTCGAAGATCAGCGACTACCTCTCGCAGCAGCTGCGCTGGCGCCGCTCGTTCATCATCGACTGCTTCGGCGGCGTGACGCACATGTGGCGCCTGAACCCGATCATCGCGGTGCACTACTTCTCGCTGTGCATGTTCGTCGTCGCGTATCCGGCCCTGCTGATGGGCTCGATCATGCACGGCACGCTGTTCAAGCTGCTCACGCGTCAGGTCGTCATCGCGACGATCCTGGG
Source organism: Kofleriaceae bacterium (assembly GCA_035525615.1). Lineage (GTDB taxonomy): Bacteria > Myxococcota_A > Polyangia > Haliangiales > Haliangiaceae > UBA2376. Next base: position 1,805 of record DATLEB010000187.1, on the reverse strand, counting down.
CGTCATCTACTACTTCAAGGCGCGCAAGCTGAAGCTCGACGTCGTGCACCCGCTGGCGCTGATCCCTGCGGCGCTGGTCGTGCCGGTGCTCTACGCGCTCATCACGCCGCTCGCCTTCTTCACTCTCGATTCCGGTAGCTGGGAGACGCGCGACTTCGACGACTCCACCAAGGACGACCGCGCTGCGGCCGCCGAAGGTGGCGTGGTCGAGCCGGTCGCGGCCGTCAACTCGGCGCCGGTCGCCGTCGCCGCTACCGCCGCGGTCACGGTGGCAACAGCCACAGCGCAGGTCGCACAGGTCGCAAGCGCGACCGGTCGATTCGAGCTGCCGGCTGCTTAGCTTGGAGCACTAGATGGACTCGCCGATGCCGACGACAACCGCCTCAAACCGAGCTTCGCGCGCGCGGTTCACGATCCAGCCGCTGATCGTGAAGACGTACAAGGTGGCCGGCATCGTCGCGCTCGGCGCGATCATGCTCGGGCTCATCCTCTACCTCATCAACAACATCTTCTACTTCTTCGACAACTCGTGGGTGCGCCCCGTGATCCTGTCGCCGTCGCACGACAAGGTGCTGGCGGCGACGTCGGACGTGTCGGCGGCGCAGCAGCGGCTCGACCAGCTCGAGCTCGAGCGCGCGCGCGCCGCGGCGGAGAAGGGCAAGCTGGAGCGCGTCCAGGCGTCCAACGCCGCGTTCATCGCCGACGTGGGACCGACGGTCGCCGAGGCCGGCAAGAGCCTGGCGACGGTGAGCGCGCGCCGCGAGCTGTCGCAGGCCGAGCTCGAGCGTCAGGCCGCGATCGACGACCTCGCCGTCGCCGACCGCGAGCTCGCGATCCTCGACGCGGCGATCGCGACGCAGAAGGCCGCCTACGATCGCCTGTCGTCCTCGTATTACCTGAAGGCGCGCAACAACAAGGTCGTGGTCGGCTTCGTGCCGTACGACAACCTGTCGACCGCGCGCCCCGGCACGCCGCTGTATCGCTGCTCGTGGGGCCTCGTGAACTGCAGCGAGGTCGGCAAGATCGTGTCGGTGCTCGACGGCGAAGTCAGCGAGCGCCACCCCGACAAGGATCGGATGCTGCGCGGCGTGATGATCGAGATGCAGCTGTCCGAGCCGCACGCGGGCCAGGACAACGTGCTCTTCGCTGGTTCGAAGCCGTTCTGGATCTTCTGACCGAGTAGCGCGAATCGCGCGCGCGGTGGCGCGCGCGGAGATCGGATCGTGCGCACGCACGGTCGTGGGCCCACGCGCGCCGGCGGCCGCGGGGGCGGCACGGGCCCCCACTCGGCCCGTGGCTCAGACAGTCCTCGCTCGGTGCTGGACTCGGACGGTCGAGATGATCCGCACCACCGACGTCGCGGCCGCAAGCGGCCGCGAGCGAGGGTCGTGGTTCAGTGGAGGCGCTGCGGAACTCGCACGGGCCGAGGAGGGCCCATACCTCCCCCTCGCCGCCTCCGTGCATGCACAGACGATCGCGCGCGCGGTCGCGCGACGCCAAGCGAGCGAGCGTCCGAGCTTCCCAGAGGTCAGAGATCAGAACGCGAGATCGGAAGGACCCAGACGCGAGAGGAGAAGTGGCGTAGCGGGTGAGGGACCGTGCGATGTTTGGCGGCGTGGGTGGGCATGGCCTCCGCGGCTGCATTCGCACGGCACAGGAGCCCACTCGCCCGGCGCTGCGAGGGTGGACGTCAAGCTTGCTCAGGCCGCCCGCGCTCGGTCATTCGAAGGGCGCGCTCGATGGTGGCGCTTCGACAGACGCTGGGTCTCGTGATGCGCTCGATCGGGTGGTGGGCGCAGAAAGGC